>CADCRA010000089.1 GCA_902803715.1 uncultured Bacteroidia bacterium
ATCATATTGTCAACGAAGATTGACTTTACGAATAAGCTGATATATTCCATAATCTTGCGGTGTTAGATGTTATTTCTCCTGCAGGTCCTTCTGGATGCTGCGCTGGACCCAGATGATGCAGCCGAGCAGGATCAGGGCCATCGGAGGAAGGATGACAAGACCGTTGTTCATGTAGCCGGCGGCATAGAAGGACTCCGGAATGATGCGGAGGCCGAACAGGGTGCCGCTGCCGAGCAATTCGCGGAAGAAGGCGACGATGACCAGGATCAGACCGTAACCCAGACCGTTGAAGATACCGTCGAGGAAGGACGGCCACGGCTTGTTGCCGAGGGCGAAGGCCTCGATACGGCCCATGACGATACAGTTGGTGATGATCAGGCCGATGTAGACGCTGAGCTGCTTCTCGATCGGATAAGAGTAGGCCTTGAGAATCTGGTCGACCAGGATGACAAGCAGGGCCACGACCACGAGCTGCACGATGATGCGGACGCGGTTCGGAATGGTGTTGCGGAGCAGGGAGAGCACGAGGCAGGACAGGCCCGTAACGATGGTCACGGAGAGGGCCATGACAAGGGCGCCCTTGAGCTCGACGGTAACCGCCAGTGCGGAGCAGATACCCAGAACGAGGACGGTAATCGGATTCCCCTTGAGAATCGGATTCAGGATGGTTTCTTTGATTTTAGCGTCCATAACTTAGTTCTCCTCATTCATTTCTTGTTCAACAGTTTCCTCGACGGGAGCCTCTTGCGGCACGATGGCGTGGGCCATGAAGTACGGCTTGTAGGCTTCGAACCATTTGCCGATGGCTTCGCCGAGGCCCTTGGAGGTCATGGTAGCGCCGGTGATGGCGTCAACCTCGTTGGAACCGGCAGCGTTCTTCCGGATGGCGAAGACAGGATCCGCCGCGAAATCGGCGGTCTTGCCTTCAAACTGGGCGCGGAAGGACGGATCGTCCTTGATCTTCGCACCGAGACCCGGGGTCTCGCTTTCATGGTCGAAATAGGCACCGAGGATGGTCTTCAGGTCCTCGTCGAAGGCGACATAGCCCCAGACCGGGCCCCAGAGACCGGCACCGTAAACAGGAACGACGGTCACGTTCTTGCCGTCCTTGTTGAAGATGTAGACCGGAAGTTCGACGGCAGCACCCTTCTTGAGGTTGGTGTTCTGGGCCTTGAGGCCGTCGGCCAGCTCACGGGTGGCGAGGTCGAGGTCGCGGACCTTCTGGCCCTGGGCATCGACGACAAACGCTTCCTTGATCACTTTGGAGTATTCTTCGAGAACCTGGTCGTTGCTGATCTTGGCGAGGTCCTCCTTCGTGGAGAACTGTGCGGCGGTCAGCATCTGGCTGATGGTCTCGGCCTTGATATTGGCATCCTGCTTCGGCTTGAGGGCCATGGATACCCATGCAAGGATCGCTGCCACCACGATGACGATGATGGCGGAATATACGACAGTATAGAGATTGTTGTTCGTATTCATACTTCTATCCGTTTAAGCGACCTTTACTTTCTTGGCCCTGCGGCGGATCGCACTGTCGGTGACGCAGTAGTCGATCAGCGGGGCGAAGGTGTTCATCAGGAGGATGGCGAGCATCATGCCTTCCGGATAACCCGGGTTCCACAGGCGGACGGTCACGCAGAGGGCGCCGATGAGGAAGCCGTAGATCCATTTGCCGCATTCGGTCTGGGCGGAGGTCACCGGGTCGGTCGCCATGAAGACGGTACCGAAGGCGAAGCCGCCGAGAACGAGGTGGTAGTAAGCCGGGATGTCGGTAGCGCCGCAGACGTTGCCGATCCAGCCCACCAGGAGGGCGCCGATGACGGAAGAGCACATGATCTTCCAGCTGGCGACGCCGGTCCACAGGAGGATGACCGCACCGATCAGGATGGCAACGACGGAGGTCTCACCGACGGATCCCGGAATGGTTCCGAGGAAGAAGTCCATGAAACTGGTTCCGTACTGGACGCTGGCGCCGGTCAGGGCGTCGAAGCCGTCACCGATGAAGGAAAGCGGAGTCGCACCGGTGGCACCGTCGATCATCTGTCCCTTTCCGAGGGAAATCCAGGTTTCAGAACCGGACATCTTGGACGGATAGGAGAAGAAGAGGAAGGCGCGAGTCAGGAGGGCCGGGTTGAGGAAGTTCATACCGGTACCGCCGAAGACTTCCTTGCCGAAGAGGACCGCGAAGGCGACCGCGATGGCGAGGGTCCAGAGCGGGGTGTCGACCGGGACGATCAGCGGGATGAGGAAACCGGAGACGAGGTAACCCTCGTTGACTTCCTCGCCCTTGATCTGGGCGCCGGCGAACTCGATGAAGAGACCGACCAGGTAGGATACGATAAACAGGGGAAGGACTTTGAGGAAGCCGTAGAAGAAGGTTCCCCAGAATCCGGTAGTGGCACCGGTGGCCAGGTTGTGCTGATAGCCGACGTTCCACATGCCGAACAGGGCGGAGGGAACAAGGGCGATCACGACGAGGATCATGACTCGCTTCAGGTCGACGGAGTCGCGGACATGGGCACCCTTGCGGGTGACGGTGCCCGGAACGCGGAGGAAGGTGTCGAAGGCATCGACAGTCGAGTGCAGGAATCCGAATTTGCCGCCTTTCTCAAAAAGGCCGGGCTGAACTTTATTTTCTTCCATAACGATTGTCTGTTTATGCCATTTCCTTGATCATCAGGTCGATACCGTTCTGGATCATTTCCTGGATGTCATTCTTTGACGGGTCAATGAATTCGCAGAGGGCGAGGTCTTCCGGGAGCACCTCATAGATGCCGAACTTCTCCATCTTGTCGATGTCGCCGGCCAGGCAGGCCTTGATCAGGTAGACCGGGAAGAAGTTGTCGATCGGAAGGACCTTGTTGTACAGGTCGGAGACGACGAAGGCACGCGGACCGCCGTGGACGTTGGTGTCCATGTTGTACTTCTTGCCCGGGCAGAGCCAGGAGAAGTAGGTGCGGGTCGCGCTGAACTGGTTGAAGCGGAAAGGCTTTGCCCAGCCGAGGATTTCACGCTCGGTTCCTTCGTGGAGGAAGGTGACCTGGTCGTCGAAGAAGCCGAGGGAGCCGTCTTCACCGACGCACGTGCCGCTGAGGACGTCGCCGCTGATGAAGCGGACATCGCCCTTGCTGTTGTCATAATAACCGGCGAAAGCCTTCATCGGGGTGCCCGGGAGCGCCTCGACGTAGCAGGGATCCTTCGCTTCGGGACCGGTGAGGGCCACTTTCCTGCGGAGGTCGACCTTGCCCGTGTTGAAGAGGCGGCCGATGGCGGCGAGAAGCAGCAGGGACACGGTCCAGACGGTTTCGCCCTTCTGGATCGGGTCGATGTTGGCAATCTGGATACCGACGTTGCCGGCCGGGTGCTTGCCGCTCACTTCGTGCATGATGACATGCTCGACCTTGTGGAACGGAGAGCTGGAAGAGGTTGCTGCGTTGATGGAGAAATGCACGCCGCCCTTGGTCAGTTTTGCGAGGGCGTCGACGCCGGCCTGGATGTTCTGGAGTTCATCGCGGAGGGTGAACTCGGTGTCGGCAGCGAGCGGTGCGGTGGAAAAAGCTGAAACGAAAATCGCCTTCGGTTCGGCGGCGGGGTTCGCGAGAATCCCGTAAGGCCTCTGGATGAGACCGGCCCAGAGACCGCTCTTGCAGAGCAGATCCCGGACATCGGCGGCACTCATCTTGGCGGCGTTGTGGGCGCCGAAATCGAGGTACTCGCAGGTCTCGTCCGCCTTGATGCGGACCTCAAGCAACTTCCTTTTCTCGCCTCTGACGATCTCGGCGACCGTTCCGCTGACCGGAGCGGTGAGGAGGATCTCAGCAGACTGTTTGTCGGCCATGACCGGCGATCCGGCCAACACCTTATCGCCCTCCCTGACGAGGAGCCTCGGTGCGAAGCCCTTGAAGTCAGTAGGTTTCAGAGCGATAATGTCAGCAGCGACCACCTTCCCGACTTTCTGGGCTGCTGCTCCTGCGATCGGGAGATCCAGTCCACGTCTGAGTTTGATGTTGTTTGACATTATGAGTGAGTTTGTTATAAAAAATCGCTTTCGGATAAAAGAATAATTTCTTTTAATCCGCCGCGAATTTACTCATTTTTTCTTAATTTCGCGTCCTATTCCAAGACAAATTGAAAGAGATGAAGGAAGAGAATGGAAGAGGAATCCTGGAGGGACTCGACAACCGGCAGCGGGAGGCTGTCACATGTACGGAAGGGCCGGTGCTGATCGTCGCGGGAGCAGGTTCGGGGAAGACCCGCGTGCTTACCAGCCGCATCGCCTACATCCTGGAGCGGGGCGGGGAACCGGACCGGATCCTGGCCCTGACGTTTACCAAGAAGGCGGCTACGGAAATGAAAGAACGGATCGCCGCCATGGTCGGGGAACGGAAAGCACGCCGCCTGTACATGGGAACCTTCCACTCCGTGTTCATCCGCTTCCTGCGTGAATACGCCGACCGGCTGGGCTACCCGTCCTCCTTCACGATCTACGACACCTCCGACCAGACCAGCGCCGTCAAGCGCTGCATCAAGGAGTTGAAGCTGGACGACAAGGTCTATAAGCCGAAGGATGTCCTGAGCCGGATCTCCATGGCAAAGAACAACCTGGTGACGGCCGAAGCATACGCGGCCAACACGGCGGCGAAGATGAACGACACCCATGCCAAGAAACCGGACATCTGGCGGGTCTACGGCATGTACCAGCGGCTGCTGAAGGCATCCGGGGTCATGGATTTCGACGACATCCTCCTCAACATGAACCTGTTGCTCCGCGACCACCCGGACGCCCTCAAATCCATTGCGGCCCGCTTCGATTACATCCTGGTCGACGAGTACCAGGATACGAACTTCGCCCAGTACCTGATCCTCAAGAAACTCAGCCAGTCCCACCGGAACCTGTGCGTCGTCGGCGACGACAGCCAGTCCATTTACGCCTTCCGCGGGGCCAAGATCGAGAACATCCTCAATTTCCGTCAGGACTACCCGGACATGCACATTTTCCGGCTGGAGCAGAACTACCGCTCGACCCGGACCATCGTCGATGCGGCCAACTCGTTGATAGCCAAGAATGAAGGGAGGATTCCGAAGAACTGCTTCTCGCAGGGGGAAGAAGGGGAGAAGATCCGGCTGATCCAGGCCTATACCGAGCAGGAAGAAGCCCTTCTGATCGCATCTTCCATCATCTCGACCATGCAGGAACATCATGCTGAATATGCGGATTTCGCAGTCCTGTACCGGACGAACTCCCAGTCACGCGCCTTGGAAGAAGCCCTGCGCAAGCGAAACCTGCCGTACATGATCTATTCCGGTCATTCTTTCTTCGACCGGGTCGAGGTCAAGGACATGATGGCTTACTTGAAACTGGCCGTCAATCCTGCCGATGACGAGTCGTTCCGCCGGGCTGTCAACAAACCGGCGCGCGGAATCGGCGACACCTCGCTGCAGGCCCTGGAGACTGCGGCCCGGGAACTGAACGTCCCGCTGATGAAAGCCATTTATGCCGAAGGGCTGGAACGCTTCGGACTGAAACCGGCGGCCGTCACCCGGCTCAAGTCTTTCGGGGACATGATCCTGAATGTATGGTCGCAGCGGAACGAAAAAGACGCCTATGCCCTTGCCGCCGGCCTTTCCGATGCCTCCGGCTTGTACCGCTCCTTTAAGGAAGACATGTCGATTGAGAGCCAGTCCCGGGCTTCCAATATCGAGGAACTGGTCAACAGTGTCAAGAGTTTTGTAGAGGACCGGCACAATGCCTATGTGGAGGAAATGATGGCGGAAGGTACGCTGCAGGACGGTTCCGAAGTGGCGGATTCCGACCTTCCGGTCGTTACGCTGGGCGAGTATCTGGAAGATATTTCCCTGCTGAGTGCCGTCGACGTGGACGAGGAAGAAAGTAGCAACAAAATCTCCCTGATGACGGTCCATTCCGCCAAGGGCCTGGAGTTTCCATATGTCTATGTGGCGGGTATGGAAGAAAACCTGTTTCCTTCCGGCGGCGTGCTGGCTTCCCCTTCCGACATCGAGGAGGAACGCCGGCTGTTCTACGTAGCCTTAACCCGTGCAAAAACGTCTGTTGGACTGAGTTTTACGCAGACACGAATGCGCAATGGAAAGCACGAATCCAATGCCCCCAGCCGCTTCCTCCGGGAGATTGACAAACGCTATCTGGCCAATCCCTTGCGGGATGAGGATTTCCGGGCCCGCGACCGGTTTGCCGACGAAGACGGCGAATCGCCCCGCTTCGGCGGTTTCGGTGGCCGCTTCAGCCCTCGCGGCGCCGAACGGCCCTCCCCATACGGCACATCGGGCAAAGTGACCTATGAACCCTCTCGTCCGTCCGCACCGAAACCGGCGGCATCCGCCCGGGTCGTCCGTCCTTCCGTAACGGTTCCTCCGCGGACGCCGGATCCGGATTTCGTGCCGATGTCCGTCCTGGACATGAAGGCCGGCATGCGGATCGAGCACAACCGTTTCGGCTATGGCGTCATCAAGGAGATTTCCGGCAGCCCGTCCGACCTGAAGGCCACCATCGCCTTTGATACGTACGGGGAAAAAATCCTCCTCCTGAAGTATGCGAAAATCCGTCCGGCCGGAAAGTGACGCAACATGGCCCTTGAAATTTTTTTCAAAAAAACTTTGATTTCCAAGAGTTTTGATTAAATTTGCAATGAAGTTTTTCATAGTTTAAGTTTAGGTTAAGTAGCGGGGCGGACGCAGGGATGCGTTTGCCTCGTTTTTTTATTCTATTCGATTTTTATTTTCGACCTTTCGATCGAAAAATGGCCCAAAATGCGAGGAAAAGACTTTTTTAATCTTTCCTCCCGAGCAATGCCGGAACTTGCTCGGCAAATTAATTTCTGAATCTTTTCTCCTCCTTCGTGCCGGCTGCGTATCTTGGCGGCAAGAAATTTTTTGTGCCATGAAGCCTTTGTTCCGACGGATCGGCCTTGCCATCCTCCCGGTCTTCCTCATTGCCTGCGAAGACCTGTTCTCTTCCCGCGAACCCGGGAACCTCGTCATCCATTTTTCCACCCGTCCCTCCTCGAAGGCCGCCGACTTGCCGGATTCCAGCGCCTTCCTCCTCCGTGTCCTGGATGAAGACGGGAAGACCATCTACGACGGCCTGTTCGGCGACTGTCCCGATCCGCTTCCGGTCGCCCCCGGGACCTATCGGGTGTCCGTCCGTTCCTGCACCTTCTCCAAACCCGCTTTCGACATGCCCCTGTATGGCGACGACCAGGATGCCGTCGTCAGTTCCGGTGCGACGGTGGATGTCGCCTTGACCTGCCGCCAGCTGAATGCCGGCATCCGGCTGAAAATCGGGCCGGATTTCCTGACGGCCTGTCCGAAGGGCCTGTTTTTCGTCCAATCGGAGGACGGCCGGCTGCAGTATGCCTACCGGGAACAGCGGATCGCTTATTTCCAGCCCGGGAACGTCTCGGTCATGCTCGACAATGAAGGGCAGCAGGACATCCTGTACACCCGGGAACTGGAGGCGCGGGAGATCCTGACCGTCGCAGTCTCGGTCCCCGGCAGCGCCGCATCCTCTTCCAGCCGCATCTCGGTGCAGGTCGATACGAGCCGCAACTGGACCGGCGATGCTTTCGTCATCGGCGAGGGCGGCGGCAACCGGGCGACCGGTGCCGACAAGGACCATGCGATGGATGTCGCCACGGCCCGCGGAAAGACGGGGGCGACCGGCGTCTGGGTCTACGGCTATATCGTGGGATGCGCATCGCCGTTCCTGGGGTCGTCTTCGGAGACCAACCTGGCCATCGCCGGCAAGACGACGGCGACCTCCAAGGCCTCCTGCATGTCCGTCGAACTGAAGAAAGGTGCCTTGCGGGACGCCCTGAACATGGTGAAAAACCCTGGAAACAAAGGTCGCAAGGTCTTCCTCAAAGGGGACCTTGCGACCTATTACGGGATGCCCGGTGTCAAGAATGTCACCGAGTATGTACTGGATCAGTAACCGAAGATTTCTTCGAGGCTGACGATGCGGACCGGTCCGAGGGAACGGAGGAAGTCCATGTCAAGATCCTTCGGCTCGCCCAGGATGCCATAGACATAGGTGCGTCCGGAGACCCACTTGTCCTTGACGGCGAGCAGGTCGGCCATCTGCATGCCCTGGACCTTCTCGAAGACGAGGCGGTCGGTCGGTTCAGTCAGGCCGAGTTCCTCGCAGTTCAGGTAGGCGTTCAGGACGGCGGATCCCGTCGTGCGGCCGGTCCGGATGCGGGAGATGATGGCGGTCTTGGCGATGTCGAATGCTTTCTGGGATTCCGGCATGTCGGTGATGATCTCGTCGAAACCGGTCACGGCAGCCCGGAGCTTGTCGTTCTGGGAACCGATGGTGGCGGAGAAACTGTAGGAATCGTCCTTGCTGGACGGGGTCGCGATCGAGCCGCCGGCGCTGTAGGCGAGGGCGCGGGATTCACGCATCTCCTGGAAGACGATGCCGTTCATGCCGCCGCCGAAGTATTCGTTGAAGAGGCTGATGCCCGGCTGGGCGGCCGGATCCAGTTTCTCACCGCGGTTCGAGTACTGGATGTAGTTGAACTGGCGTGCGGAATACGGGGCGATGATGACCTGTGCTTCCGGCGTCGTCAGGCGCTGCGGACGGACCTTGGTAACGGGCTCCAGCGAACCGCTGACCGGATGGGCGGCAGCGAGGGTCTCGCCGACCTGGGCGGCCTCCTGCGGACCATAGTAGAGGATCCGGTGCTGCTTGCCCAGCAGGCCGCGGACCTTGGCGAGCAGTTCCTCGGAGGTGAGGGCTTTCAGCTGGGCGTCGGTCAGGGTCGTCTTGCGGATGTACTCGGGGCCGTAGGTGATATACGCGTTGAGGGCGCTGTTGCAGGCACGCTGGTTGAGTTTCGCGTCGGCGCGGTTCTTCAGTTCATTGGCCTTGAGGCTCTCGAGGATGGCGTCGTCGGCGACGGCGTTCCGCAGCAGGTCCTCGACGATTGCCATCGCTTCTCCGAGGTTCTCGCCCAGACCGTTGAAGGAGAGGACGGTGGATGCGCTGCTGACATTCGTGCTGTAACTGCAGGCGAGACGGTAGAGTTCGGATGCGATCTGCTCCGCGGTACGGGTCGGGGTGCCGAGGTAGCCGACATAACTGAGGGCGAGTCCGAGGGCGGGATCGTTGTAGGAACCCAGGTCGAAACGGTACTGGAGGTTGGCGATGCCGTTGAGCGTGTTCTTCTTGTAAAGGACTTCCAGACCCTGGCTGTCAAAGCGCTGCATGTCCGTGGAGAAGTCGGTGAAGACCGGCTCGATCGGCTTCGGGACACTGTTCTGGATGTCCTGCAGGAAGGCACTCTGGAGTTCGCGGTTGGTGACGATCGGGGTGATCTTCGGGGCTTCGATCTTGTGGTCGTTCGGATCCGGACCGAAATGCTTGTAGGCGATGACATAGCTGTTTGCGCCGAGATACTTCCGGGCCCAGGCGACGATGTCGTCCTTGGTCAGGGCGGCGATCCTGTCGCTCTTCCGGACATCGTATTCCCAGGTGTTGCCGCCGATGAAGGAGTTGACATACATCATGGCGCGGCTGCGGTTGGTCTGGAGCTGGCGCATCTGGGCGGATTTCCAGTTGTTGAGGGCCGCTTCGACGAGGGAGGCATCGAAATCGCCGTCGCGCAGGCGGGCGACTTCCGCCAGCAGCAGATCGCGGACCTCGGTCAGGGTCTGACCGGTCTTCGGCACGCCGATGAGCAGGAGTTCGCCGTAATCGGTGCGGCCGTAGTCCATGGCCTGGGCTTCCGCCATCTTCTGGGCCTGGACGATGTCGAGGTCCATCAGGCCGGCCTGGCGGTTGTACAGGATGGCGCTGACGATCTCGGCGATCTCGCTGTCCTTGTCCTGTACGCCGGGATAGCGCCAGCCGATCATGGCAAATTCGGCATCATAGCCGAAGACATGCTTTTCGACCGGAGCGGTGATCGGGCTTTCCGGCTCATAGTTGAGGGCGGGGACGCTGTCCGTCGCCTTCCAGTCTCCGAAATACTTTTTGATGATCGTCAGCATTTCTTCCGGCTCGAAGTCGCCGGAGAGGCAGACGGCGCAGTTGTTCGGGACATACATGGTCGCTTTCTGCTTCTTGATGGCGGTGATGTCCGGGTTCTTGAGGTGCTCCTGGGTGCCGATGACCGTCTGGGTGCCGTACGGGTGGTGCGGGAAGAGGACGGAGTCGATGGCGACCATGGCCTTCTCGGAATCGTCGGTCAGGCCGCGGTTGTATTCCTCATAGACGGCTTCGAGTTCCGTGTGGAAGCCGCGGATGACCATGTTCTTGAACCGGTCGGACTGGACCTTCGCCCAGTTCTCGATCTGGTTGGCGGGGATATCTTCCTGGTAGCAGGTGACGTCGCTGGAGGTAAAGGCGTTGGAACCCTGGGAGCCGATCAGGGCCATCATCTTGTCGTATTCGTTCGGAATGGCCAGTTTCGAGGCTTCATAACTGACAGAGTCGATCTGGTGGTAGATGGCGGCACGCTCGGCCGGATCCGTCTTGGTCCGGTAGACGTCGTAGAGTGCCTGGATCTGGTCCAGCATCGGTTTCTCCTTGGCATAATCTGTCGTTCCGACCTGCTCGGTGCCCTTGAACATGATGTGCTCCAGGTAGTGGGCGAGACCCGTGTTGTCGGCGGGATCGTTCTTGCCGCCGGAGCGGACGGCGATGTAGGTCTGGATCCGCGGGGTCTCCTTGTTGACAGTCATGTAGACCTTGAGCCCGTTGTCGAGGGTGTAGATCCGGGTGTCCAGCGGATCGCCCGCGACTTTCTCGTAGCGGTTGCAGGCCGCGGCCAGCAGCATGGCGGCTGCCGCAGCGAAGTACAGAAAACGCTTCATATGGTTGATTGATTTTAGTTTCCGGAAAGCAAAGTTATAATTTCATTGCGACAATCCCGAAATCTAAAACGGTAAAAATGAAAAAATTGCGGAAACTTCGCCGCGGGCTGTACGGAATTCCGGCGGTTTTGGTTAACTTTGTCATCCGAAAGGCCGTAACGGCTCCGTCCCGAATCAAATTCAGAACAAAGATATGGATGCTATCGTAAAAACCGATTTTTCCTTCCCCGGCCAGCAGGGCAAGTATACGGGAAAGGTCCGCGATGTTTATGACATTGACGGCAAGTATCTCGTCATGGTCGTCTCCGACCGTATCTCCGCATTCGACGTCGTCCTTCCGAAGGGCATTCCCTTCAAGGGCCAGGTCCTCAACCGGATTGCCGCCAAGTTCCTCGATGCGACCGCCGACATCCTCCCGAACTGGAAGGTCGCCGTGCCGGATCCGATGGTGACGGTCGGCCTGAAGTGCGAGCCGTTCAAGGTCGAAATGGTAATCCGCGGTTATCTTTCCGGCCATGCCTGGCGCGAGTACAAGGCGGGCAAGCGGATGATCTGCGGCGTTCCGATGCCGGACGGCATGGTGGAGAACCAGAAGTTCCCGGAGCCGATTATCACCCCGACGACCAAGGCCGCCGAAGGACACGACGAAGACATCTCCAAGGAAGAGATCATCGCCCAGGGCATCGTCTCCCGCGAGGATTACGAGCAGTTGGAGGCCTATACCCGCGCGATTTTCCAGCGCGGTACCGAAATCGCCGCGAAGATGGGACTTATCCTGGTCGACACCAAGTATGAGTTCGGCAAGCGGGACGGAAAGATCATCCTGATGGACGAGATCCATACCCCGGATTCCTCCCGTTATTTCTATGCGGACGGATATGCCGAGCGCCTGGCGGCAGGCGAGCACCAGAAGCAGCTCTCCAAGGAGTTCGTGCGCGAGTGGCTCATGGCGAACGGTTTCCAGGGCCAGGAGGGCCAGCAGGTTCCCGAAATGACGCCCGAGGTCGTCGCCGGGATCACGGACCGGTACATCGAACTGTACGAGAACATCACGGGCGAGAAGTTTGAGCGGGTCGATTACTCGCCAGAGGCCATCGAAGCCCATGTCCGCGCCTGCCTGGCGCAACTGTAAGGACACCGCGTCTCTGAAAGCCTCCGGACAGCCGGGGGCTTTTTTACGTCGTGAAAGTTTGCAAGGATTCCGAAACTTTTCTATCTTTGCAATGCAATCATGCGGAATTAGCTCAGTTGGTAGAGCGGCGGCTTCCCAAGCCGCAGGTCACGAGTTCGAACCTCGCATTCCGCTCCATGAATAAAGGTTGGCCCGTCGGGTCAACCTTTTTTGTCTTTGCCGCCTTGGCGGACTCCCGGCAGGCGGTCAGATCCAGCGCTTGCGGCGGGAGAGGACGAGGATGGCTGCTCCGGCTGCGGCGCAGACGACGGAGAACCAGCCGCCGAATCCCTGGACGAACAGGACCGGGGCGAAGGTGACCAGGGCGATTTCCACCGGCGCGATATACAGATAGGCATAGGCATAATCGTCCAGGCAACCGCTCCGGGACTCCGGGTCCGTGATCCGGAGCAGGGCGATTCCCATGGCCATGGTCCCCGTGAACCAGCCCCAGGTGAAGATGGATTTCTCGAACCAGGCGGTCCGGTGGAAACGGCGTCCCAGCAGGAAGACATAGAGCAGGGTCGCGACCAGTCCGACGGCCAGCAGGAGGGTCAGCGGTACGATGTACTGCACGACGATCTCCAGTTTGATCGATGCGACGCCGAAAGCGACGAGATAATCCGTGAAGGCTCCGCTGAGATGGCCGATGATCGGTTTGGAGAGGTAGTCGTCCGTGCGGGTCTTGCGCAGCACGGCCCGCACGGCGATGCCGGCGAGGAAGGCGCAGCTGAAGACCGGAAGCATCAGGGCCGGCCACAACGCCTCGATCCCCTTGCTGAGCCCGTAGCCGAGGAGGGTGATCAGGGCGATCATGCCGAAATTGAAGGTCATGGAATCCAGCGAGATGGCGGAAAAGGTGGCAACGCCCATGCTGAACCGTCGTTCCTTGGGCAGGACGCCGGAGCGGAGTTCCGGCGGCAGGTCCTCGAAGCGGCCGAGGTAGGCGGTCTGGCCTTTTTCGGCGCCCCGGCGGATCAGGGCCATGCCGATGACCACGGAGGCGATGATGCCGACGGTGGCGGCGGTCATCGCCAGGGTGCGGATGTCCTCCAGCCCGTATTTCCCGAAGGCGTCACCCAGGGCTGCCGCCGTGCCGTGGCCTCCGCAGAAGCCGGCGGGCATGCTGAGGCCGATGGCCCCGTCGACCGGCCAGATCCGGGCGAGGACGAAACAGCCCAACAGCCCGCCGAGTCCCCATTGCAGGAGCATGCCGGCTTGGGAGTAGGCCCACATCCGGCCCACCTTGCCACCGCCCGCCTGCCGGCGGGAAGAGGTCAGGGGCAGGCAACTGAAGACCAGGGCGATCAGGATGCCGGCGTAACTGCCCATCTGGTCGGAAAGCGGCAGCCAGCCCAGCAAGCCTGGACCGAAGATCAGTCCGGCAAAACCGGCCAGCAGGCTCGGCGGGATGAACAGCCGCTGGAGGAAGGGCAGTTTCGCCCGGGCGAGTTTCCCGAGCAGGAGCAGGCCGGAAACGATACCGGCGTCGACGACGAGCGTCCAGGGCGTGAAGGCCATGGCTATCGGCGTTTGCGGACTTCGCCGATCCACTGCCGGAAGAGTACCAGCCAGGAGGCGTCATCCCGGGCCAGCCTTTCCGGATGGAACTGATAAGCCGTCACCTGCGGCGTCTCGTAGGCTTCGATGATGCCGTCCGGTCCATGGGCCGTGATGCGGATGCCCGGGGCCGGATCCTTGACGGCCTGGTGGTGGGACGAGTTGACTTCCAGCGAATCTTTCCCGAACAGTCCGAACAGGATGCTGCCCTGTTCGACGCCGATCTTGTGCCGGACATCGCCCCGGTGCTCGATGACCCCGGCGACCTGGGTCGGCAGGTCCTGGTAAAGGGTGCCGCCAAGGACGACGTTCATCAACTGGGCGCCCCGGCAGATGGCCAGGATGGGCTTGCCGGAAGCGACGGCCGCCTCGGCGAGCAGGAAATCGCTCACGTCACGCAGCGTGTCGACGCGAACCGTTTCGTTCCAGAAAGTCTCTCCGTAGCGGGACGGATCGACATCCTCACCGCCCGAGAACACGATCCCGTCCAGTTCCTCCAGCAGGGAGGCGGCGACGGCCGGATCGGAGACCGTCGGCAGGATGACGGGGATGCCGCCGGATTGGGCGATGGCGTTGGAATAGGCGGCGGAGAGGGTAGAACCTCCGCTGGCGTTGCGCGAGCAACTGATTCCGACCAGCGGCAGGCGCGCGTGTTGGCAGGCGGTCATGGCAAGCAGCGTTATCAGGAGAATACAGCGTTTCATGGGATGATGATTTCGTAGGTTTTCTTGTTCTTGTTGGTCAGTTTGTCGGAACGCAGCCAGAGGTTGGCTCCTTTGAGGCGGGCGTACGTTGTCTTGTGCTTCTCGGCGAAATCGACCAGGTTCTCGATCGGACCGGATACGGAGACGGTTTCTTTCGGGGGAATGTAGGGGTACATCTCTTCCTGCGGGATGTCGAACCCGAAGGCCGCAGGATGCTCGAAAAGCATTTTCATGGCCAGCAGCCGGAACATGTACCGGGAAGTTTCTTCGGGCAGCCAGAGTTCCAGGGCGTTGCGCTGCCGCTGGTCGCTGAGCCGTTTGCGGATGCCGGCCTGGCCGGCGTTGTAACTGGCGGCGACGGTCATCCAGTTGCCGAAGGTCTTCAGGGCGTCTTTCATGAACTTGCAGGCGGCGATGGTCTCCTTTTCGATATGGTACCGTTCATCCACTTCGGTGCCGACCTCCAGCCCGTAGCCCTGTGCCGTGGCCTTGGTGAACTGCCACAGGCCGGCGGCTCCGGCGGAGGAAAGCGCTTTCGGATCCAGGTTGCTCTCGATGCACATCAGGTATTTCAGGTCCTCCGGGATCCCGTATTCCTTGAGGATGGGGACGATCTGTTCGAAATACCGTTTCGAACGCTTGAGGATCAGGGTCGTGTTGGTATGCATATAGGTATAGGAGATCAACTCCCGGTCCATCCTTTCCCGGTAGTCCGGACGGTCGAACCGGATGGTATCGCCGGCAAAGACCATGTAGACCGGGACGACCGGTGCCTGTTTGTGGAGTACCTCTGCGGAATAGGGCTCCTGGGCGGAAAGCCGGAGCGGCAGCAGGCAGGCCAGGAAAAAGAGGGGGAGGAAGCGTTTCATCGGGAAGTGGTTTTTGCAAATATAATCAAATCCGGGCAGAATCGCAGGTCTTCTTTCCGCTCTTTTCGGCGGAAAGTACGTTTTTTTGCCGTACCTTTGTGCCAAGATCACAGAATCTGGTTAAAACTATGTACGACCTTTTCTTCTCGTCCGGTACCGGGCATTCCATCATGGTCCTGGCATTCATTATCGCCATCGGCCTGCTGCTGGGGAAAGTCTCCATCAAGGGCATTTCCCTGGGATCCGTCTGGATCTTGCTCGTCGGTATCCTGTTCGGAGCCGCAGGTGTCAAGGCAGACGCGCTGTTCCTGCATTTCATCAAAGAATTCGGCCTCGTGCTCTTCGTGTTTTCCATCGGCCTCCAGGCCGGTCCGGGTTTCTTTACGTCGTTCCGGGGAGAGGGCTTGAAACTCAATATGATGGCCATCCTGATGGTCTTGCTGACCGTCCTCTGCACCTTGGGCGTATACGCCTGCTCGCGGGAAGATCTCACGACCCTGGTCGGCATCATGACCGGATCCGCAACCAGCACGCCGGGCCTCGGTACGGCCCAGCAGACCTATTATGATGTCGCGCACGGCACTTTCCTTGAGGAGGTGAACCGTCCGGCCGTTTCTTCGGCGATCGCCAATGCCTTTGCCGTCGCCTACCCGGTCGGCATCCTGGTCATCCTGCTGGTGGTCATCCTGCTCCGCCGTCTTTTCCGCGAGGATCCCGGCCGTGAAGGAGTGGAAGAACCCGTGGAGGAAGTCGTGGAAATGATCGGGGAAGTGGTCAATCCGGCCATTGTCGGCCGGCGGCTTTCCGAAGCCCTGGCCGGTTTCGGCGAAGGTTTCGTCCCTTCTTCCGTCCTGCGGGGCGAATCCGTCCTGTCTGTTGCGGAAGATCCCGTCCTCCAGTCCGGCGACCGGATCGTCCTGGATGCGAAGCCTTCCGATGAACAGAAAGCCCGTCTCTTCTTCGGCCGGGTCCACCGAAGCGAAGCAGCGGAATGCGTGGACCGTTCCGGCCACCTGGTCAGCAGCCGGCTGATCGTGACCAAACCTTCCATGACCGGCAAGAAACTCTCCGACCTGGACATCCTCGGGAAATACGGCGTGTCCGTGGCCCGTGTCGACCGTTCCGGGATCGACTTGGTCGCCAGCGGAGACCTGCACCTGCAAGTCGGCGACGTCGTCAAGGTCAGGGGAGACAAGGAGCAGATCCGGAAAGTGGCGGACCTGCTGGGCAACAGCATGTCCAGCCTGGAGAAACCGAACCTCATCCCGATTTTCTTCGGCATCGGACTCGGCCTGATCTTCGGTGCGATTCCGCTCCGTTTCCCGGGCATGTCGAGCGTCTTCCGTTTCGGCCTGGCCGGCGGCCCGTTCCTCATCGCCCTGTTGATCGGCCATTTCGGCCCGAAGATGAAAGTGACGACCTATACGACCGCCAGTGCGAACAAGATGATCCGGGCCATCGGCCTGTCCCTGCTGCTGGCGACCATCGGCCTGGGCGCCGGGTCTTCCTTCTGTGTCAATTTCGACTGGTTGTGGCTGCTTTACGCCGTCGCCATCGCCGTCATCCCGGCGGTCCTGACCGCGTTGGTTGCCCGCTATGCCCTGAAGATGAACTTCTCCCAGATCTGCGGCTTGCTGACGGGAACCACGACGAATGTGCCGGTGATTTCGTATGTCGAATCGGCCTATAAGTCCGACCGGGCCATGGTCAGTTATGCGACCGTCTTCCCGTTCGCCCTGTTCCTGCAGATCATGGTCGCGCAGCTGATGATCCTGCTGTCGTTCGTTCTCTGATCAGTCTCCGCCGCGGAGGCGGTACTGCCGCGGGGTCATGCCCGTGGCATCCTTGAAATACCGTCCGAAAAAGGACGCGTTCGGAAAGTCCAGCAGGTTGCTCACCTGCTGGACATTGTATTCTCCGGCACGCAGCAGGACCTTGGCTTCCAGGATGACATGGTCCCGGATGATGGCGGATGCGTTCCGTCCCGCGGTCTCGGCAATCTGGCGGGAGAGGTATTTCGGACTCATGCACAGTTTGTCGGCATAGAAGGACAGGTCGCGGTGGGACCGGCAGTGCTGCAGGACCAGGGTCTGGAACGCATGCAGCAGGGTGTCGTTCCAGTCTCTTTCCTGGCGCTGGGCCTGCTGCTCCAGCAGGACCTTGGCGATGCTTCCCGAGATGACCTCGGTAAAGCCTTCGATGATTTCCTGCTTGAACGGGTTGTCGGGCGTTTCGATGACATGCAGGATGAGACGGAAGGTCTGCAGGTACCGCTCCATCCGGTCCCGGCGGAACGGGATGACCAGCGGTTGGAGGGTCGCATTGCGGATCATCCGGGCGGAAGGGGTCCGGAGCGTACCGAGGGGGCTTTCGTCGGTATAGGCCAGGATCAGGGAACGGGTTCCGACCGGGAAGCGGATCGCGTCGATGATGATGCCGGCCGGGGCCAGGAAGAGGCTGTCCGGCGGGATGCGTATTTCGCGCAGGTCGATCCGGCAACAGACTTCTCCGCCGGTGACGAAGATGATGGTGTTGAACAGGGCGCGGAACGGGAAGGTCAGGTTGGCGGGGGACATTTTCCGGGTCGGCCGGTGTGCGGCCAGGGCTTCTTCGATGCCGGCGGGCATGGGCTGGTCCAGGTTGTCGGTCAGGACGATGCCGGACGCGACGGAGATGGTCCGCGGCATGCGGGGGAGCCGGTCCAGCCGGAGTTTGGGAGTCTCGTTCGTTTTCATATACTGCAAATTTGAGAAAAATGGACGGAAAATTGCAAACTTTCAGCAAAAAATAGGGATTAATGTCCGATATTCTCGGAATAAAGGTCATTTCCCCCGTTTTGTTTGGGATGCGGACAAAATGTTCCTATTTTGCGTCCGAACTTAACAGACAGACATATGATCGAACGGTTTCTCAAGCAGACGCAGTTTGCTTCCATGGAGGATTTCCGGAAGAATTACAAGGTCCGGGTCCCCCGCAATTTCAATTTCGCCTACGACGTCGTGGACGCCTGGGCGGAAGAGCAGCCGGAAAAGACGGCCCTGGTATGGACCAATGACAAAGGCCGCAGCATCACCTTCGCGTTCAGCGACATCAAGCGCCAGTCCGACCGGGCTGCCGCGTATTTCCAGTTCCTCGGCATCGGCAAGGGCGACATGGTCATGCTGATGCTCAAGCGCCGGTACGAGTGGTGGATCGCCATGCTCGCCCTGAACAAGATCGGAGCGGTTGCCATCCCTGCCACCCACCTGCTGACCAGCCTGGACATCGTCTACCGCATCGAACGCGCCCGGATCCGGGCCATCATCTGCGCCGGGGAGCCCTATATCCTCAACCACATCCTGAAGGCGGTCGACCTGTGCGGCGGCGTGGGCCGGACGGTCCGCACCCTGATCAGCATCGGTCCCGAAGTGCCGGAAGGATTCCATGATTTCCACAAGGAATGGCGCGACGCCCCGCCTTTCCACCGTCCGGCCAAGGTCAATACCAACGACGACGTCATGTTGATGTATTTCACCAGCGGGACGGCCGGTGAGCCGAAGATGGTGACCCATGATTTCCGTTATCCACTCGGCCATATCGCGACCGCCGCCTTCTGGCAGAACCTCGGCGAAGACAGCCTGCATCTGACCATCGCCGACACGGGATGGGGCAAAGCCGCCTGGGGCAAGATCTTCGGGCAGTGGATTGCCGGTGCGGCGCTGTTCGTCTATGATCATGACAAATTCAAGGCGGACGACGTCCTGCGCAAGATCAGCCAGTACAGGATCACCTCGCTGTGCGCCCCGCCGACGATCTTCCGCTTCCTGATCCAGGAAGACCTGGACAAGTATGACCTTTCTTCCCTGAAATGGCTCTGCACGGCCGGCGAGGCCCTGAACGGTGCCGTCTACGACACGATGCTGGCCAAGACGGGCCTGAAGATCCATGAAGGTTTCGGCCAGACCGAATCGACCCTGCTGCTCGGCACCTTCCCCTGGATGGAGCCCAAGCCGGGCAGCATGGGCGTGCCGTCGCCGCATTACGAGATCGCGCTGCTGAATCCCGACGGGACGCGCACGCGCCGCGGAAAGGTCGGGGAGATCTGCATCCGGACGAAACGCGGGACGCCCTGCGGCCTGTTCCAGGGCTACTGGCGGGAGGAACGCAAGACGGAAGAAGTCTGGCATGACGGGTATTACCATACCTGCGACCTGGCCTGGAAGGACCAGGACGGATACTATTGGTTCGTGGGCCGCAATGACGACATCATCAAGTCTTCCGGCTACCGGATCAGTCCTTTCGAGGTGGAGAGCGTGCTGATGATGCACCCGGCCGTCCTGGAATGCGCCGTGACCGGCGTGCCGGATCCGGTCCGCGGTTTCGTCGTCAAGGCGACCATCATCCCGACCCGCGAATACAAGGGCAAGACCGGTCCCGCCCTCGTCAAGGAGATCCAGACCTTCGTCAAGAGCACGACGGCTCCCTATAAGTATCCGCGTGTCATCGAGTTTGTCGACGAACTGCCGAAAACCATCAGCGGCAAGATCCGCCGCACCGAACTCCGCAAGGACAAGGGAAGCCGCAAATAACCTTTATTCGGACAGATAAGCCAGGTAGGCCTCGAGTTCCTCCTGCGAACGGGCATGGGCCATGTACATCCGGTCGCCGAGGTCGGGGGCGATGGCGGCCGGGATCCGGTCGCACATGACGATCCGGTCTCCATAGGTCCGCAGGACGTCCTCATGGCTGTGGGCATAGGCCCGGCCGTCGCGGCGGCCGTAATAGACGCACCAGTGGTCGTCTCCGCTCTCGGGAAGCAGCCGCTTGTCCGCCGTCACCATGTCTGCCCAGATCGTATAGACGTCCGTCGAATGGGCGTAGTTCATCATGTCCGGGGTATAGCCGCCGGCCGGCCGCATGTTCGTTTCCAGTCCCACGAAATCCCCGACCCTGCCCAGGCCCTTGCGGGCTTTGGTCAGCCGGAAAAACTCGAAGTGGACGAAGCGGCTTTTGACGCCGAAGGCCTTGAGCGTCGCCCGGCCACGCTCGCGGAGCTGCGCCGGAACGTCCGGCAGGACATAGTACGGTATATCCAGCCTGCCGTTGACGACGTCCATCATCGACGGTGGAAAATGCGCGCTGGACTCGAATATGGGACGGCCGTGACTGTCGCAGATCGCGTCGTAGGAATAGATGTCTCCCGTCACGAATTCTTCCATGACATAGGGAACCGCCGGCTTTTCGGAGAAAAAACGCTCGAGATCCGCGTCGCAGGAAAGTTTCCAGGTCGACTCGGCGCCGACGCCGACTTCCGGTTTGACGATGACCGGGAAGCCCGTCTCTTCCAGGAAGGCATGGGCCGCCTCCGGCGTCGTCACGCGGGACTGCCGGGCAGTGGGAATGCCGCCTTTGGCGTACCAGGTCTTCTGGGCGGCCTTGCTCTTGAACCGGGCGATGTCGCGCTGGCGGACACCGGTCGTGATGTTGAAATCCGTCCGGAGCCGTGCATCCAGTTCCAGCCAGTATTCATTGTTGGACTCCAGCCAGTCGATCTTGCCGTACTTGCTGGCATAATAGGCGACGGCTTTGTAGGCCTGGGCGTAATCTTCAAGGCTGTCGACCCGGTAATATTCGTTGAGGGAGGATTTGAGCTCCGGGGAAAGGCTGTCGTAGGAAGCGTCTCCGATGCCGAGCACGGTCACGCCGCGCTGGCGGAGACGGTCGCAGAAATTCCAGTAGGTCTGCGGGAAATTGGGAGAAATGAAAATAAAATTCATGTCGTTTGCCGTTGTTCGTTTCCGGCGGGAAAGACGGTGAGGGAGATCCTGCCGGTGCATGCAAAAATACAGCCTTCTTGTTGGAAATCAAACAAAAAGGCTGTATTAATCGTTTCAAGGGGTCCTAATCGGCGAACCGCATTTCGTCAAAGAGATAGGAGGCGTGTCCGATCTTGTCGATGTTGAACAGCAGGTAGCGGATGTCGATGGAGATGTTCCGGCAGACATCCGGATCGAAGACGATGTCGCTCATCGTTCCTTCCCAGACGCGGTCGAAATTGATGCCGATCAGGTTGCCGTCTGCGTTGATGACCGGGCTTCCGGAGTTGCCGCCGGAGGTGTGGTTGGTCGCCAGGAAGCAGACCGGCTGGTCGTCATGGCCGCCTTCGGCATAGATGTCGCGCAGGGTCTGCGGGATGTTGTAGTCGAAGATGTCCGGGTTGTCTTTCTCGATGATGCCCTTGAGCGTCGAAACCGGATAGAAATAGGTTGCATCGGAAGGGGAGTAGCCTTCGACGTGGCCATACGCTACGCGCAGCGTCAGGTTGGCGTCCGGGTAGAAGACCTTGTCCTTTTCGAATTCCATCTGTCCCTGCATGTAGTCGCGGTACGCCAGGTTGATCTGCTGGTTCGTCTCGTTGATGACGGGACGCAGGGTGTCATAGTACCAGCGGTAGAAGGCATCGTACAGTTCGGTCGCCGGGTCCTTGGCGACGCGGTCGGCGTCGGCCTCGGTCAGGGCGAGGACTTTCTCCCTGTCTGTAAAGACGGAGCGGGCGAAAAGATCGTCGCGCCAGGCTTCCAGACTCCCGTAGGCGGCCAGTTTCTCCTTGAAATAGGCCGGCTTGAAATCGTCCGTCATGTTCTTGTTGAAGGCATCGAGGACGGCGACGAAGATCTCCTCGTCGATCGGCTGGTAATAGTCCTTGAAGAACGTGGCGGCAGCATCGGCCTTCGCATCGGGGTTGCGGAGGTTGGTCCGGACCGCGTTGGCGAAGGTCAGCAGTTCGATCGTGCGGGCGGTCTCCGTGTAGTACTCATAGGCGAGGTAGTACGGGTTGCGGCGGGCATAGAGGGCCTCCAGCTTGTCGAGCAGGCCGTCATAGCGGGTGCCTTTCGCCCAGGCGCGGAAACGTTTCTCATAATCCTTCTTGGCGGCGACGGTCTTCATCTTCGCGATGCCCTTGGATTCGCCCTGCCACTTCTTCCAGGCGTTGGCGACGGAAGCATATTTCGATGAGTACTGGATGCGGACGGCCTGGGACTGGGACATGTATTTCTTCTGGATGTCGAGACGCAGGGTGCGGAGGGCGATCTTCTGCGGATCGGAGACCTCTCCGACATACTGGACCTCGTCGGAAGTGACATATTCCTTCGTGCTGCCCGGGCAGCCGTAGACGAAGGTGAAATCGCCTTCCTTGACGCCGGCGCGGGAGATGGTGAAGAACTTCTTCGGGCGGTAGGGAACATTGTCCTCGGAATAGTCGGCCGGTTCATTGTCCTTGCCCGCGTAAATGCGGAAAATGGAGAAGTCGCCGGTGTGGCGGGGCCACATCCAGTTGTCCGTCTCGCCGCCGAACTTGCCGATGGAAGACGGCGGAGCGCCCACCAGGCGGACATCCCGGTAGATCTTGTAGACGAACAGGAAATACTGGTTGCCGTAGTAGAGCGCCTCGACGTCGGCCCGCAGGCCCTTGCCGCCCTCGACAGCTTTCTTGCGGATCTCTTCGGAGTTCCGGCGGACCAGGTCGGCCCGCTCCTCTTCGGTCATGGACGGCTTGTATCCCTTCAGGACGGCGTCCGTAACGTCTTCCATGCGCTCCAGGAAACTGACGGTCAGTCCCCGGTTCGGCAGTTCCTCCTTCCGGCTCATGGCCCAGAAACCGTCTTTGAGATAGTCATGCTCCACGCTGCTGTGGCGCTGGATATAACTGTAACCGCAGTGGTGGTTGGTCAGGAGCAGCCCCTCGTTCGAGACGATTTCGCCCGTGCAGCCGCCGCCGAACAGGACGATGGCATCCTTGAGGGAGGCCTGGTTGATGCTGTAGACATCCTCGGCGGTCAACTTGAAGCCCTTGGCCTGCATGTCAGCGATCCGCTGGGAAATCAAAGCCGGCAGCCACATGCCCTCATCCGCCTTGAGCGGCTGGATGGCGGCAAGCAGGACCAGCAGGAGAAGAAATTTTCTTTTCATGGATTCAGGGATTGGTGTATTTGCAAAAATAAGGAAATAATCGGATATTTGACAATGATCTTCGGGGAGGATCGTCCGAAGTGACCATTCAAAGAACCTATAATATGAAAAAATCACTCTTTATCCTTTGCCTGCTGGCAGGTTCGCTGTGGTGCGGTGCCCAGACATCCCGGACCATGACCGTCGAGGACGGCGGTACCGGTCTGTATCATTCCGTGATTGTCGGAGACGCTTCGCTTCCGGATTTCACCATTTACCGCCCGGCGGACCTGAAAGCGGCGGTTGAGAAAAACGGCAAACTGCCCGTCATCCTGTATGGCAACGGAGCTTGCATGAATTCCAGCGTCGAGGCGCGGTATTTCCTCAATGAGATTGCCTCCCACGGCTATGTCGTCGTCGCCATCGGACCTTATAACGAAGCGGATTTCATCGCACATTGGAAGGACGTCATGAAGACCATGGCCCCGTCAGGCAAGCCGGTCGTCCTGGCCAACGGCGAAGTCGTCAAACCGATGACGGAAGCGGAAAAGGCTGAAATGATGAAGGCGATGCAGGCACAGCGCGAAGCCGAACAGAAAGCGGCGGCCCGCAGCCGCTCGAAAAAGAATGCGCCGGCCCCCGAGGTCCCCGTCGAACGCCGTCCCACCAACCCCCGGCAACTCCTGCAGGCGCTGGACTGGCTGACCGACCGCAATGCGGACGCCGCTTCCGAATATTACCATATGCTGGATCTGGAGAAAGTCTCCGTCATGGGACAGTCCTGCGGCGGCGCCCAGGCGCTCGGCGTGACGCATGATCCGCGGATCGCCTCCGCCATCATCCTCAATTCCGGCATTGCGGACATGTCCATGCAAGGCGTCGACAAACGGCAGCTGGCCAACCTGCACAGCCCCATGCTGTACATCGTCGGCGGCGACGAGGACATGGCGACGCCCAACGGAACGAAGGACTTCAACAACATCCAGGGCGTTCCGGTCGTCCTGCTCAATACGGGTGTGGACGGTCATGAAGGCTCTTACTATGAGACCCACGGCGGCAAGTACGCCCAGGCGGTCATCAAGTGGCTGGACTGGCAGATGAAGGGAAAGGTCGCGAATGCCGCCTTCTTCCTGGACGAGGCCGTCCTGAACCTGACCTGTCCGGGCTGGACCACGATCAACAAGAACTTCCAGTAGCCATGTTCAAAGTCAGCGACCCCATGTCGACCCCTCCGGCGGCGCCCGAAACGGCGCTCCGCCGGGCGGTCTATGAAACTTTCGCACGGCTGGACATTCCCTTCGAACGGGTGGATACCGATCCGGGCCTGACCATGGAAGACTGCCAGCATATTGACGCGAAAATCGGCTGCCGGATTGTCAAGACACTGTTCCTGACCAACCGGCAGCAGACCGTCTTCTACCTGTATGTGACGACGGATGACAAACCGTTCGTGACCCGGGACTTCTGCGGTGCCCTGGGCATTCCCCGCGTTTCTTTTGCATCGGCGGAGAAACTCTGGGAACTGACCGGCGTGCAGGTCGGAGCGACCACGGTGCTCAGCACCATCCTGCCTTCCGCGGCCCAGGTCCGGCTGGTCATGGACCGGAGCGTCGCCCAGGCGGAATGGTTCGCCTGCACCGACGGGACTGCGACTTGTTTTGTCAAGCTGCGCACGGCGGACCTGCTGCAGAAATATCTGCCGGCCTCGGGCCATGTCCCCGTGCTGATCTGAGAATTCCCGACGGACCGACGACAGAGGCGGGCGAATCGTCAGGCGAGATAACTGAGGATGTCGTCCCAGACGATCTGGCGGCGGGTCTCGTTCTGGATTTCATGCCGCATGCCCGGGTAGATCCGGAGGGTGACATCTTTGTATCCAGCCTGTTTCATACTCTCCACGGCTTTCCGGAGCGCATCGTCGCTGACGCGGCAGGGGTCTTCACCGCCGGAAATGAAGCGGACCGGCAGATCCGGCCGGGCCACCTTCCAACCTTTCAGGCAATAACAGTCCTTCATCAGGAGCAGCAGGTTCAGGAAGCCGTCGGCCGTAAAGACGTACTGGCAGAGCGGGTCGGCATGGTAAGCCTCGAGGACATCCCTGTCGGAGCAGACCCATCCGGCCGGCCAGCCTTCTTTTTCGAACGGTTTGTTGTAATTGCCGAAAGACATCTTCTGCATGAGGGAGGGGCGGTAGTGCCAGCCGCGCAGCAGTCCCGTCGCCCGGGCCAGGAAAATGCCGGCACCCTTGGCGGGATTGTCAGACGGACAGCCGCAGACGATCAGGCTGTCGATGGCATCGTCGTAGCGCTTGGCGTAACTGCGGACGACCAGGGATCCCATGCTGTGGCCGAATAGCGTGAGCGGCAGTCCCGGCCATTTCTCCTTCGCCCAGTCTGTTACAAGTTTCGCATCTTCGACCAGGGCCAGCCATCCTTTCTTCCCCATATAACCCAGGTCTTCTGGCGACTGGATGGATTCGCCGTGTCCGCGGTGATCATGGCAGACGACGGCATAGCCTTTCCCGCAGAGGAATTCCATCAGCGGGATGTAGCGTTCCTTGTGCTCGCACATGCCGTGGACGAGTTGCACGATGCCGCGCGGTGTCGTAGCGGGCTCTTGATAGAGGAAAGAAATCATGATGCCGCCGTAGGCGGAGCGAAGGGAAGACTTTTCCATGCGATTCGTTTTTTTCGTTCTCTACGAATGTAACTTTTTTCTTTCGATTTCGCTGTATTTTGCGAAAAAAACTGAAAAAAACATATCTTTGTAGAAGGACCTGTTGGGTCCCAATCCGTCAAGATACCATGAAACGCTTTGTCCTTTTCTTTCCGGCGCTTTTCGCCGCCCTTTTCCTCTCCGCCCAGGCTCCCCAAGGCACCCCGATGGGTCCGGCCCAGTCCGGCCGCGTAAAAGTATTGATTGATAACGATCTGTGCGGAGACGGCGACGGCCTCTTCCATCTGGTCCACCAGTTGCTTTGCACCAGCGCAGAAGTCCGCGGCATCGTGGGAGCCCATGTCGGCGCCCGCTCGCAAGCCTGGGGACAGACAGCAGGGGAGTCCGCGGCCCGCAACAACGCGGAGATTTCCGTCAGCCGTGCCGAAGAGATCCTGGAACTGGTCGGCAAAGCCGGTTCTGTCACCGTACGGCCCGGCGCTCCTGGCCCGATGACGGAAGAGGGAGTTCCCGTCGAAAGCGAGGGTGCGCGGCTGATTGTCGAAGAAGCCCGCAAGGCGTCTCCGGAACGTCCGCTCTATCTGCTGTTCGGCGGTCCGCTGACCGATATCGCCAGTGCGTGGCTGATGGACCCTTCCATCTCGAAGAATGTTATCCTGCTGTGGATCGGCGGCCAGGAATATCCTTTCGGTCATCCCTTCCCGCCGGAGCATTTACGCGGCAACAACCTGGTGGAATACAACCTCCGTCTGGATGTCAAGGCTGCCCGGACTGTCTTCAACGACAGCGACCTGGTTCTTTGGCAGATTCCCCGCGACGTGTACCGGCAGGCGATGTACAGCATGGCTGAGATCGAGGACAAAATCATCCCCATGGGCCGGATCGGCGCCTATCTGGGTTCTAAACTCGGCGGCTTCGCCCGGATGGCGGATACTTATGTCCTGGGAGACAGCCCCTTGTGCCTGATCAGCACGCTGACAACGACCTTCGAACCGGGCGCCGCTGGCTGTTTCTATGAGACGACGGCCGCTCCGCGCATCACTCCCGAAGGCCTCTACGACTTCTCCGTCCCCGGCCGGGAAATCATTGTTTACAAGACGATCGACACGCGTCTGCTGTTCGGGGACATGGAATCCCGTTTCCGCCTCCAGATGCGGAAAGACGCTGTGCAGTAAGGACCACCCCCGCTTCTCCAGCCCGTTCCGGAGGGGTCGGGATGATTGAGATGGCCTGTAATAAGTTTCCACAATAATAGCTTGTCTCATGGAATATGCCGTAAGACATATTTGTCCATTGTTAACCAATTTCGCAGATTATCATTATATTTGTCAAAGATTTATTGATAATTACCAATGAAGAAGGTTTTACGCATAACCAATCCGAACGACTATGCGGCTTATGTCAATGCTGCCCCGATTCATCCGCTCGTGTGCATCCTCCGTTATGAAGAACTTGGACTTTTCCGCCGAAGCCTGAACCTGTACAGCGTGTATGGGTTGTTTATTCAGGATGAATTTGCCAAGGGCATTTCCTATGGAATGAAGACCTACGAAACCCACGGTCCTTCCATCATTGCCGTTGCTCCGGGGCAGATCGGAGGCGTGGAAGACAACGGGGAACTGATCTCCAGAAAGGGATGGGTCCTCCTCTGGTCGCCGGAATTGACTCAAGGGACCGCCTGGGAGAAAAAGATGGAGGGATACGGTTTCTTCTCCTACTATTCCAGCAACTCGCTGGAGATG
>CADCRA010000090.1 GCA_902803715.1 uncultured Bacteroidia bacterium
CTCGCAAAAACGCCCAAAGTCGCGAGTGCAACCCACTCCCACCAGCGCCATTGCACTCGCAAAAACGCCCAAAAGTGCAAGTGCAACCCACTCCCAGCGCCATTGCACTCGCAAAAACGCCCAAAATCGCGAGTGCAACCCGCTCCCAGCGCCATTGCACTAGCAAAAACGCCCAAAATCGCGAGTGCAACCCGCTCCCAGCGCCATTGCACTAGCAAAAACGCCCCAAATCGCGAGTGCAACTCGCTCTCAGCACCACTGCACTCGCAAAAACGCCCGAAAATGCAAGTGCAATTGCTTCGGGGATGGTTCTAGTACCTAGAGTCCATTGTTAATTACCCCGAGCAGTGAACTTTTTTCAGGACGGGACAAGGTGCCGATTCCGTAGTTTGTTGATCCTGAGCGATTTATAAAAGACCATTATGCAAAACGGCACGATGGACTTTTCGAACTGCATGATTATCAATAATAATCAAAACACACGTATGGTCCCGCAGAAAAACCGGCCCGCACAAAAGTGCAGACCGGTTTATCAGTTTAAGGACGGTGGGCAGGACCCTGGCCGGCAAATCCGCCGGGCCGCAGAAGCGGAAGCGGATATGGATGGATGCGATATCAGTCGTGCCCGACGACGGCGCTGAGCTGCTCGTCGAGCCGGGAAAGAATCGCTTCGGAACGGGCGGTGTCACCGGCTCCGTCATACACCTCCGCGAGGTACTGGACCATCTGGTAGGCATATTCGAAGTCCTGGCGGGCATAGTCATAGAAGTCCAGGAAGAACTGGGAAGATTTCAAGAGTTCCTCCTCGAACTTGTCGCCAAGGGCGCGGGCCTTCTCCGGCTGGCCGGCCTGGTAGTACAGGTCGATCAGGTCGATGACACGCAGGTCGTTCGCGGCGAATCCGATGCAGATCGTCTCCAGCGGGTAGGTCTCCACCGGCACGCTTTCCATGCACTTGTCCAGCACGGTGACGGCACGGGTCGTATCCGCAGCCTCCAGGCACTTGCGAGCGACATGGGCGAAGAGTTCGCGCTGCGGCGCCACGCCGAGGAAGGTATAGAGATTCTGGTAATCCACATAGTAATCGGTCCGCTTCAGGGCGTCCCAGCTGTACGTGTTCATCAGGCGGTCATAGAGTTCGTCAAGTTGAACCTTGCCGACACCCTTGCTGCTCGAGATGGAATTCTTGAGCGGGACCAGGCGGGCGGAAAGACCTTCGTACATCAGGTACTCCTTCAGGCCGATGTTGATGTCGCCACCCTGGCTGAGCATGCTGATCGGACGGTCCCACTGGTAATTGGACAGCAGGTCGAGCATGAACAGTTCCGGTTTCGTGATCATGTCCTTCCCCTTCGGAAGAGTGATGACGATCTCGTCGAGGATCTGGTCGGCATATTCCGGACCGAGGATGCCGTATTTCAGGACATTCTCCTTGTTGACGGGAATGCTGATCTTGCGGGAGCAGATATAGTCCACCTCGCGGCCGCTCTGCAGCGGAAGTTTCAGCTGCGGGTGCCGGAAGACGGCCATGACGTCGGCGATCGGAAGGACCTGTTCGCGGGTGTCATAGACATAGACCGCCTCGTTGGTACCGTACAGATACTGGCTCTGGGGAACGCTGAGCGGCAGCGGCTTCGAGTCGTTGATCGCGACCTTCATCTGGCCGATGTACCAGTCGGTTCCGAGCAGCGAGGTATTGACGATCCGCACGTCCGGACGCACCTCTTCCACTTCCTGGGCATACCACAGCGGGAAGGTATCGTTGTCGCCGTGGGTGATCAGCAAGCCCTGCGGACCGACGGACTCGAGATAGTTGCGGGCCATCTCGACAGCCGTGCGGCGGTTGCTGCGGTCGTGGTCGTCCCAGTTCTGCGCGGCCATGAGGGTAGGTACGCAGAGGCAGGCGGCCGTGACGACGGCGGCGACGGCCGTTTCGCCTCGGCGACCGGTCTTGCCGGTGATCCATTCGTAGAGGGCGATGACGGCGAGGCCGATCCAGATGGAGAACATGTAGAAGGATCCGGCATAGGCGTAATCGCGTTCACGGACCTGGAACGGCGGCTGGTTGAGGTACATCACGATGGCGATGCCGGTCATGAAGAACATCAGGAACGTCAGCCAGCAGCCGCGCTTGTCGCGGTCGAACTGGAAGAACAGGCCCAGCAGGCCGAGCAGGAGCGGCAGGAAGAAATAATGGTTCTTGCCCTTGTTCTGCGCAAGGATGCCCGGCGCGTCGGACTGGTCGCCCAGACGGATCTGGTCCAGGAACTTGATGCCGGACTCCCAGTTGCCGTAGAACAGTTCGCCGGGACTCGGGCTGTGGACATCGTTCTGGCGTCCCACGAAATTCCACATGAAATAGCGCCAGTACATCCAGTTGAGCTGGTAGTCGAAGAAATATTTCAGGTTCGTGCCGAACGTCGGTTTCAAGTGCTCGGATCCGGCCACGGCGTGGCCTTTTCCGTTCATGTAACCCGCATAGAACTCTTCGTAACGGCCGTCCGGGCTGCTCATCCACATGCGCGGGAACAGCATCTTGCCGGAAGCCAGGTAGCGGCCTTCCAGCGGACCGTCCACCTTGATGTATTTGCCGTCGAGGAGGGTCCAGTACCGGGGCTGGTAGATCTCGTACGGGGCGTCGAAATACTGCCCGTACACGAGCGGGGCACTGCCGTACTGCTCACGGTTGAGGTAACGGACCAGCGAGAAGGCGTTGTCGGGCTGGTTTTCGTTGGTCGGGGTCTGGACGCTGGAGCGGATGATGACGACGCTGAAGATCGAGAAACCGGTCACGATGGTCGTCAGGCACAACAGGGCCGTGTTCCAGAAGACCTTTCCCTTGTCCAGGGTCTTGAACAGGCCCCAGAAACACAGGGCGAGCACGGCGGCCAGGAAGAAAGCGGCGCCGCTGTTGACCGGCAGGTGCAGGACATTGACGAAGAAAAGGTCGAAGTAGGCGGCCAGTTTCGGCAGGTACGGGATCAGGATGAAGAACAGGATGCCCACGATCGCCGCCGAAAGCAGCAGGATACCGGCCAGTTCCTTGAAACTGTACTTCCCGTCTTCTTTTTTCCGGTAATAATACAGGAAAACGATGGCCGGAATGGCCAGGAGGTTCAGCAGATGGACGCCGATGGAAAGGCCCATGAGGAAGGAAATCAGTACGATCCAGCGGTTGGCATGCGGCTGGTCCGCCTGCTCGTACCACTTCGTCATGGCCCAGAAGACCATGGCCGTGAACAGCGAGGACATGGCATAGACCTCGCCCTCAACGGCGGAGAACCAGAAGGTGTCGGAGAAGCAATAGGCCAGGGCACCCACAGCGCCGCTGCCGAAGATGGCGACGGCCTGGGCGGTCGAATAGCGGCCTTCTGCGTCCGCCTTGGTCAGCCGTTTGGCGAAGAAGACGACGGTCAGGTACAGGAAGAAGATCGTCAGGGCGGAGCAGACGGCGCTCATGGCATTGACAGCCACGGCGGCATGTTCCGGACCCGTGAACATGGTAAAGTACCGGGCAATCAGCTGGAAAACCGGGTTTCCCGGCGGGTGGCCGACTTCCAGCTTATAGGAAGATGCGATGAATTCGCCGCAGTCCCAGAAGGATGCCGTCGGCTCGATGGTCGCCAGATAGGTCACGGCGGAGATGAGCAGCACCGCCAGCGACACGATCCGGTTCCAGAAATTGAACTTCTTGGGTTCCATATCTCTCATTCAGTTTTTCATGATCATAATCTGCAAATTTACGACAGATTCGCTATCTTTGCAAAAATAGTACCCCTCTGATGGCAGAAAATGATTGGAAAAAACGCCTCGGCGTCGTCTACTCGACCAACCCGGACTTCCAGTACCGGGATGAAGAGCCGAAAGCAGCCGTCCTGACGCCGGAACCGTCGAAACAGCGGCTCATCGTGAGCCTGGACCGGCGGAACCGCGGCGGCAAGCAGGTGACGCTCGTCACCGGTTTCACGGGAACGGAAGAGGACCTGAAGGAACTCGGCAAAGCCCTGAAAGTCAAATGCGGCGTCGGCGGATCAGCCAAGGACGGCGAGATCACGGTCCAGGGCGACCTGCGCGACAAGGTGACCGCCCTCCTCCACGACATGGGGTACGTCAAGGCCAAACGCGGAAACTGACATGCCGGATCCCTTCACCGTCGATACCATCCAGGTCCGTCCTGCCTCGGATGCCTTTCCGGGCAGCGTCCTGCTGGCGCCGTCCGAACCGGGCGGCACGCTGGCCCATGTCGTGTCGGACTGGGGGGATTCTCCGGTCAACGGCATCCTGATCGTCGCCTTCACCCTGCTGACCGTCCTCTACCTCCGGCGGCTCGTCGGCATCCTGCCCTACCTGACCAAGGGGCTCTGGCGCTGGAAGGAGATCCTCAACCTCGAAGCCAGCATGCGCCTCTCCCGCGACCGGAGCGCTTTCGCCCTGGTCATGGTCGTCCCCTTCTGCCTGGTCGTTTCCCGCTTCGACCTGTTCCCGGTCCGCTGGCCGGACCTGCCCGATCCGGGCTACAAGACCCTGCTCATCGTCGGCGTCTTCGCCGTCTACGCCCTGCTGCGCCGGTTTGCGGCCCGACTGGCCATGCCGCGGCGCATCAGCCACGACACCTACCGGATCGCCAGCAACTGCGGATACAATTTTTTCATCGTCATGACCCTCCTCATGGTCGCAACGGCCGGAATCTGCTCGGTCGCCGGGGTGGAAAATGACCTGATCCGGAAGATTCTCCTGTATGAAATGGCGGTCGTTTTTACGCTTTTCATGATCCGCCGAACACAAATTCTGTCAAATGCTTGCAATCAATTCACAGCATTTTTGTATCTTTGCGGGCTCGAAATTCTACCGGCCGGATTGCTGGTGGTTTCGGCACTAGTTTTTTAGACAGGATTTATGAGTGTAAGCAAGATTTTGGTATCGCAGCCGGTCCCGATGAACATGACCCCCTACGATGCTGTGAAAGAGAAATTCGGCGTAGAAATCGACTTCCGTCCGTTCTATCTGATCGAACCCCTGACGTCCCGGGAATTCCGCGCACAGCGGTTGAACATCCTCGATTATACGGCTATCGTCTTCTCCGCAAGACATACCATCGACGCTTTCTTCCACCTTTGCGAAGAACTTCGCGTCAAGGTCCCCGAGACCATGAAATATTTCTGCACCACCGAGGCGGTCGCCATGTACCTCCAGAAACACATCGTCTTCCGCAAGCGGAAGATTTTCTATGGCAACGGCACGCCGCAGTCCGTGGTCGACCTGATCGGCCCGAAACACAAGGCGGAGAAATTCCTCATCACCACCTCCGGTTCCAGCAACAACGAAGCCATCACCCGGCTTTTCGAGGCTGCGAAACTGGATTACACCACCGCCGTCTTCGTCAAGAGCGTCCCGCAGGACCTCAAGGACGTGGACCTGGCATCCTATGGCCTCATCGCCGTCTACAACCCGGCCGACCTCGTCTCGCTGAAGGAGAATTTCCCGGACTACCAGCCGGGACAGACCCGCTTCATCACGTTCGGACGCCAGATCGCCAAGGCCGCTGAAGAAGCCGGCCTGCCCGTGGCGATCAACGCCCCGACGCCCGAGGTGCCGTCCGTCGCCAAAGCCATCGAGGTCAGCCTCGAGGCGGACAAGTAATGGACGCCGGGCTTCCCAAAAAAGAACGCATCTGCGGCAAGTCGGCCATCGGCCGGCTCCTTGCCGGCGGCCGCTACGGCTTCGCCGGATCCCTCAAATACTGCTGGCTCGCGCCCAACGGGGAATCCGTGAGCCGGGTCATGGTCTCCGTATCCAAACGGCTGTTCAAGCGGGCCGTCAAGCGGAACCTGCTCAAACGACGCCTGCGCGAGGCCTACCGGACCCGCAAGGGCTTGCTTCCCGCCGGAGTCGATCTCATGCTGGTCTACAACACCCGGGAAATCCTTTCCACCCAGGAACTGTCCGTTCTCGTCGAACGGGCGCTGCTGGACATCGCCGGACACATCGTGACCCCGCCTGTCCCGGAGAAGACCGATGCATAAGTTCACCGATACCCTCCGGAAGGTCGCCATCAGCCCTTTCGTCCTGCTGATCCGGTTCTACCAGGTCTGCATCTCGCCGCTGAAACCGCCGAGCTGCCGGTTTACGCCGACCTGCTCACAGTATGCGCTCGAAGCCTTCCGCCGGCACGGCCCGTTCAAAGGCTTCTACCTGGCGGCCAAGCGCATCCTGCGCTGCCACCCGTGGGGCGGGCACGGCTATGATCCCGTCCCCGAAAAATTCCACTTCTAGATCCCGTCACCGATCAGATCGGAGCTCCGGGTTTCCGCGGCCTGCCTCCCGCTGAGCGGACGGCCGTCCAGGTCGTACAGAACGCGCTTTTCGTAATCGGAATCGATGTCGCATTCGAACAGGTTCGCCGAAGGCATTTCCACATCCTCGAAAACAGCCGGCAGGATGATCCGGCCCGTCCGTCCGTCCAGGACGCCGATCCCGTCGCCGACCCGGAAACTGAAATAGCCCGACAGGCGCCCGTATTCCTCTTCGTCATGCTCATAACGGAGCGATACCATCGAGTCGATCACGAACGGTTCCAGCACCTTCCCGTCGAAAGCGACCAGCTGCTTGACGGCATCTTTCGTCAGATAGGCCGCCCGCTTTCCGTCCGGATGGAGACGGACCTCATCGTACTCCGGCGGAAAGATGTACTGCATCGTATTGTCCATCAGTCCGACCTTCCCGTCCAGCGAAACGGTGTACAGGGAATCGGAAAGGGGATGCGCCCAATCGTATTGCGGCGCGACGAGCCACCGGCCTGACCGATCGATAGCCCCGACCTTCCGATCCTCGTCCGGGATCCAGCAGACGCCGCCCCGGAAGACATAGTCGACGCCGGTTTTGTACGGGAAAGCCGGCGGAATGGCCCAGGTGCCGTCCGGACGGAGGAACCCGACCCGGCCGTCCTCGCCGACGACGGCGCCAAGGCCCTCCGAAAAGACCCATGCATGGGCATAGGAGGCTTCCTGAACGACCTCGCCCGTGTGGATATTGAAGAATCCGCGCAGTTCTTTTTCATGGCGGCCTTTTCCGACACGCCGGCAGAATACGGCGATGGAATCCCGTTCCGGGATGTCGGAGACCCACCGCCACTTCGGGGAGACCGGGTCCTTGGTTTCCCAGTCGATCAGCCGGACCTCATCACCGTTCAGGTATTTGAGTCCGATCTTTTCGCTCAGCCGGTAATACTCCGCCTCCTGTTCATGGGCCCAGGCCCGGAAGCGGAGCGTGTTGCGTACCTGCCGGAACGTGCAGACCAGGCAGAAGCACGCGAAAAGCAGCACGGCAAGGGGCCAGATGAGGTCCCATGCCCTCGCGAGCGCCGAACGCTTCTTCGGCGGCTCGTTCATTTCAAGTTCATTTTCATTCATATTGCTGATAAGGTTTTGATTGGAGGCGGGCCCATCCCGCCTCTCCTGATAGCAAGAGAGGCCGTTTCGGTTCAATTCTATCCGGATAACGGTCGTTTTTTTGGGGGACGGGCCGGGAAAAGCGGTGACTCAGAGCGCTGTCAGGTTGCCGTAATTGAACAGGGTCAGTTCGCTGCGCGCATGGTCCATCTCCCGCAGATACGACACGATCTTCGGGAAAGGGATCCCGGCGTTCAGCAGGAAGCGCAGCCGTCCGGCGAACCGGCAGTTCTCCAGGTCCAGTTCATCGCGGTCCGTGTGGATGCCCCAAGCCTGTGCTTCTTCCAGCTCGGAGATGAACATGCCGGTGAACAGGCCGTGCAGGCCCTCCCGACGGGCGAACTCGTCGGCATGGCACCAGATTCCGACCAGCGGATGCTGCCGCAGGCAGTAAACATGGGAATGGTCCAGCAGAAGGCGGAAGCCGTCGTCGACGCGGGCGAACAGGCCGCGGTCGTTTCCATGGCCCAGCAGGAGGATCATTTCGCCCGGCGGCCGGCGGTAAAGCAGGCTGCGCAGGCGGGCCTTCCCCAGAGAGGGATCCGACAGGAGGGTCAGGCCGGGGGTTTCTTTGTAAAGCCGGGCGAGGAACGCCGTCGTCGCGTCGGCCGGATGCAGGGCAAGCATGGCTACAGGCCCGCCTGGCGGTCCAGGGGTGATTGAAGAAGGAACGTTTTCATGGTTTTCATTTTTGGTCCTAGAGAGAGCCGGACCATGAAAACGCTTATCAAGGAAACTAGCGGATGGATGCAAGAAGATGCTCCGCCGCCGCATGGATTGCGGCCTGAATCGCCGGACCGGCGGATTCGTCATTCATCATGGACAGGACACCCGCCTCCGTCAGCATGTGACCCGCCTCCCGGTAGGCCCGGTAAAAACCGGGATGGGAATACAATTGGCGCAGGCAATCCTCGATCTTCTTTCTCTGGGCATGGTTCCGCATCCAACCCAGGGCAGACGAAACGGGTAACTGCAACAAAGGCCGGTCTTCGAACATTTCCGCAAAGATGCCGGCATAACGTCTGACGGACGCGTCGAATCCGATCCGTCCCATCTGCATCAGTTCCGGCAGCAGCGGAGACGACAGAACTTCGAACATCAACGCAGTATCCGGCACCTCCATTCCCGCCCTTTCGAAGAGGGATTCTCTATAAAAGGCGAGACACAACAGGTCCGCCTCGCCCAGCATCGCGATGATAGGGTTTTTCCTGTCCATAATCACATCCTGTTAAATTGGTACCGCATGCACTCTTCCAACACCTGCCCCATCCACAGGAAGACCGGTGCGACCTGCTCCTCCGGTCCGGACAGGAGGTACAGGCGGCGACGGCCGTCCGCATCCGTTTCGGCAATCCGGATGTCCCGGAAAGCGATCCGGTAAGCCCGGATATTCTGGTCCTTGCCGACATGGGCCGGAAGATAATACTCTACCCGTTCGATGACGCCCAGCAGGCCGTTGTTCTTCAAGGCTTCCTTGACATGACTGCGCAGCCTGCGGAAACCTTCGGCGATCTCGTCGTCGGTCTTCCTCTTGTTATTCGGATAATCCACCTCCTTGTCCCCCCGGTACCGCTCCCGGATCCGGCGCAGAAGGCGGACTTCATTGATTTCTCCTTGCATCTCCTCGAACTGCCGGATGTCATCCTCATAGACACTCCACCAGAGCACGAACAGATAATCCGCGATGGATGCCTTGAAGGAGACCGTGACATCCTCTCCACTCCGGGCTTTCAAGAAGGTCAGCGTGCCGTTGTCCGGATCGATGACCAGCGCGGGATTGAATTTCCGGACCCGCTCCCCGGCCAGCCGGGCGATCAGGGACTGGTACAGGTCGAAATGCCGCAGCCTTCCGGTCGGCTGGGGCCGGACGACATAGCCGGATGCACCCACGGCGTCCGTATAGCCCTGGAAGAATTCCTTGA
>CADCRA010000091.1 GCA_902803715.1 uncultured Bacteroidia bacterium
AAGAAGTGCTCCCTTAGGGGCTCGAACCCTAGACACCCTGATTAAGAGTCAGGTGCTCTACCAACTGAGCTAAGGAAGCAGTTTTCCGTTTTTAGTGACCCGTTCGGGGCTCGAACCCGAGACCCCAACATTAAAAGTGTTGTGCTCTACCAACTGAGCTAACGAGTCTTCCATGTTTTCCCGGCCGGATCTCCAAATCGGGATTGCAAAGGTATACACTTCCCGTGAGACTTCCAAACTTTTTGTAAACTTTTTTAAAAGTTTTTTTGCTTGAGAACGGTCTTGAAACGCTTTAATCCGGCTTTTTCTGGGAATACTCCCGGATATGCTGTTCCTCGGAGAGCCTGCATACCAGGATGTTCCCGTCGGCTTCCGAAACAATGTATCCGTCCAGGCCTTCCGCGACGACCGTCCGGGCCCCGCCGGCATGGACGACGCAGTTCCGGCAGCCGAACAGGCGGACATCCGCACCGACGGCGCTGTTCCCTTCCGGATCCTTCGGCAGATGCTCCCGTACCGATCCCCAGGTGCCCAGGTCGCTCCAACCCAGGTCGCTGGCGATGACGTGGATGTCTTCCGACTTTTCCATGACCGCATAATCGATGGAAATCTTGTCGCACTGCGGGAACCACTCGGCGAGGGCGGCCTTCTCCCCTTCCGTGTAGAAAGCGGGGGCGATCCGGTCCATGATGCCGGCGATCTGCGGCGCATGGCGGCGCAGCTGCGCGTTGATGGTATCCACGTTCCAGACAAAGATGCCGGCGTTCCAGAAATAATTGCCGGCAGCCAGATAAGATTGTGCCGTCGGAAGATCGGGCTTTTCCTTGAAGGCGTCGACCTTGACGACCCGGTCTTCCGCCATTTCACCCGCACAGATATACCCGTAGCCCGTTTCCGGACGGGTGGGCTTGATCCCGACAGTAACGATCCGGCCGGTTCCGCTGACCGCGGCAACGGCCTTGGAGATGACCTCCGCAAACTTTTCGGTCTTGAGGACCAGGGCATCCGCCGGCGTCACGACGACATCCGCATCGGGATGGCTCCGGGCGATCTTCCGGCAGGCATAGGCGATGCAAGGCGCCGTATTGCGGCCGACCGGCTCGGCGAGAATCTGGTCCAGGGGGATTTCAGGCAACTGCTCGTGGACTTTGGCGACATATCTTTCACTGGTGACGACCCAGAAATTTTCCGGACGGCAGACCGGCAGGAAGCGGTCCATGGTCAACTGGATGAGCGTACGGCCGACGCCAAGGACATCGATGAATTGTTTAGGATTATCCGGCGTGCTGATCGGCCAGAGGCGGCTTCCGACCCCGCCGGCCATGATCACGACATGTGTCTTCATAGTCAACATTTTTCCCAAATTTAGGAGTTTTTCCGAAAAATTCACTAACTTAGGCTCAGATTATACTAAAAACCCTAATTTTTAATCACCATGAGAAAGTACATTGCTGAATGCATCGGAACCTTCGTTCTGACATTCCTGGGCTGCGGAACCGCTATGTTCCTCGGCTGCAACACGGCTGCCGGCGTGGTCGGCACTGCGTTCGCTTTCGGTCTTTCCGTCATCGCGATGGCCTATACCATCGGCGGCATCTCCGGTTGCCACATCAATCCGGCCATTACCCTAGGTGTCGCCCTCTCCGGCCGCATGACCTGGAAGGATGCCTGTGGCTATTGGTGCGGCCAGATCATCGGTGCCATCGTCGCCGGTGCCTGCCTGCTCCTGCTGACCAAGGTCGTCGCCGCCCCGGACCTGACCGGCGGACTCGGCACGAACGGTGTTGCCAATGCCGGCGGCGCCGGTGGAGCTTTCCTTGTTGAGTGCATTGCCACCTTCCTTTTCGTCCTTGTCGTCCTCGGCACGACGGACAGCAAAGTCGGTGCGGGCAACCTCGCCGGTCTCGCCATCGGTCTGACCCTCGTCCTGATCCACCTCGTCTGCATCAACCTGACCGGTACGTCTGTCAACCCGGCCCGTTCCATCGGTCCGGCCCTCTTCGCCGGCGGTGCTGCCCTCAAGGACCTCTGGGTCTTCATCGTGGCCCCGCTCGTGGGCGGTGCGCTCAGCGCATGTGTCTGGGGTGCCATTGCTCCGAAGGAGTAAACCATCCGGATTTGACAAAAAAGGGCCGGTCCGCTTCATGCAGACCGGCCTTTTCAGTTTTATTCTTTCGGATCTTTATTTCTTGATCAGGTTCAGGAATTCGTTCCGGGTGCGGGTCGATGTCAGGAAAGCGCCGGAGAAGGCGGAAGTCGTCGTGACCGCATTGGATTTCTCCACGCCGCGGACAATCATGCAGGTGTGCATCGCTTCGATCACGACCGCTACGCCCAGCGGGTGCAGCGATTCCTGGATGGCGTCCCGGATCTGGACCGTCAGGCGTTCCTGCACCTGCAGGCGGCGGGCATAGGTCTCCACGACCCGGGCGACCTTGCTCAGTCCGGTGATTTTCCCATTCGGGATGTAAGCGACATGGGCCTTGCCGATGAACGGCAGCATGTGGTGCTCGCACGTCGAATACAGTTCGATATCCTTGACAAGCACCATCTGCTGGTACTGCTCGTCAAAGATGGCGGAACGGATGATCATTTCCCCGTCCTCTCCGTATCCTTTCGTCAGGAACTGCAGGGACTTCGCAACCCGCTCCGGGGTCTTGAGAAGCCCTTCCCGATCCACGTCCTCGCCCAGCAGGCGAAGGATCTCCTTGACATGGACGGCGATCTGCTCCGTCGTCTGTTCATCGTATTTTTCTATCTTATGGTATGCCATCTTTCTCTCGTCGATAATATGGTATGATAATTGTTCATGGTCCGCTCCGGAAACGGCGCTGCAAAATTAGGCAAAAATAAATTCATAATAAGGATTTTTTACCTATATTTGCCGCCCTACGGAAGAAAAGGCCCCGCTTTTCTCCGTTTTTAGGACTGAATGTGAACTTTTAAAACCATCACGCCTATGTACTGGACACTTGAACTAGCCAGCAGCCTGGACGATGCACCATGGCCGGCATCAAAAGACGAACTCATCGACTACGCCAACCGCTCCGGCGCTCCGGAAGAAGTGATTGAAAACCTGAACGAGCTGGAAGACGACGGCGATATCTACGAATCCATCGAAGACATCTGGCCGGACTACCCCACAAAAGATGACTTTTTCTTTAACGAGGAAGAGTATTAAGAGAGAATTTCACTCTTAACATACTGATTTACAGCGAGATAAGCAAAAATAATTTGTTTGTCTCGCTGTCATTTTAAG
>CADCRA010000092.1 GCA_902803715.1 uncultured Bacteroidia bacterium
CATTCAGTCGATTATCCTCTCAGCACTCCTGATACCGGGCCTTGCGCTGCAGGCCCAGGTCCCCATCGAACGGGTCCTGATGCCCGATCAGTTGTCCAATCCGCACGTCAACGCCTTGGCGGAAGACGAAGAAGGGTTCATCTGGGCAGGCACATCCCGGGGGCTCAACCGGTACAACGGGAGCACCTATCAATACTATTACCAGGAAGAAGGAGGCCTGATCAATGACGACATCACTTCGGTCCTCACCGATACGGACGGCCGGTTGTGGATCGGACATGGCAGCGGCATCCAGTTGCTGAAAAACGGAGCCATCGATCCGGATTTCCGCTCCGATGCCGGTGTCGTCCGGCATCTGGAACCCATGGACGAAGGACACCTGCTCTATTCCAACCGGGACGGCGTCTACGTCCTGGACAAGCAGACCGGCGAATCGCATCCGGTCTACCAGAATCGGCGAATGGCTTTCAACACCTTCCTCCGCACATCCGACGCCCACCTCTGGATCTACGACTACGGTTCCCAGATCATTACGATCCTGGACAACCGCTGGCGCGTCATCCGGGAATTCCCGCTGGTCCAGATGGGATCGGACGGGCCGGTGGAAAGCCGCAACGGGAATGTGGTACTCCCGACAACCCGCGGGCTTCTCCTGTTTGAAACGGACGGAACACCATTGCCGATTCCGACAGCGCTGGAGGGACTCACACGCAACAAGCCTGTCCTATTCTATGTCTCCAATCAGGAAAGTGCCTATATCGGTATCCAGGGAGAAGGGATTTACGAAATCCTGGAAGACGGGATACCCCGCCAGCGCTGGTTTTCCGAAAAACTCGACGAGGATCCATCCTGTATTCCGCTGCTGACCCGGACGAACCTGTGGATCAGCAAGACAGAAGAGACGCTGACCAACCTGTTCCTGCACGCGGACGACCATATCATCGACCTGCCGCCCCAGTACATCTCCCACATGCTGAATTCCTTCCGAAGGCTGGACGCGGAGAACCTGCTCGTCTTCACCAATACGGAACTGTACAAACAGCACCTCGGCTCGAAAGAATTCACGCCGCTGAAGGGTGAAGGGATCGAAGGCGGAAACAAACTGGGCATCAACCTGCAGGACCGGCTCGGCTACTGGTGGATCCAGTTGAACAACTACGAACTGCGGAAATACGCAATGGACGGAGATCGGATGACGTTGCTGAGCCGCTGGAGCATCGATGCGACATCGGCCATCTGGGACGATGCTTCCGGCAACGTCTACCTGCTGCAGGATGAAGGCATCCTCCGCTTCACGCAGGACGGCCGGCGGGAAAAACTGGACGCCGGCACCCACCCGGAGTTCTGGTATTGCGGACAGTTCGATTCGGGACGGGCGTATTTCCTGGCCAATGACGATATCTGGTTTCTGGGAGAAGAGGGACGTTTCTACCCGCTGGAGTCAGGGATTCCCTCCCCCAGCTGCATCTACGAAGACAGCGACGGGGAATGGTGGATCGGCAGCCGGAACAACGGTCTATGGAAATATAATCCCCGGAGCCGGAAAAAGGAACGGATCAGCTTCGGGGACACCGGTGCGGACCAGAACATCCGATCCATCGGCGCTGACAAGAACGGGAACCTCTGGATCGCCCTCCGCTTCGACTACCTGCGCATGGCTCCGAACGGAAACATCACCTTTATTAACAGTCCGGACCACGGCTTGTCTTCCAATTATACCAACAGTATCGTCGTCTTGGATGACGGCACACCCGTCTTTGGATCCAATACCCGGCTGATCTATTTCCCCCAGTCCGAGATCCTTTCCGCAGAAGAGCCGATCCATCCCATGCTGGACAACGTCTTCGTCAACGGAAAATTATTCAGCAAGGATGAACTGCTCGAGCTGGACCACCGTACGGAATACATCGCTTTCTACTTCTCCGGCAAAAACTTCAATCCGGATTTCCACCCGGTCTACCAATATAAACTGGACGGATTCGACCGGGACTGGTACTATGCCGGTGCCAGCCTGCGGACCCGGTATTCCGGCCTGTTCCCCGGGAAATACAACTTTCGGGTCCGCGTCCAGCAAGCCGACGGTTCCTGGAATCCGGACGAGCTGAGCGTTCCGCTCCGGTTCAAACCTTCTCCCTGGTTCTCATGGCCGGCCCAACTGATCTACATCCTCCTGCTGCTGGGGCTGGCCTATTTCGCGATCCGACAGTTCATCAACATGAAGGTCAACCGCGAGAAACTGGAACTATCCGAACAGGAAAAAGGACTTGTGGAACAGATCAGCCAGGAAAGAAGCACGTTTTTCACCAATGTCTCCCATGAATTCCGTACGCCGCTGTCCCTGATCTACGGTCCGGTCAAGGAACTGGGCAAGTCCCCCACCCTCTCCGAGAACGACCGGAAACTGGTCGGGATCGTCGAGCGGAATTCCGAGCGCATGCTCCGCCTGACAGACCAGCTGCTGCATTTCAACCAGTCGCGCGAGAACCGGGACAAACTCTCTGTCATCCGGACGGACCTGACGGTGCTGATCCGCGGGATGATGAAGAACTTCGAATACATGTTCCGTCAGAAAAACCTTCAGGTTTCGATGGAACTGCTGACGGAACAGATCGTCTACTGCGACCGGGAGAAAGTCGAAAGGATCATCTTCAACCTGCTCAGCAATGCTGTCAAGTATACCCCGGAACACGGCAGCATCCTTGTCACCTCAGCTTCGGATGAAGGTCAGGCGGTCATCTCCGTCGCCGATACCGGCATCGGCATCCCCCCGGACAAGATGGAAAAGGTTTTCGACCGGTACGAGCGCCTCGGCGAACAAGTCGGGAATGACATCCCGTCCGGTTTCGGCATCGGACTCAACTACGCAAAACATCTGGCCGTCGTCCACAAGGGTGACCTGACAGTCCATGCCAACGATCCGATCGGTACGGTCTTTACGTTCTTTTTCCCGGCGTGGAAAGAGAGTTACGAGCAGGACGCCATCTGGCAGGACGATCCCTCGGAGAAAGCCGGGGAAGGCATGCCGGCCGACATCCCGGCACTCGACGGCGAGAAAGCCAGCCTGCTGGTCGTCGAAGACAACCCGGACATGCGCGAATACATCCGCGGTTTCCTGGCGGAGGAATTCAACGTCACGCTGGCCGGGGACGGCGAAGAAGCCTGGAAGCTCATCCGCCTGAGCGCCCCGGACCTGATCATCAGCGACGTCATGATGCCGTACAAAGACGGTTATACGCTCTGCAAGGAACTCAAGAATGATCCGGAATACTGCCACATCCCGATTGTCCTGCTGACGGCCAAGGCCGATATGGACAACCAGTTGCACGGCCTGGAACTCGGTGCCGACGGATACCTGGGCAAACCGTTCGATCCGGCCTATCTGGTCGCCATCGTCAGGAACCTGCTGGCCAATCGCCGGCGAATCCAGGGCATCCTGTCCGAACAGACTTCGACCGTCCGGACGGCGGATACTGGCGTCTCCCCGCAGGACAAAGCCTTCCTCGAAAAATGCTGGAAGATCATCGACGAGCACCTCTCGGAAGAAGAATTCAATGTCACGATGCTGTCCATGGAGATCGGCATGAGCCGCACCAGCGTCTATACCAAACTGATCGCCCTGACCGGACAGTCCCCGCAGGCTTACCTGACGACCTACCGGCTCAACAAGGCGATGGAACTCCTGAAGGAACATGAACTTAACATCGGTGAAGTCGCCTACAAGGTCGGCTTCAGTACCCACACCGGATTCTCACGGGCCTTCAAGAAAAAGTTCGGGATTGCCCCCAGTTCCGTATAAATCGGGCTGTTTTTGGACAAATCGGACTAATTTTTGGCGATTAGGCATAGTCCTCTTGAAAGACTATGCCTAAATTTGTACCAACTGAAACCAAGCCTATTCTCCATGGCAAAACAGACAACGTATCTTGCCTCAAAACCGCGTTACGAAATCCTGGACGGATTGCGTGGAGTCGCGGCCATGATGGTGGTGGCTTTCCACTTGTTTGAATCCTATTCCCGGGGCGCTGCCTTCCAGATCATCAACCACGGCTACCTCGCCGTCGATTTCTTCTTCGTTCTCTCCGGTTTCGTCATCGGCTATGCCTACGATGACCGCTGGGACCGGATGACCCTCGGCGGTTTCTTCAAGCGGCGTATCACCCGCCTGCATCCGATGGTCATTGCCGGCACGGTCGTGGGCCTGCTGATGTTCTATTTCGGCATCGACGCCTTCCGGCTCATCGGTACGGCACCTGCCTGGAAGATTGCCGTCTGCTTCATCCTGGGCTGTCTGATGATTCCGGTCAAACCGGCCATGGACATTCGCGGCTGGAGCGAGACCTATCCCTTGAACGGTCCGCAATGGACTCTCATGCTGGAATACATCGCGAACATCCTTTATGCATTGGTTATCAGGCATCTCCCGAAGTGGGGGCTGGCGATCTGCGTCGGCCTTTTCGCCGTGCTGACCCTCGACCTGACCCAGGGCTGGAACATTTTCGGCCTGCTGGGCCGCTACCAGGGCCGCGTCATCGGCGGCTGGTCCATCACGCCCGACCAGTTGTACATCGGTTTCTGCCGGCTTCTCTACCCCTTCTTCTGCGGTCTGCTGATCTCCCGGATCGGGAAATTCATCAAGATCCGCGGCGGATTCTGGTGGTGCGCCCTCGTTCTGGCCTTCCTGCTGGCCATGCCGCGCATCGGCGCCGCCCCGTCCTTCAGCATGGCGGCGGACGGAACCCGGGAGTTCCTGCCCGGCGGGGTGAAGTTCAACGGCATGTACGAGGCCTTCGTCATCCTCTGCATCTTCCCGCTGCTCGTGATGACCGGCGCCGGCAGCACGGTCTCCGGCAAAAGCCAGGTATTCTGCAAATTCCTCGGTAACATCTCCTATCCGCTCTACATTACGCACTATCCGCTGATCTATTTCCAGATGAGCTGGCTCCGCAGGCATCCGATCCTCGATCCGACAGCTGCCGAGCCCGTCGCCGGCGCCGTGTCCCTCGGGGTCCACATCGCCTTCAGCGTCTGCATCTTCCTGCTGGCGGTCGGCATGGCGTGGGCCTTGCTGAAACTCTATGACCAGCCGGTCCGCGAGTGGCTGAAAGAGCACTGGCTCAAACGTCCTGCAAAGAACACACAACCCATAACAAAATAAACACAAAAGCTTATGAAAAAAATCCTCACTGTCATCGCGACGCTCTGCATGGTTGCAGGTGCGCTGCACGCTCAGGAACTGGCGAACTTCAGTTTCGGAGGAGGCCGCATCGTCTCCCCGCAGATCCAGAACGACTCCATGACTTTCCGCCTGAAGGCAGACTACGCGACGTATGTCAAGCTCAGCGGCTCCTGGATGCCGAACCCGTACGGCGGCAGCATCGACATGGTCCGCGGCGCCAACAACGTCTGGGAAGTCAAGGTCCCCTGCCCGCGTCCGGAAATCTACACCTACAACTTCATCGTGGACGGCGTTTCCGTCAATGACCCGCAGAACATCCTCGTCCAGCGCGACGGCACCCGTTTCCTCAGCATGGTCATCGTGCCCGGCGAGCGCAGCGAGAACTACTTCGAGGCCAACCAGCGCGGTACCGTCAGCCACCCGTGGTATGACAGCAAGATCCTCGGCATCAACCGCCGTCTGACTGTCTACACCCCGTACGGCTACGAGAACAACCCCAAGAAGAAGTATCCGGTGCTCTATCTGCTCCACGGTGCAGGCGGTGACGAAGAGGCCTGGACCTCCATGGGCCGCGCCGCCCAGATCCTCGACAACCTTATCGAGAAGGGCCTTGCCGAGCCGATGATCGTCGTCATGCCGAACGGCAACCCTGGCCAGCAGGCTGCCGGCACCCTCAACCTCGCTACCAAGCAGGTCACCGAACCTGACGCCTATGTCAAGAGCCTCGTCACCGAGATCGTTCCGTTCATCGAGAAGAACTTCCGCGCCATTCCCAAGAAGGAATCCCGCGCCATCGCCGGCCTCTCCATGGGCGGCGGCCACACCACCCGTGCCACCATCCTCTATCCGGACATGTTCGACTATATCTGCCCGCTCAGCTGCGGTATCCGTGAGAGCGACGAGCTCGACGCCCAGCTCCAGGGCATCAAGAAGGCCGGCTACAAACTCTACTGGGTCGGCTGCGGCACCGACGACTTCGCATGGCCGGGCACCCAGGTCCTCGACAAGGCCCTCGAGCGCAATGGCATGCAGCACACCATCTACGCTTCCGACGGCGGCCACGTCTGGTTCAACTGGAGACTGTATCTCAACACCTTCGCCCGTCTGCTCTTCAAATAGCATCCGGAACGAAAAGACAACGAAAGCCTGGCCGAAGCCAGGCTTTTGTCATTTCCGTACGACATCTTTGGGCAGGATGCCGAACTGTTGCTTGAATGATTTCGAGAAATAGGAAAGAGAACTGATGCCGACGGACTTGAAGAACTGGTAAACTTCCAGTCCCCTGCCCTCGGAAGCCTTGTTGATGGTGGACATCGTGTTGAACTGCACGTCCCGGTCCCGCAGGTTTGAGCATAATGTTGAAGGCCGCCGGTCCGGTAATCCGGACGGCGTCCTCCAACAAAAGCATATTATGGAACGGATGCGGCATTATTTGTATTTCGCGACGCGCTCGTCGTTGATCACACCGGACCAGTTCAGGCCGAACGCGAAGTCATACTTGTTGCCGTCCGCATCGACGAGGCATTCCATGTCGCGCGGAACATCCTCGCACTGCTCTTCGACCGTCTTCATGTTGGCCGGGAGCTGCATCGGGAGCAGACCGGACGGCTCATACTTGCCGCTGACGAGGTCGAGGACAGCCTGGTTCTGTACGCCCATCGTAACAAGGATGGCATCGGCATACGGTTCGAACTCGGCAAGGACGGCCGGACGGCTGAGGTTGACGACGACGACGACGGGCTTGTCGCCCATGGCCTTCTTCGTATCGACGACCAGCTTCAGGTCATTGATGTTCGGGGTCTTGACGGTCTTGTTCTTGTAAGTACGGTTGGCAGATTTCTCGAGACGGTCGCCGCCGGCGATGCTCTCGGCGCGGGCGTCGACAGCCTTGTAGTCATTGTACTGGAGGGAGATCGGGACGTAGCCGTTGCCGCCCTTCTGGCGGTCGGCGACATCGTAACCGCTGCCGGACTGCGGGCCCTGGATCATGACAAGGGCGAAATCAGCCTGGGCCGGATCATCCACCCATTCATAGTATTTCTCCACCAGTTCCTTGGCGACGGGCCAGTCCCAACGCTCGGACGTACCCGGGGTCAAGCCGAACATGCCGCCGGCCCGCGGGAAGTGGCGCTTCGGAACATAAACTTTCAGCTTTTCCTGCTTCGGAAGGGCGTTTCCGTGGTTCTTGACCATGACGACGGACTTGACCTGGGCCTCGTACCCGGCCTGCATGAATTCCGGATTGCCGACGATTTCGGCAGTCTTGGCCGGATCGAGATACGGATTCTCGAACAGACCGGTGCGGAAGCTGTTGAGCAGCAGGCGGACGGCGGACTGCTCGAAACGGACGCGGGCGTCACCCTCGCCGAATTCCTGCACCCACATGTTGTAAGCCTCGAGGACGGGACCCTTGTCATTGTTGCCGCCGAACTGGTCGACACCGGCCTTGATGACTTCGTAGTGGCGCTCGGCGACCGTCAGGTCTTCCACGCCCCAGCACTTGCCGTCGAACGCCTCGATGGCCGCATTGTCATAGGTGATGTTCCAGTCGGTGCAGACGACACCCTGGTAGCCGTACTTCTCACGGAGCAAGTCGGTGATGATGTACTTGTTGTAGCTGTTGCCGACATTCTTGCCGGACGGGTCGATGTTGTAGGAGATCGTGTAATACGGCATGACGGCCGTTGCACTCTTGGTGCCGCCGTTCAGCTTGAAGGCACCTTCCACGAACGCACGCAGGTGGTCGGAGAAGTTGTTGCCCGGATAGACGGCATACTTGCCATAGTTGTAGTGGGCGTCACGGCCGCCTTCTTCCGGACCGCCGGAGGGCCAGTGCTTGACCATGGCGTTGACACTCTCGAGACCCCAGCCGTCGGCGGAGCCTTCCGTCGTCTGGAAACCGTCGACATAGGCGCGGGCCATGTCCACATCCAGGTCCGGATCCTCACCGAACGTGCCGTTGAAACGGCTCCAGCGCGGCTCCGTGGCCAGGTCGATCTGCGGGCTCAGGGCCGTGGCGATACCCAGGGCGCGGTACTCCTTGGAAGCGATCCGGCCGAACTCCTCGACGATGGACGGATCAAAGGTCGCCGCCAGACCGAGGGTCGTCGGCCAGAGGGAGATCTTGCCGCCGGCGCCCATGTTGAACTCAGCAGTCGCCTGGGTCTCGTTGCGCGGGTCGGAAGAGTTGTTCGCCGGGATACCATGGCCGAAACTCTCGACGTATGCCTGGACATTGTTGTTCCAGCGGGCCGCCACCTCCGGACTCTCGACGGAGGTCACGAGAACGGCGCGCAGGTTGTCTTCCTTCAGGAATTTCTTCTGCTGGTCGGTCATGTCATACGGTTTCTTCCCGCTTTCCTGCAGGCTCTTGCCGTCATAGGTCGCACCGCCGCGGCCATACGCCGCACCCGGGATGGCCTGGTGGCCGCTGTACAGCATCAGGCCGGCGATCTCCTCGATATCGAGTTGGGAAGCCAGGTCCTTGGCCCGTTCTTCGGCCGGACGGCGCCAGTCTTCATAGACATCCAGCGCACCGTTGCGGTTGAGATCCTTGAATACATAGCCTTTGTCCTCGATCAGTTTGACGCCGGACTCGGCGCTGTAGCCGAGGGTCGCACCCTTCTTCTGGGTGACGAGGACATAACCGTCCTTTTGTTCTTCCTGCCACTTCGGTCCGCAGGCAGCCAGGACCGGCAGGGCAGCCATAATGAGCAAAACAGATTTTTTCATACAGATATTGTGTTTAGTGTTTGATTATCGGGGTTCATGCAGTCTTCCACATTACAATAATAAACAATTTCTCCGAGTTTTCATAGTTAATTCGACATGCGGACGCGGATTTGGACGAATGGTCAAATAATGTGAACAAATCTGTCAGTACGTCTGGCTTCCGGATTCCGCAGCACGGTTTTTCTGCGAAAATGATTACCTTTGTTCCGGATAGAAAAGAAAACGGTATGAAATTCTTGAAAGCGACCGGTGTCTCCGCCCTGCTTCTCGCCCTCGCCGGAGGCGTGTTTACCGGAGTGTTCAAATATATGCAAAACGCACAGTCTCCGCGCCAGGTCGTCAAGACCGACGGCGCCAAGGTCGTCGTCGAGGAACTCAGTTTCTTCAACGACATGGACAAGTACTATGGGAAAATCTACAAGCCCGTCGACACGTCCGGAACGCATCCGGTCCTGATCTTCTGCCACGGAATCGGCGCCACCGCCGACTGGGGCGAAACCTATTGCCGGACTGCCGCCAGCCGCGGCTTCTACGCCTACGCCTTCGATTTCCGGGGCGGATCCCCGGATTCGCGCAGCAGCGGAAAGACGACGGACATGTCCGTGGAAACGGAGAAGGAGGACCTGCTGTTCATTCTCAAACGCATCCGCCGGGAGCCATTCATCGACCGGAGCCAGGTTTTCGTCATGGGACACAGCCAGGGCGGTCTTGTCGCAGCGCTGGCCGCGAAGGAGGCCCGCCGGCAGATTGCCGGTCTCGTCCTGCTCGCTCCCGCCTTCAACATCCCGGATTTCAGCCGGGAACTGTATCCGAAAACCGGAAAGATTCCGGAGACCACCGACCTGTTCGGGACCGCCGCCGGCAAACGCTATTTCACCGATGTCCGGAACCTGGATCCCTACAAATGGCTCGCCCGCTTCCAGCAACCGGTGCTGCTCATCCACGGCGACCAGGACCAGACCGTCCCGCTCTCCTATGTGGAAAGGGCTTTCGAATGCTACGGAATGGCCGAACTGGAAATCCTGGAAGGAGCCGGACACAGCTTTGACGGTTACGCCGACGAAGTCCGCGAACGCCTGGCCGCCTGGCTCGACCGCCGGATCTGACAAAAACCCCATCAGGCCATGGAACTCTACGAATACGCCCGGCCGGAAGTGATGGCCGGCAAGAAAATCCTCTATCTGCATGGATTTGCCTCGAGCGGCCAGACCGGAACGGCCCGGACGCTGCGTACCCTGCTGCCGCAGACAACGGTCGTTTCTCCCGACATACCGGAAGATCCGCACGAGGCGGTCAGGCTCCTGGAGGAGACTTGTGCCCGGGAGCAGCCCGATCTCATCATCGGCACCTCCATGGGCGGCATGTACGCCAGCCTGATGCGCGGATTCGACCGCATCCTGATCAACCCGGCCTTCCAACTGGCCGACACCCTGCAGAAAAACTACGGACTGGGCCGCCATGAATACTTCAATCCGCGCCAGGACGGTGCCACCTCCATCCTGGTGACGAAAGGCCTTCTGGAAGCGTTCCGGGAGGTGTCATCCCATTGCTTCGACGGCGTTCCTTCCATCGATCCGGGCTATCCCGCACCCGGGACCTGGACGGAGGAGCAGAACCGTGTCTACGGCCTTTTCGGCATCCATGACACCCTGGTCCACACCTACGACCTCTTTGCCGCGCATTACCCGCAGGCCATCCGCTTCGACGGGGAACACCGCGTCGATGACAAAGCCCTCCTGCACAGCGTCCTGCCCCTGATCCAGCGGATCGACGACCGGCAGGAAGGACGCAGCCGGAAAGTGGTTTTCATCCAGTGGGAAGATACGCTGGCGGATCTCCGGCACAGCCTGCCCAAAGGACTGACGCCGGATGACTTTCCGCCCGAGAACAGTGCCGTCAAGGCTTTCAGGACCCTCTCGCAGCAATACGACGCCTACGTCGTCGCATCCCCGGCCTACAACCATCCCCCGATGTGGCAGGATCCGGTCCGCTGGTCGGAACGCTGGCTGGGCGTGGAAGCCTGGGACCGGGTCATCCAGACCGGCTGGCCGCAGTTCCTGCTGGGCGACTACTATATCGCCCGCGACCCCGGGCAATGGCGGCTGAAGGACTTCATGGGAACCGTCCTGGAACTCGGCGGCGATACATTCCGGACCTGGGAAGACATTCTCGCGTTCTTCCAGACGCTGAACGGGCAGTAAGATTCGTCCGGCCGGGATAGGAAAAACGGCGGAAAAAGCGTATCTTGTCCTGTCCAAAGAACCGAGCCATGAGAAAATACGCAATCCTCCTGCTGGCTGTCCTGGCCGTCTCCTGCAGCAGGAAACCGGCACTCGAAGAAGGGAACTGGAATCCCAGGGTGCGTTATGCCCTGACGGAACTGCTGGCCGACTATGGCAATACCTCGAAATCCTATGATCCCGCCTGCCCGCCTTATGCCGTCTTCGACTACGACAATACGACGATCATCAACGACATCGCACAGACCCTGCTGGTCTACCAGATCGAGAACCTCGCCTTCCGGATCGAGCCGGACCGGATGTTCGAAGTCCTGACCCGCGGCGTATCCGACCTGGACCTGGATTTCGGCGAAGGAAGGACGCCCCGCATCCTGGCCGCGGACCTCTGCCGGGATTACGAAGTCCTCTATCCGCTGCGGAACGACCCGGAAGCCATGCGCGCGACGGAGGAATACCGGGATTTCCGCGCCCGGCTGTGGTTCCTGTCCTCCAACATCGACCAGGCGGAACCGGACTCCCCTTTCGGCTGCATCTGGATCACGACCCTGCTGGACGGCATGACGGATGCCGAGATCCGCGACCTGACCCGGACCTCGGTTTCCCACTGGATGGCGCAGGAAAGCATGTGGCGGGAGACTTGGACGACACCGGACGGCAGCATTTCGGTCCAGATTCCGAAAGGCATGGCCCTGACCCCCGAAATGCAATCCCTGTATCATTCCCTGTCAGACAACGGGTTTGACGTCTATATCTGCTCCGCTTCCCTGGAATCGGTCGTCGAGGCCATGGCCTGCGATCCCGCCTACGGGCTCGGGATCGGCGAGGACCATGTCTTCGGGATCCGCCTCGCCCCCACGGCGGACGGCCGCCTGTGCGCCGTCGGCGACAGCACCTATGTCCAGACCTACCGGGAAGGCAAGGTCCAATGCATCCGGGACCTGATCGCTCCGGAACATGGCGGAAAGGGACCGGCCCTCGTCGCCGGTGACAGCAACGGGGATTTCGCCATGCTGACCGCCTTCCCCGACCTGAAAGTCGGCCTGATCGTCAACTGCCTGCGGACCGGTGCCATCGGCGGGATGACCGCCGCCTCCATCGGCAACGTTCCCGACCTGGCCGTCAAGGACCGTACGACGCCGCTTTACGTCGTTCAGGGCCGCAACCCGGAACTGCTCCAGTTCATTCCTTCCTGGGATTCCATCCCCGTCGAAACCGATCCTGTCCAATAACCTGCAATAGATATGAAAAACCGCATCATCCTGACGCTCTGCATCCTGCTGGCCGCCGTTCCCGTCCTCGCCAAGGACAAGACCCTGCGGCTGGATTACATCTTCTCCGGGACCGACAAATCCACGGAAATCTCCCTTGCCCAGATGAAGGTACTGGACGGCTGGTACGGCCGGAAGGTCCACATGGGCCGCCTCCATCTGGCCGGCAACGGACAGATCACCGTCCGTGACACCGAAAGCGGGAAAGTGCTCTATGCCAATTCCTTCTCCACGCTGTTCCAGGAGTGGCAGAACAGTGAAGAGGCCACCCGTGTCCGCAAATCCTTCGAAAACGTCTTCCTCGTGCCGATGCCGGAACGCAAGGCGGACATCACCGTCGAACTGTTCGACAGCCACCGCCGGCTTTCCGCCTCCATCCGGCACACCGTCGATCCCAAGGACATCCTGATCCGCCCGGCCGGACAGCATCCGACGCCGCACCGCTACCTGCACCGGACCGGGGACAGCCGGGACAAGATCGACATCGCCATCGTCGCCGAGGGCTACGATGCAACGGAAACCGAACTTTTCTACAAAGACGCACAGACGGCGATGGAAAGCATCTGGAGCCATGAACCGTTCAAGAGCATGCAGGACCGGTTCAACATCGTCGCCGTCGCCGCTCCGTCCAAGGACAGTGGCGTCAGCATCCCGCACAAAGGCCTCTGGAAAGAAACCGCGCTCGGCTCCCACTTCGACACCTTCTATTCCGACCGGTACCTGACGACCCTGAACCTGTTCCGCCTCCACGACGTGCTGGCCGGCATTCCGTACGAGCACATCATCATCCTGGCCAACACGGACAACTACGGCGGCGGAGGTATCTTCAACTCCTATGTCCTGACGGCTGCCCACCACCGTCTCGCCCTGCCGGTCGTCGTCCACGAATTCGGCCACAGTTTCGGCGGCCTGGCCGACGAATACTACTACGATGACCAGTACGAAGAAAGTTACCACCCGGATGCCGAACCGTGGGAACCGAACATCACGACCCGCGTCGACTTCGACAGCAAATGGAAAGACATGATGGGCAAGGACGGCGTCGGCCTGTTCGAAGGCGGCGGATACCAGTCCAAAGGAGTCTGGCGCCCCTGCGAGGACTGCCGCATGAAGACCAACGAGAATCCGGACTTCTGCCCCGTCTGCGAAAAAGCGCTCCGGGACATCATCCATTTCTATACGGAAGAATAAAACAAAAGAGGGATGGTCCCGCAGGATCATCCCTCTTTCTTTCAAACTTTGACGACCGTGATCTCGATGCCCAGTTCCTGCATGGCATCCACATAGGCTTGCGGGATCTTGTCATCCGTGATGATCCCGTCGATCTGGCTGCAGTCGCAGATCTTGCTGAAGCCTTTCTTGCCGAATTTCGAACTGTCCGCCAGGACGATCGTTTTCTTGGCCGCATCCATCATCTTCCGGTCGCGGCTCGCTTCCGCGATGCTGGAAGTCGTGACGCCGAAGGAAAGATCGATCGCATCGGCTCCCATGAACAGCAGGTCACAACTGAAGAAAGAGAGCATGTGCTCGGTGAAACTGCCGACGGTGGAGACGGACTTTTCCCGAACCTGCCCGCCCAGCTGCACCACTTCGATGTCCTTGCTCTGCGAGAGCATGGAAGAGGCGGAAACGGAGGCGGAAATCACCGTAATATTCTTGACATCAGCCAGTTCCTTGGCCGTATAAAGGATGGTCGTTCCAGCCGTCAACAGGATGGTATCATGTTCCCGGACCATGGCGGCGGCCGCCTTACCGATCGCACGCTTTTCCAGGACCGCCTGCCCTTCGTTGGCATGCTGCGGCAGATTCCCGATGTACGGACTGATCATCACGGCACGTCCGTGGCTGCGATAGAGCAGTTTCTGCTCTTCCAACTGGGTCAGGTCCTTGCGGATGGTGACTTCAGAGACATCCAGGCGTTCCGCCAGCGCGGCGACAGAGACGCTGCCCTGGAGCTGGAGGATGTCGAGAATGGCCTGATGCCGGGCGTTCAGTTCTTCAGCCATGTCCTATTTCATTTCAATTTTACCCATGTAAAGACCCCAGCAGCCGTCCTGCACGATCGGAATCTCCTTGCCGTCCAGGTTCTTGGCATACTCCATTTTCTCGAGGAACGTATGGCTGTGGCCGCCGACGACCAGGTCGATGTTGCGGGTCTTGCTGACGAGAACGGGATCCGTAAACGGCTCTCCGTCGTACCCGATGTGGGTCAGGGCGATGACCAGGTCGCAATGCTCCTCGTTCTTGAGATAATCCGCCCACTTCTGCGCCGTCTCGACATCGTCGAACTTGGGCATACGGTCGGAGATGTTGCGGTCGACGACTTTCAGGATATCCGTCAGGAGCCCGAAGACACCGATCTTCCGACCGGCTTTCTTGACGATGGCGTACGGCTTGATGTACTTCCCGGCCTCGAAAGGAGAGAAATCATAGTTGGCACAGACGACCGGGCAGTCCAGGACGCTCAGCCGGCGGGCCAGTTCTTCGATGCCGTTGTCGAATTCGTGGTTGCCGAGGGTAACGACATCGTACTGCAGGGCATTAATCGCCGCAATCTCCAGATCGCCGTCCAGCTGGGTGAAATAGGATGTGCCCTGGCTGAAATCGCCGGCGTGGAGCAGGAGGACGTTTTCCTCCCCTTCCGCCGCCCGGACGCTGTCGATGTATGCCGCCCGCTCGATGACGCCGCCCAGCCCCGCCTCCGCACCGCTGCGGACAGGCTCGAAATGGCTGTGGGTATCGTTCAGGTGCAGGATGACCAGTTTGTGCTGTTTCGGCTGGCAGGCGCACAGCGCCAATACCGCCGCAAGGATCAGGATATACTTTTTCATTTCCGGAATTCGTCTGAGGTTTCACCTTCGGCCGTCAGGAACCGGATACGGCCGTCCGTCCGGTACTCGATGGACTTGCCTTCCGCCGTCAGGCGCTGTACGCAAGGCAGCATGACATCCAGGATGTATTCGTCGAAGATCTGGAGGCTCACGGCATTGCGCGCCGCAAAAATGTCATCGCCGCCGTTCAGCAGGAAGGAAATCGTCGCGACCCCGTAGATCCGGTCGTCATCGATCGGTTCCCCGCCGATCTCGGCGGAGACCAGTTTCCCGTCCTGCACGACGCAACGGGCGCCGCCGACCACCTGCCAGGAAGTCGCGGCAAGCTGCTCCAGCAGGGCGCGGATATCCCGGCCGTAAAGTTCCAGGTAGCAGAGATTGTTCTTGAACGGGAACATGGAAACGATGTCGTCCATCAGCACGTCACCCGCCGGCATGTCCACCCGGATGCCGCCGAAATTCGTAATGCCGAAATCGACCTTCTTGCCGGATTTCTCCGCCGCCGCCCGCATCAGTTCGTCGATGAACCAGTCGGACAGTTCGCATTCCGGATACTCCCGGATCATTTCCCGGGTGGAGTGCCCGACGACCTGCTTGAGATCCGCCATCGCCGGCTGCGCGTCGATCAGCAATTTCGCCACGGCATAGGTCGCGCTGCCTTCTGCGAACTCCCGGCCGTTCGGGGCCTTGTAAACGCTCCCTTCTACCGTCCCGAGTTTTTCGGAGACGTCGTCCGCCGTACAGGCCTGGACCCCGGTCCGGCTGCCCTGCATGGCAGTCTGGGTCCACTGCATTCCGCGGTGGCAGGAGCACAGGGTGAGGAGCAGGGCACCCATCCATAGGATTCTCTTCATATCTAGTTCTGTTTAAGCCATTTCCAAAGGTCCTTGAAGGTCGACTTCTTGCCGAACATCAGGATACCCACCTTATAGATTTTCGCCGACAGCCAGGCGCAGGCCACGAACGTCAGG
>CADCRA010000093.1 GCA_902803715.1 uncultured Bacteroidia bacterium
CGCTTGATGTAGGATTCGATCACCTCGCGGCGGGCGCCGGGACGGGCGCCGGAAATGGCGTCGCCCACGAGCACGATCGGGGCGTAGCGGGAGGTCATCTCGGTTTCCTCGTGGTGCGCGCCGATGGCGTTGCAGATCTCGGGCTTCTCCTTAAACTGCTCGGCGAGGCGCATGCCCAGCAGGGCGTGCGGCAGGTCGGGCTCTTCCCCGGAGACCTTGCCGATATCGTGCAGGGGGCCGGCGCGCTTGGCGATCTTCGGGTTCAAGCCCAGTTCGGAAGCCATGATGGCGCAGATGTTCGCCACTTCGCGGGAGTGCTGCAACAGGTGCTGGCCGTAGGAGGAACGGTATTTCATGCGGCCGATCAGCTTGACCAGTTCGATGTTCATGCCGTGGATGCCCAGGTCGATGCAGGTGCGCTTGCCCGTTTCGAGGATTTCGTCTTCCAGTTGTTTCTGAACCTTGGCGACCACTTCCTCGATGCGGGCCGGATGGATGCGGCCGTCGATGACCAGCTGGTGCAGGGCCAGGCGGGCGACTTCGCGACGGACCGGGTCGAACGCGGACAGAAGGATGGCGTCCGGGGTGTCGTCCACGACGATTTCAACGCCGGTGGCGGCTTCGAGGGCACGGATGTTGCGGCCTTCGCGGCCGATGATGCGGCCCTTGATCTCGTCGTTGTCGATCGGGAAGGTCGTCACGGCATTCTCGATGGCGGTTTCGGTCGCGGTGCGCTGGATGGTCGTGATGACGATGCGCTTGGCTTCCTTGGCGGCATTGAGCCGGGCCTCGTCCATGGTATCGTTGATGTAGGCCTGGGCCTCGGTACGGGCCTCCGCCTTCATGTTCTCGATCAGCTGGTTCTTGGCCTCCTGGGCGGTCATGCCGGCGATGTTTTCGATCTGCTTGTTGACTTCGGCCTTGAGACGGTCGTATTCGTCGGCCTTGCGCTGGGCGTTGTCCCGCTGGGCCTGGAGACTGTTTTTCATGTTCTCGGCGTCCTTGAGGCGCTTTTCGAGTTCACCTGTCTTCTGGTTCAGGGTGTTCTCCTTCTGTTTCAGGCGGTTCTCGGTGTCGCGGATCTGGGAGTTCTTCTCGGCGACATACTGCTCGTGCTCGCCTTTGAGCTGGAGGAATTTCTCCTTGGCCTGGAGAATCTTCTCTTTCTTGATATTCTCGGCTTCCATCTCCGCCTTCTCGAGGATCTCGTCCCTGCGGCCTTTCAGCAGCATTTTCCGTACTCCTATATAGACTGCGAGTGCGATGGCAGCACCGACCACCACGCCGATCAATAGTGCAATCAAAGTGTTCATTTTTATATACTTGGTTTAAGGTTTTCCATAAAAAGCCGGCATCCTGTTGTCAGAATGCCGGCCTGTTTTCCGGAAAAAAGCCGTCAGTGCTCAGTCAGAAAAATCTCTTTGACAAGATTTGAGCTCCAGACTGGTTCAGTAATCCTCCGTCCCGGACATGCCGGAATCCCCGCAAGGGTCACCTAGGCCCGCCATCCCCAGTCCAAGTTACTCTGTTCGGTAGAACGCGTTGTTTTCAGCTTCAGGGCTGACGGCTATTTTCCTTCGTTTTCTATGTAGGACGCGATGTCCATCTGGACTTCACGGGTCTCTTTTTCGATCTGTCCGAGTTTCGCCTGCAGTTCCAGGCCGTTCATGGCCTCGTTCAGGGCGACGAAACAAAGGATGTCCAGCTGGGTCTTGGTCGCGAACTTGCCGGAGTAGGCCGCGATCTTCCGGTTCGTAATCTCCGCGGCCTTGCGGATCCGTTCCTCGATCTCGGGGGTCTTGGCAACAAGGTTGAATTCCTTGTTCGCTATGGTCACCTTTATCTTCTGGTCCATGCTGTCCTTTGTTTATCGTTCCAGCTGTTCAATGCATTTGTCCAGCTGCCGGATCATCTTTTCGATCTTCTCTTTTGCGGCGGGGTTGCCGCCTTCCGGGGAAGTGAAAGCCTGTGTCAGTTTCAGATTGTCCACCTGTCTTTCCAGTTCAGCAATCTTCGTGCGATAGGTTTCGTTGGCGGACCGGCTTTCGGCGAGGGCGGACTCCAGTTCCTTGCGGGCCTGTTTTTCCGCTTCGTAGAGGGCGATCAGTCTTTCGATATTCTGTCGTATACCTTCAAGCATATCTTTCCAAATAAACCATATCTTTGCAAAGATAACAAAAATCATTGGTTTTCCATAGCACCTTTCCTAAAAAATCATACATAGGAATCGTTGACAGGGTTGTCTTTGCCCGTTGGGATACCTTTTATCCGTTCGTTTTCTAGGGCGCGTGGCGTGTTGGCCGGATTATTGATTATTTTTGCAGGGGTTCCCTGTAACAAAAAGCGGAGGAGTGCGTCTATAAGACAGAAACCTCCCGGGAATAAAGCCAATGAACATGAAAAAGATTCTTGCATCCGCCGTCTTGCTGCTGGCTCTCATGCCGGCCACCCTGCTTCCCGCCCAGGCGAGGAGCATCAATAAGACGAAACTCTCCGCGCTGATCCGCGAATACAAAACCCATGAAAACGTCGAAGTCGTCAACCTCGGCAGCATGGCCCTGAGCCTGTTGCGCGGCGCCGCGAAGATTTCCGCCGACTCCAAGGAGGACCGGGAAGCCCTGAAGCTGTTGGATGGGCTGAACCGGATAACCATTGTCAGTTATGAAGATGCAGCACTTGACATCAAGAAGAACTTGAGTGCTGGCATCGACAAGCTCCTGGTCGGTCAGGAACCCCTGATGGAGGTCAAAAGCGATGGTGAAACCGTCCATATTTTCGGAAACCTCTCGGCGGACGGGAAATCCGTGACAGATGTCGTCGTCCATGTCCCCGGCTCCGGCTCGCTGATCTGCCTGTTCGGCTCCGTACAGGCCAGCCAATTGGAAACCGTAATCGCCAATGGCCGGAAGAAGTGACATGGACGCAGAACGGTTTACAAAGACATGGCTTCCGCTCGGCGGACGGTTCTACAAGGTAGCCTGTTACATCCTGGAATCGGAAACGATGGCCGAAGATGCGGTACAGGACCTGTACATCCGCCTATGGAACGCCCGCGACCGGCTGGACCCCGTCCTTCTTCCGGATGCGTACGGGATGGCCATGCTGAAGAACCTGTGCCTGGACCGCATCCGTCACGCGGCCGTCGCCCGGACGGAACCGGAGGAAGCGGGAGAGAACCGGGCCGGACCGGATCCGCCGCCGGATGTCCTGCTCGCGGACAAGGAAGCGCTCCGGCATCTGAAGGAACTGATAGCAAAACTTCCGGACAAGCAACGGAAGGTACTGCAGATGAGAGTCTTTCAGGGACTCGAATATGATGAAATCTCCGAGCGGACAGGCTGGTCCGGGATCTATCTGAGGGTCTTGCTCAGCCAAGCGAGGAAAACATTGAAACGACAAATGGAGGAATGGGAATGAAAGATTGGAAAACCATAGCGGACATGCGTCCGGACCAGTTGGAAGAGGCTGCCGCCGACATCCGTGTACCGGAAGGGCTGGAAGACCGGCTGGCTGCCCTGGTGGAAGACCTGGACCATGCGGATCAGGTGCTGGACGCCGGTAAGACCGCCGGCCGGGGCCGGAAGATCTGGATTTCCCTCCTCGGAACGGCTGCCGCCGTGGCCCTGGTGGCCGGGCTGTTCCGGATGCAGGCAGGGCCCCGTCTGAAAGATACGTATGACGACCCTGCCCTGGCTTATGCCGAAGTGGAAAAGGCCCTGGGCCGGATCGCTTCGAAGATGCAATATGGGACGGAAATCCTTTCCGAATCCCGTGAAAGAATGGAAAAACCCTTGAAAATGATGCAACAATGATGAAGAAAATAGCAATGATCATCGCAGCGATGATTCTGACTTTCAACGCTTTCGCCCAGGATGGAAAAACCATCTACACACGTTATTCCGATTTGCCGGAGGTGGAGGCTGTCTATATCTCTCCGGCCATGTTCCGGCTGATCGGCCGGATCCCGAACCTCCAGCTCGAAAACGAAGACGGCACGACCACCGACCTGTCTCCGCTGATCCAGTCGCTGAGCGGATTCTACCTCATCAGTTCGGAAGACGAAGGGGTCAAGGCCCGTCTCGACAAGGACGTCCGCTCCTTCATGGAAAAAGGGGCGTATGAACTCTTGCTGGAGGCCAAGGACCATGGGGAAGTCACCCGCATCTATACCGTCGGGGACCGGGAGTATGTCCATTCACTGGTCATGATCGCCATCGACGGAACCGAGACGACCTTCATCTGCCTGGACGGCAGGATCCGCCAGTCGGACCTGGACGACCTTGTCGCCAAAGCCCAGTAGCGGGCTATAGGAAAGAACTGCCGCCGAGGAATTCGCGGAGCATGGAGGTCGACGGGATCTCCTTGTCCGGAACCGGGGTGAAATAATGGATGAACTTGAGGAGCCGATGGGCCTCGCTGTACTCGGGACAATTCTTCGGGACGCTGGCCAGAATCGGCTCCGCATGGTTCCGCATGACGGCGAACTCGATCAGGTAAGCGGAGTTGAACATCGCATCGGCGTTCTCTTGGAAAGGATAGATCCATTTTTCCTCTGCGGCGCAGACATTCGGCCACTGACCGATGGACTGCTGTGCGGTGAAGGCTCCCTTGTTGTAGTCGCGGACAATGCGGCGCAGCAGGCGGTTATCGCTCGTCGGGATCCAGTTATGATTGTCCAAAGCCGTGCTGGTCAACGTATTGATGAAGATGCGGAACTTGGCCTCGTCGGGAATCCGTTCGGTCAGCGCCGGGTTGAGGGCATGGATGCCTTCGACCAGCAGGATGCTTCCCTTGTCCAGTTTCAGTTTCTTTCCGTTATACTCCCGCAGGCCGGTCACGAAATTGAATTCCGGAACGTTCACTTCTTCGCCCGCGAGGATCTTGACCAGGTCGGACTGCATCAGGGCGTGGTCCACGGTATCGAAGTTGTCGAAGTCGAAACTGCCGTCCGGAAGCCGGGGCGTATCCAGCCGGTTGACGAAATAATCGTCGGTCGAGACGGACAGCGGTTTGAGCCCGCAGGCCTTGAGCTGGACGCTGAGGCGCTTGCAGAAGGTGGTCTTGCCGCTGGAGGACGGTCCCGTGATCAGGACCAGCCGCATCGGGCTCTCCCGGTACCGGCGTTCGATCTCCTCGGCGATCTGGACGATTTTCTTTTCCTGGAGGGCTTCGGCGATCTGGATCAGGTCGGTCGCCTGTCCGTTCTGGCAGGCCAGGTTGACGTCTCCGACTGTGCTGAGGTCCATGATGATGTTCCAGCGGAGCGCTTCCTTGAACATACTGAAGGTCTTGGGCTGCTCGACGAAGGGGGCGATCCGGGAAGGATCATGGCGGTCCGGCACCTGCAGGAGCAGGCCGTCGTAATACGGGCGGACATCCCAGACGGTCAGGTAGCCGGCAGAGGGAACGAGCCGTCCGTAATAGTAGTCCGGCGTATCTCCGAGGGTATAGTAGTCCATGTAGACTTCTCCGCTGGTTTCCAGGAGTTTGACCTTGTCCTCGCGGCCTTTCTTGCGGAACATTTCAATGGTCTTCTCCGTCGGGGCGTCATACCGGTGGAACGGGATGTTCTTGGCGACAATCTCCCGCATCCGGATCTTCAGTTTTTCCAGGTCTTCCGGGGTGACCGGCGATCCGTCGGCCTTGCGCAGGTGGCAGAAATATCCGCCCGAGATGGGATGCTCCATGTAGACCCGGCAGTCCTCGAAGACATCGTAGGCGGCCTTGCAGAGCAGGAAGCACAGGGAACGGCAGTAGACCCGCATGCCGGAGGGATTCCGGACGTCGATGAACTCGACGTCCTTGCTCTGGTAGACCTTGAACTTCAATCCCTGGGAGACATTGTTGACCTTGGCCGAAACGATCGGATAGGGCTGATCAAATTCGAAATCGCCCAGGATCTGCATCAGGGACGTGCCTTCCGTATATCTGCGGCTGGTCTGGGTGTTCTTGCAAAAAATCGTCAGCATAGCCTTAGGATTCCATCAGTTTCTTGTATTTGAAGCGCTTCGGCTCGGTGTCGCCGAGACGCATCTTCTTGTTTTCCTCGTATTCGGCGTAGTTGCCCTCGAAGAAGACGACCTTTCCGTCCCCTTCGTAGGCGAGGATGTGGGTCGCGATGCGGTCGAGGAACCAGCGGTCATGGCTCACGACGACGGCGCAGCCGGCAAAGCCGTCCAGACCTTCCTCCAGCGCGCGGATCGTATTGACATCCACGTCGTTGGTCGGTTCGTCCAGCAAGAGGACATTGCCTTCGTCCTTGAGGGTCAGCGCGAGGTGCAGGCGGTTCCGTTCGCCGCCGGAAAGGACGCCGCACAGTTTCTCCTGGTCGGCGCCGCTGAAGTTGAAGCGGGAGACCCAGGCGCGGGCGTTGATGTCCCGGTTGCCGAGGCGGACCCATTCGGAATTGCCGGCGATGGTTTCATAGACTGTCAGGTCGGGGTCGATGGTCCGGTGCTGCTGGTCGACATAGGCGATCTTGACCGTGTCGCCGATCTCGATGGTGCCGCTGTCCGGCTGTTCGATGCCCATGATCAGCCGGAAGAGGGTCGTCTTGCCGGCGCCGTTCGGACCGATGACGCCGACGATGCCGGCCGGCGGGAGTTCGAAACTCAG
>CADCRA010000094.1 GCA_902803715.1 uncultured Bacteroidia bacterium
ATACAAAAAAAGGTTGACATTCCGTCAACCCTCAATTTCCTTCAGAATAACCGGTATTAGAAACGGTCCTCGGAAGAAACGGTAAGCTTCTTGCGGCCATGACGGCGGCGGGAAGCCAACACGCGGCGGCCGTTGGCGGACGCCATGCGCTCGCGGAAACCGTGCTTGTTGACACGCTTGCGGCGGGAAGGTTGGAATGTTCTTTTCATTGTATCTTGTTTTTATTATTATGCTTTGGAGCCTATTTCGGAAATAGGGACTGCAAAGGTAATGATTTTGCATGGATTTACAAATTTATTTTTTAAAAAAGATCTTTCCGCCACGGTGTGCGGTCCTTCATGGATGCCAATAAATAGGGATTCGAGGCCTTCAGGCATGCCAACATGTTGGTATTCTTGCTCCGGCCGGGTATCGGAGAGGGGGATTTCTTCTTATCTTTGCGCACCTTTTTACATCGCGTAAAACCAAGAAACAGATATGTCTGAACCCGTTATTTCCTGCCGCAACCTGACCCATTATTATGGGAAGCGGAAGATTTATGAGAACCTCAGTTTCGAGGTCGGGGAGGGGCACATTACCGGCCTGCTGGGGAAGAACGGCACCGGCAAGACGACGACGATCAACATCCTGATGGGATACCTCAAACCGGTCTCCGGTTCCTGCCGCCTGTTCGGTGAGGAAGTCCAGCACGTCACCCCCAAAACCCGTGAACGCATCGCCCTTCTGCTGGAAGGCCATGTCCAGTATTCCTACATGAGCATCGAACAGATCGAGCGGTTCTATTCGGCTTTCTATCCGAAATGGAACCGTGACGCCTATTTCGGCCTCATGGAGAAACTCAAGGTCGCTCCCGGCCAGAAAATCTCCCATATGTCGAACGGTCAGCGTTCGCAGGTTGCCCTCGGTCTCATCCTGGCCCAGAACGCCGACTTGCTGGTGCTGGACGACTTCTCCCTCGGCCTGGATCCAGGGTACCGCCGCCTGTTCTGCGAGTACTTGCGCGACTATGCCAAGGCAGAGCACAAGACCGTTTTCCTGACCTCCCACATCATCCAGGACCTGGAGAAACTGGTGGATGACGTCATCATCATGGACTACGGCACCATCCTCGTACAGGAAAGTGCCGCGAACCTGATGGCCGCCCATCCGGACCTCAGCCTGGAAGACATTTTCATCGAACTGACCGGAAAATATTAGGCCCATGCGCAAAATGATCTTTTACAAAGAGTGGCTCAAGACACGGTGGTATCTCGCCGCAGCCCTCGCGGTCATGGCTGCCATGACCTTCTACTGTCTGTTGAACCTGTCGAAAACGGCCCAGATCCGGGGCGGTGACATGCTCTGGAACCTCATGATTCTCAAAGAGACCGTCCTGATCGAGATGCTCCGCTACATCCCCCTGGTCGTCGGCGGCCTGCTCGCCATGTTCCAATTCCTGCCGGAAATGACCCGCAAGCGGCTGAAACTGACCCTTCACCTGCCCTATCCGCAGGGACGGATGATCGCGGCCATGTACGGTTACGGCCTGGGCATCCTTCTCGTGCTGTTCCTCCTGCAGGCGCTGTGCCTCGGCACCGTGCTGCGGGGCTGGATGGCCGGCGAACTGGTCGGCCGGATCCTGCGGACGGCCGCCGTCTGGTACCTGGCCGGCTTTGCGGCGTATATCTGGATCGCCGCCGTCTGTCTCGAACCGACCTGGGGCATGCGGGTGGCGCTGCTCCTCCTGCTGGCGGGCCTGGTCCATCTCCTGACCCTCTCTTCCGTTCCGGAAGCCTACAACGGCATCCTTCCGTGGCTCTGCCTCTATGTACTCTGCGGCCAACTGCTGATTTTCCACAGTGTCGCCCGTTTCAAGGAAGGACTTCAAGACTAGCATGCCATGAAAAGAATCGGAAAAATCTTCATCATCCTGTCCTTTGCGGTTCTGATCCTTTGGATCGTCCCCTGGCTTTACCGCATCGTGACCCTGAAATCCTATACGACGCCCTTTACCCTTTACAGTTGCGTCTATCATGACTTTACCCGCCTGGACCGGTCTGACGGCAAGGAATTCCGTTTCATCGACCGGAACGGGAACGTCTATGGCGACGAAGCACAGCCGCTTTTCTACCACAATGTCCTCTCCAGCAAAGGCATGCTTCCCGATACGCTTGAGGGCCGTGCCGTCACCCCGGCGGAAATCGATGCCAACAACATCATCGTAACTGCCGAGATGAAGGAAATCAAGCGGATCGCTCCGAAGGCGTATCTGCTGATGGAATCCGTCCCCGTCCGTCTGGAACTACAGGATCCGGAATATGCCTTCGTACCGCGCAAAGACGGTCTTTACATCTACGAGATGGCTGAAAACCGGCTGGATGAGACGAAGTCGGCGGCTTTCAACGAAGCTCTCCGGGCCGCGGGATTCTCTTTCCCGGCGCGTCTTTTCGCCGGCAACCCCAGCGACAGAAAGGAATATGACGAAGGGTACCTGCTGACCGATGCGGACGGCAAACTTTTCCAGCTCAAGATGACGGACGGCGCACCGGAGGTGCGGCATTTCTCCGCCGCCGACGGACTGAACCTGGAGCACCTGATCATCACGGAACTGAAAAACCGTGCCACCCTGGGCTACCTGGTCGGCCGGGACCATGCCCTGTATATGCTGCGCCCGGACGGTTCCGTGGTTCCGACGCAGGTCCGCTATAATCCTTTCGAGGAGGATTTCATGCTGATCGGCGACCTCTTCTATTATACCGTGCGGGTGTCCGATGATGAGGGAGAGCATTTTTACGCCCTCCGCAGCGACGATTTCTCGCTGGTCGATACCATGGATCGTCCGTATGCGTTCGAGGAAGAGACCAACCTGTGCGAATACCTCTTCCCGTGCCGGCTGTATTTCACTTCTTCCGACGACGGTTTTGTCAAACCGCGCTTCACGGACTGGTCCTGGAAGGGCCTGATCGTGGACCTGGTCCTGGCTGCAGCCTGGATCCTGTGGCGCAGGAGCCGGAAAAATACCAAGAATTAGTTACTCCGGCCGGGAAATATCCAAAACAATCACGATTGTCCGCAAGGGCGTGTGTTCCTACCTTTGCATCGCTTTTTTGAAAGGATGCAAAGGTTTTTTCATATCCTCCTGTTCTGCTTGCTGGCTTTGCCCCTCCGGGGCCAGGTCAGCGGCCGCGTGCTGGAGTCCGCTACCGGTCTGCCGGTCGTCGGAGCCGCCGTTACGGGAGGCGACGCCTGGGCGTTGACGGATACGACCGGCCGGTTTGCCCTGCGGGTCGCTTCCGGCGTCCGTCTGACCGTCACCTGCATGGGCTATAAGACCCTTTCGACGGCGGTCCGCGCCGATGGTATCTACCGCCTGGAGGCCGATATCATGGCCTTGCAGGAGGTCGTCGTGACGGCGAAGGAAGACCATGGCCTTACGGCGACGACCCGGATCGGCGAGGATGCCATCAGCCATATCCAGCCGTCCAGCATCGCGGATGTCCTCGAACTGCTCCCGGGCGGCCTGGCCCGCGATCCGTCCTTCGGATCGGCGCAGCTGATCAACCTGCGCTCCGCCGGTTCCCTTTCTTCGGATTATGCCACTTCGGCCCTCGGCACCCGTTTCCTGATTGACGGGCGTCCGGTCAGCAATGACGCCAACCTGCAGTCGACGCCGGCATGGAGCGGACTGGGCAGCAGTTTCGTCAATTACGGAACGGACATGCGCACCCTTTCCACCGAGGACATCGAATCGGTCGATGTCGTCCGCGGCATCGCCTCCGTCGAATACGGCGACCTGACCAGCGGACTGGTCAAGATCGTCCGCAAGAAGGGCGGGGAGGACCTCCGCGCCCGTTTCAAGGCCGATATGAAGAGCAAATTGTTCTATGTCGGAAAGGGTTTTGAGTGGGGAGACCGGGACAAGTTGACGATGAATGTGAGCGCCAATTACCTCGACGCACAATCCGATCCCCGCAGCCCGCGCCAGAACTACAGCCGGCTGACCGGCAGCTGGCGGGTCGGGAAAAGTTGGAATTCCGGTGCCGACTGGCGCTATGTACTGGATGGAAGCATCGATTATACCGGTTCCTTCGATACCGAAAAGTCCGATGCGGACCTGGACGAAGTCGACGGATACGGTCCCGTAGAGACCTATCGCTCCTCCTATAACAAAATCGACCTGGCGGGGAACTTCTCCGTCTATTCGAAATCCGAAGACCGCTTTTTCCGGAGTTTCTCCGCCCAGGCTTCGCTGAGTTTCGAGCGCGACCTGATCGACCGGTGGAAACACATTGCCCTCGGTTCGGAACGGCCGATGTCGACGGCCCTGGATCCCGGGGAACATGACGTCGTGTCCCTGCCGACCCGGTACGATGCGACCCTGCAAGTCGACGGACGTCCGTTCTATGCGTTCGCCAATACCGTCGCGAATTTCACGGCCGGTATCCACAAGATCAAGGCGGGTGCGGAATGGAACATGGACAAGAATTACGGCAAGGGTACGATCTTCGACCCGACCCGGCCCTTCTCGACCGACATGAGCGTGCGGCCCCGTCCGTATGACGCCATTCCGGCCAACCACCAGCTCTCGCTCTTCGTGGAGGAGAATTTCTCCCTTCCGCTGGGCGGATGGAACCTGGAGGCTGCGGCCGGCCTGCGGGCTTCCGCGATGGCCGGTGCCGGACGCGCGTTCGATATCGAAGGGAAACCGTACCTCGATCCCCGTTTCAACCTGCGGCTGGAGTTGCCCGAGCAGGTTGTCGGCGGCTACCGGCTGGAAGCCGGCCTGTTCGGCGGAGCCGGCTGGCACACGAAATTCCCGACGATGGACATGCTCTATCCCGATCCGGTCTATGCCGACTATACCCAGTTGAATTATTGGCCGCAACAGGTCGAACTGCGGCGGATCAACCTGCTGGTAACCCGTTTCGATCCGACCAATTTCGCGCTTCATGCCGCACGGAATTTCAAGTGGGAGATCGGCCTGGATGCCTCATGGAACGGCTTCGACTTCTCCATCGACTATTTCCGGGAGGACATGACTTCCGGATTCCGCAACGGAACCTTGCTGGAGACGGTCGTCTATAAGGATTACGACGAAAGCGCCATCGACAAGTCCACCCTGACCGGTCCGCCGTCCCTGGAGACCCTGCCGTATATCCTGGTCACCCTCCTGACGGGGCGGGGAACGGCCAACAACGGCAGCCGGACCCTCAAGCAGGGCATCGAGTTTACCTTGAGCACCAAGCGTATCGCCGCGATCGGCACCCGCTTCACGGCGAACGGAGCGTGGTTCCACACCCGCAACATGAACAGCATGCCGGAATACTGGCGCCCCTCCGTCGCGATCGAAGGCAAACGCTATCCTTATATCGGATTGTATGACAAGAATGACGGACGTCTCAACGAGTCCCTGACGACCAGCCTGATGGCCGACACGCAGATTCCCCGTCTGGGCCTGATCTTTTCGACCTCGTTGCAGGCCGTCTGGTTTACGGGCAGCAAGCCGTCGGAGGAGGACAAGGATCCTGTCGCCTGGATCGACAAGGAGGGTGGGGAGCATCCTTTCACGGAGGCGGACCGTTCGGATGCCGTGCTCGGTTTCCTGGTCCGGGATTACAATTCGGTCAATTATGTCTACAACCGCATCCCCTTTGCGATGAACGTCAATCTCAAGGTGATGAAGAAACTTTACCACGACAAGGTCTCCGTCTCGGTCTTTGTCAACAAGATCCTCGACGTGACCCCGGACTACTACCGCAACGACGTGCTGGTACGCCGCAACGTCTTGCCTTATTTCGGAATGGAATTGGATTTCAAGTTATGAGAAGAATCGTATCTTTCCTGCTGGCAGCCTGCCTGCTGAGCGCCTGCGTCAAGGACGCGGACCAGAACATCTTCTCCAACGTAACCCTCCACGCATACGTGCCGGGCGGGGAGAACATCGTCATGATGACGGTGGACCCCACGCTGAAGGGCAACCAGTTCCTGAACATCAATACCCGGCAGAATTATGCCTATCCCGTTTTCGCCAACGGGTATGCCACCCTTCGCGTCCAGAAAGGACTGTACATCGTCGCTTTCGACGCTGAGGCGACCTACGCGGACGGTTCGGTGCACACGGTCCGCTGTTCACAGCACAATGCTTCGGACCTGGCCGCTTTCGTGCTGGATGATTCCGTCAACCTCGAACTGGAAATGACCCTGCTGCGATGAGAAGGATCCTGCATATTTTCCTGCTGCTTGCGGCGACGGGCCTGAGCGCCCTGGCGCAGGACACGCTGTCCGTGAACGGTCGTACGGCCGCGGGCCGGGATCCGCTGCGGCTGTCTGCCCGGGAATGGTCGCCGGCGGCCTTCCTGCTGGAAAGTATCCCGCAGCGGAGTTGGGCGGAAGCCGGCGTGGACCTGCGCCGGGAGGACCAGGCGTGGCTGACCCAGGAGGGCGACGCGGCTTTGCAAGGGTTTTTCCGTACGGAGAACCTGCATCGTTTCGAACGTTCCGCCGTCCTGATGGGCGCGTCCTATGAACGCGGCGTCAAGCGCAACGTCCGCTGGAACGAGACTTCCGATTTTACCCTGCTGTATCCCTATGTCATGGCGGATTCCGTCGGCGGGGACCTGCAGCGGGAACAATATGCCTTCCAGGGCCATTATGCCGGCCGCTCCGGCGACTGGACCTGGGGCGCGGGCATGGCCTACCGGGCCTTGCATGAATACCGCCAGGTCGATCCCCGGCCGCGGAATGTGACCTCGGATTTCCGGGTCGACGGCACCGCCGGCCGGATACTCGGGCCTTACGCCCTTGCCTTGACCCTTTCCTGCCGCCGCTACCACCAGCTGCAGAATACGGCTTTTGTCAACCCGAAAGGAGCCAATACGACCCTTTTCCACATGACGGGACTCGGCAGCCATTTCGCACGCTTCGCCGGGACGAACGCCTATGTCAACGTGCGTTACCGGGGGAACGGTTATACTGCCGCCCTGCTTCTGCAGCCCTTGTCGGGAGAAGGCTTCCAGGCCGGACTCCGCTACGGTTCGCTGACGACCGTCCGGCATCTGATCAACCAGAACGAGGCTCCTTTTACCGAACTCTGGACGCAGGAAGTGGGGACGGAGATCTCCTGGATCCGCCGTGCCGGCCGTCGGAACTGGCGGATTACGCTGGACGGACGGTATGAATTCCGCCAGGGGACGGAGAACCTGCTGGACAATTTCGTGTCCGGACAGTTCCGCAACCTGCTGGACCTGACGATGTATCGCAACCGCAACGGCTTCGTCCGCCTGCAGGGCGTGTGGCAGGCAGTCCGCGAGGCGGACCGCTGGTCCCTGTCTCCTTTTGTCTCCCTGCCTTTCCTGTATGCGGAATACCTCTATCCGGCACGGCGACTGGATTTGCTGGCGCTGGAAGCCGGGACCGATGTGCGGTGGGAACATACAGCCGGCGCGTGGCTGCTGGACGTCTCCGGCGGAGCCGGATGGCTGGACGGCATGGATTCGTCGCTTTCCCTTTCGGAAGAATATACGGATGCGCGGATGCGCTCATCGATCCGCTCCCAGTTCGGGAAATGGTCGGACAACGCTCTTTCGACGCGGTTGTCCGCCCGTGTCCAGCATTCGCTGGGCACGGCGATGAGCCTGTACATGGACGCTGCCTTGCAGCAGAAGTTTTATGGCCGGAGCGGGAACGCCACCTTCCTGCAGGCGGCCGTCGGACTGGAATTATAACTAAATAAAATAAGATACCATGAAATTGAACAAATTGATCGCAGTGGCGGCCGCCGTTCTGGCGCTGGCTGCCTGCAACAAGCAAGAGGATCCGGAACTGCTTACTTCCGCTCCTTCCCTGACCTTCGAGGCCGTTGGCGGCATGCAGACCTTCGGCATCAATTCCAATGTCGACTGGACGATCACCGTCGCCGACGGTGACGGCTGGGTAACCGTCAATCCGATGAGCGGCGAAGGCAATGAAACCGTGACCGTGACGACTTCCGCCTATGAGGAGGCCGCCGGCCGCAGCGCCCGCCTGACCATTAGCGGCGGCGACCTGGTCCAGACCGTGGCCGTCATCCAGACCCGTCCGGCCGTTCCGGCCGATCCTTCCGTCCTCGAATACAAGGTCCAGGCCCGCGAGCAGGATCTGACTGTCGAAGTTCCGGCAGGGTTCGCCTACAAGGTGACGATCCCTTCCGAGGCCACCTATGTCACGGTCAAGGAAACCACCAAGGAAAATGTCACCCTGCATTTCGCAGCGAATACGACGGATGAGAACCGCAGTGCGGACATCCTGATCCAGACTTCCGACGACCTGACCCTCGAGACGATCAAGACCGTCCAGAGCTGGCGCAATGTCGAACCGGGCGAACTGCTGATCGAGGAGGTCTTCTTCACCGGCGCCCTGATCGAAAGTACCAATACCAGCGACACGAGCGAGGGTGACCAGTATTTCAAACTGACCAACAACGCGGATCATACCGTCTATGCGGACGGCGTCCTGCTGGTCCTTGGCTTCCATAACTCCAACGCCGCGACGACCGGTGCGAACTACACGTATCCGGAACTGACGGACGAAATTCCGGTCGGTACGGTCTATGCCATCCCGGGCAAGGGAACCGATGTTCCGGTTGAGCCCGGACAGTCCATCGTGATCGCCATGGCGGCGGAAAACTTCGCGAAGGACAATCCGAACGGTGTCGACCTCAGCGGTGCGGACTTCGAACTCTACGACGAAAATGACTTCTTCCCGGACACCGACAATCCGGATGTCGCCAACATGAACTGCTGGTTCAAGTCCTCCTTTACGATTACCGGCCTGCACAACCGCGGCATGGAAAGCTACGCCATCGCCATCGCTCCGAACTCCGTGACGGCGGAATCCTTCATGGAGAACTACAAGTGGGAAGGCAAGCGCGTCATGGATTGGAACGGCTACCATTTCGAGAATGACATCCGCGACGGCTACAAGATCCCGAACGCATGGGTGCTGGACGGCATCAACTGCGGCGTCGCCGAGCAGCTGATCCGCCTTGCCTTCAACGCTTCCGTCGATGCCGGCTGGACCGGCGTCTCCGAGACCCAGGACGATGCGACCCGTTACGGCAAGACCGTCATCCGCAAGGCCAAGGACGGCAAACTGGCCGATACGAACAACTCGACCAACGACTTTGAGGTCCGCACGACCCCGTCCCTGAAGAAATAAGGGCGGTCCGGCTCGGTATCAAAAATAAAATGACTATCTTTGAAGGATTGTCGGCCTCAGCGTCCGGCAATCCTTCGATCATGTCAGACAAACTCTATCTCATCGACGGCCACGCGCTCATCTTCAAGATGTACTACGCCTTCGTGCGGCGGCCGATGATCAACTCGAAAGGCATGGACATGTCCATCCTCTTCGGGTTTACCAAATACATCCTCGAGCTCATCGCCCGGGAGCAGCCGACCCACCTGGCCGTCGCCTTCGACCCGCCGGGCGGTACGTTCCGGAACGAAATGTATCCGCAGTACAAGGCCAACCGCAGCGAGACGCCCCAACTGGTCATCGATGCCCTCGGCCCGCTGACGGAACTCTGCGGCGCCCTCCGGATCCCGGTGCTCATGATGCCGGGCTATGAGGCGGATGACGTCATCGGAACGGTCGCCCGCCGCTACGGCGCCCCGGGGACGGATGTCTTCATGGTGACGCCTGATAAGGATTACGGCCAGTTGATCGCCGACCATGTCTTCCAGGTCCGGCCGGGCAAGGCCGGCGGCGATGACGAGGTCATCGACAAGGCGGCCGTCTGTGCGAAATACGGCATTGCGGACCCGCTGCAGGTCATCGAGATGCTGACCCTCTGCGGAGACACGGCGGACAATGTCCCGGGCGTGAAGGGCGTCGGGGAAGTGGGCGCCGGAAAACTCATCGCGAAATATGGCTCGGTGGAGAACATCTATGCCCATCTGGACGAACTCAGTGCCAAGCAGCAGGCGATGTTCGAAGAGGCGCGCGGCCATATCCGGTTGAGCCATGATCTTGTTACGATCAAGACCGACGTGCCGGTGGAGACGGATCTGGCGGCGATGCGCATCGCTGCGGAATATGATCCCGAGATCGCCGACCTGTTCGAAAAATATGAATTCCATTCCCTCCGGAAATATATCGGATCCGTCGCTCCGGCCGTCCCGCATCCGGGAGCGCAACTGACGATCCGGACGATCCCGGCTTCGGAGGCGGTCCGCATCGCGCGGAAAGAGGGCCGGATGGCCTTCGTGACGGACGCGGACGGGACCGGCATGGCCGCTCCGGCCCGCCGGCTGACCGTCGCCGTCCCCGGAGGCGGTGTGGCGGCGGACGTGCCGGAGGCTTTCCGGGCGGTCCTGGAAGAGGACGCGATCGACAAATACGGGGATGATCTCAAACTGCAGTCCCACCACCTGGAGGCGGCGGGCATCCGCCTGGCCGGCCGGCGCTATGACATCGGCCTGATGCATTACCTGATCAATCCCGAACAGAGCCATAAGCCGGACATCCTGGCGAAGAAATACCTGGACATCGAACTGGAAGAAGCGCCCGTCGACGAGGCGCCGGCGTCCCTGTTCGACGTGCCGCAGGAAACGGCGGAACCCTGCCGTGACCGGGAAGCAGCCGTCCTCCTGCTGCTGGGCGCCAAGATCCGCGAAGACATGAAGACCCACGGTGTTGCGGCCCTGTACGAAGACATGGAAGAGCCGCTGAGCCGGGTGCTGGCCGGCATGGAGCACGACGGCGTGCGGGTGGACATGGCCCAGCTCCGTCTCTATGCGGAGGATCTCCGCCGGGAGATGGACCTTCTGGAGGCGGAAGTTCGCGAACTGGCCGGCGAACCTGGTCTCAACGTTTCCTCGCCCAAACAGGTCGGCGACGTCCTGTTCGACAAACTGAAACTGGACGCCCGTGCCAAGAAGAACAAGAACGGCAGTTATTCGACGGACGAGACGACCTTGCAGTATCTGACGGACCGGCACCCGATCGTCGGCAAGATCCTGGAATTCCGGGCGGTCAAGAAACTGCTCGGAACCTATATCGAACCGTTCCCGACCTATGTTTCCCCGTCCGACGGCAAGATCCATACGACATTCAACCAGGCCCTGACCGCGACCGGCCGCCTGAGTTCCTCGAATCCGAACCTGCAGAACATCCCGATCCGCACCGAACGCGGCATGCAGATCCGGAAGGCTTTCGTCCCGTCCGACCCCGACGGGTTCATCCTGTCCGCGGACTATTCGCAGATCGAACTCCGCATCATGGCGCACCTCTGCGGCGATGCGCATCTGATCCAGGCATTCCGGGACGGCGTCGACGTCCATGCGGCGACGGCGGCCAAGATCTTCGGCATCCCGGTCTCCGAGGTGACGCGCGAGCAGCGCGGCATTGCCAAGACGGCGAATTTCGGCATCATGTACGGCATCTCCTCTTTCGGCCTGGCCCAGCGGCTGCAGCTCTCCCGCACCGAGGCGAAGCAGATCATCGACGACTACTTCGCCGCCTTCCCGTCGATCCGGACCTTCATCGACCGCACCGTCGCGGATGCCCGGGAGAAGGGCTATGTCGAGACCCTGTTCGGCCGGCGCCGTTACCTGCCGGACATCACGTCCCGCAACCAGACCGTGCGCGCCCTGGCCGAGCGGAACGCCGTCAACGCCCCGATCCAGGGGACTTCCGCCGACATCATCAAACTGGCGATGATCAGCGTCCGCCGCCGCATGGATGCCGAAGGATTCCGCAGCCGGATGGTCCTCCAGATCCATGACGAACTGCTTTTCGATACCGTTCCCGGCGAAGCGGAGGCCCTGAAGGCCCTCGTCGTCGAGGAAATGGAACATGTCATCACGCTTTCCGTACCACTGACCGTAGAATGCAATGAAGGAAAAAACTGGCTCGAAGCACACTGAGAAGACGGACCTCGAACTGGTCCGGATGGCCCTCGGCGCACCCGAAGCCGAAGCGGCGTTCTTCCACCTGTATGCCCGGTACCATACCGGGGTGTCGGCGCATATCGCCAAGTACATCTCCGACCCCGACGAGATCGAGGATGTCTGCATGGAGAGTTTTGAAAAAGCGTTCAAGCAGCTGTCGACCTACCGGCCGGAGAACCATTTCTCCACGTGGATTTTCCGGATTGCCCGGAATACGGCCTTCGACCACCTGAGCAAGGAAAAGGTGCGGGGCCAGAAGATCGAGAAGATGACGATCGATTACTCCGACCTCGATCCGGTCGACGTGCCCTCCGACAGCGAAAGCCCCGAGGAGGAAATCATCAACAACCAGGACCATGAGAATTTCCTGGCCTGCCTGAACGGTCTGTCCGACGTGTATCGCGAGGTCGCGAGGATGTGTTTCGTCGAAAACCTGGAATACAAGGTCATCGCGGAGAAGACGGGCCTGCCGATGGGAACGGTCAAGACCCGGATCAGCAGGGCCCGGAACCTGATCATCCAGAAGATGCTGGACATGGAGGAATAATGAACATGGAATTCGAAGCATTCAAAGCCATCGTCCTGGCGCTGTTCCCGGAACTGACACCGGAGCAGCAGGACCGTTTCGCCGCCTTGGACGCCCTGTACCGGGAATGGAACGCGAAGATCAATGTCATCTCCCGCAAGGACATCGACGGGCTGTACCTGCACCATGTCCTGCATTCCCTGGCCGTCGCCGCCTACCTTCGGACGGAACATCCGGACGAGTATGCCGCCCTGGCCGGGTCCTCCGTGCTGGATCTCGGAACCGGCGGCGGATTCCCGGGCATCCCGCTGGCCATCCTGTGGCCGGACGTCCGGTTCACGCTCTGCGATTCGGTCGGCAAGAAGACCATCGTCGCCTCGGAGGTCGCGAAGGCCCTCGGGCTGGAGAACGTGCGGGTCGTCCACGCCCGGGCGGAGACCCTGCCGGAGACATATGATTACGTTGTCTCCCGGGCCGTCGCCAGCCTGACGGATTTCTATCCCTGGGTGCGCGGCAAGTTCTCGAATGCGATTCTCTATCTGCGGGGCGGGGATGTGGCCGAGGAAACGGCGCTCCTGATGGGCCGCTTCCGGCTGCGCAGGGGCTCGGTCGGCACCTGGCGCATCGACCGTTGGCTGTCAGATCCTTACTTTACGGAAAAATACGTCGTCGACATCCGCCGTTAGCGGCTGTCCAGCGCGGGAAAACAGGTCCGGAGCAGAGCGTCTTTGTCTTCGGACCGGGAATCATGCAGCCTGCCGTCCGGGGCGATGCCGAGAATGCGGGTAGCGCAGGCTGTGCTGTCGGCCAGGTCATGGGAGGAGAATACCAGGGCGGCTTTCCCGCCTTCCGTGATCCGGCGGAGGGTCTGCAGGACCTGCAGGCGGTTTTCCACATCCAGGAAGGCCGTCGGTTCGTCCAGCAGGATCAGCCCGGGGCCGCCGTCTCCGGCCGGCAGCCGGACGAGGGCCGTCGCGATGCATCCTTTCTGGAATTCGCCGTCGCTGAGCGTGGCGATGTCCCTTTCCGCCAGGGGACCGAGCCCCAGCCGGTCCAGGGCCTGTCCGATGGCTTTCTCCGCCAGGTCTCCCAGTTTCCCGTTCCACCCGCTCTCCTTGTAGCAGGAGGTCCGGATGAATTCGCGCAGGGTAAAACCGCCGACTTTCGGGATCCGGGTCGGAATGAGGACGGCGGGGACGCCGTCGAAAGATCCGCCCAGCGGCGGCAGAACGCCGGCCAGGGTTCGCATCAGCGTCGATTTCCCGCTGCCGTTGGCGCCGCAGAGCAGGATGCATTCGCCCGGACCGATTTCCAGGTTGATGCCGGAGATGAGCGGCCGGCCGTGGCCGACGGTCAGGTCATGGGTCTTCAGCAGGTTCATGGCCGGTCTTTTTTACGGGGCAGGAGAATGCCCAGGATGATCGGGATGCCGACAAGGGCCAGGGTGCTGCCGACCGGCAGGGGAACGCGGGGCAGCTGGGCTAGCAGGTCTGCCGTCAGGGCGAGCAGGGCGCCCGTCAGCAGGGTTGGGAGCAGGATACGGGCATGTCGCGAACTCCCGGTCAGGCGGCGGGCGATGTGCGGCGCGACGATGCCGACGAAACCCAGCGGCCCGCAGAATGCGGTCGTGGCGCCGGTCAGCAGGCAGGCGGAGACCATGGCGCAGGCGCGGATCCGGCGGACGGGCGCGCCGGCCAGGGTGGCGTAATCTTCTCCGAAAAGCAGCAGGTCCAGTCCCTTGGCATTGGCGCCGGCCAAGGCCAGGCCCAGGACGCCGGCACCGGCCAGGATGGCGATGCCGCCCGGGCGGGTCCCGGCGAAACTGCCGGCCGACCAGCTGTAGAACAGTTTCAGGCTCTCTTCATTGGCCGTATATTCCAGGATGGATGTCAGGGCGCTGAAGATGAAACCCAGCATGACGCCGAAAATGAGCAGGACCGTCCCGTTTCGGAGCCGGCTGGATACCAGGATGATGAGCAGGGATGCCAGGACGGCGCCCAGAAAGGCGGCACCGGCCACGGAAAGCCCCGAGCCGGCTGCGGCCCCGGTTACCAGCAAGGTCGCGCAGGCGGCGCCGAGTCCGGCACCGCCGCTGACCCCCATGATGTGCGGATCGGCGAGCGGGTTGCGGAAGACGGCCTGCATCTGCGCCCCGGCCAGGGCCAGGGCGGCGCCCGCCAGCACGGCGGTCAGGATGCGGGGCAGGCGGATGTCCAGGAGGATGTCCCGGAACAGCGGATCACCGGGTCGGACCGGGACCCGGCCGACGGCGAGGTCCAGCGCCATGAAAGCCAGCAGCAGGCCGAAGCCCGCTGCCAGCCGTATCCGGTATGTCCGTGCAGAAGTCAATATTTGTATTTCAGCCGTTTGAGGTTGCTGTCGGCGGAACTGCCGCCGACCATCAGTTCGTATTTGCCATGGACCGGGACCATGTCCTGGGCCTTCTCGTCCCACCAGAGGAAGGTTTCGTCATCGAGCGGAATCCGGACCGTGACGGTCTGTCCGGCGGGTACGCTGACCCGGCGGAAGGCGCGGAGGGTCTTGACGGGACCGGCCTTGTCGTCCGGCTTGCGGAGATAGACCTGGACGGTCTCGACGGCGTCGCGGCTGCCGGCATTGGTCACGGGCACGGTCAGGACTCCCTTGGAAGCCTTCGGCTTTCCGTAACGGAACGTCGTGTAACTCAGGCCGTAGCCGAATTCGAACTGCGGCTGGCCGCGGAAATAGCGGTAGGTGTGTCCCTCCATGTCATAGTCTTCCACCTCAGGGAGCTGGGCGACGTTCTTGTAGAAGGTGACGGGAAGTTTGCCGGACGGGGCGACATCGCCGAAGAGGACGTCGGCGATGGCCGTGCCGCCTTCCTGGCCCGGATACCAGGCCTGGAGGATGGCGTCGCAACTTTCGGTCTCGGGCTCAAGGCCGATGGCGCTGCCGGAGAAGTTGACGAAGACGACTTTCTTGCCGGCCTTGTGGAGGGCTTGCAGCAGTTCCCGCTGGACGGCGGGCAGTTCGATGTCGGTCCGGTCGCCGCCGGCGAATCCCGGGACCTGCACCGGCATTTCCTCACCTTCGAACCGCGGGGAGATGCCGCCGGCGAAGATGACGATGTCAATGCCTTCCAGCTGTTTCAGGACAGCCGGTACGTCGAGGGCGGGCAGGTAGCTTTCGCGGCTCTTGCGTTCGCGGGCGACATAGTTCTTGATGTCGTTGACATTGCCGATCGCATACTGCTTGGCAATGGCTTCCAGCTGTTCGTCCGTCATGTCGGCCATCTCGGCGAAACGGCCCTGCGGCTTGGGCATGTATTCGTTGCCGATGATGCCGCAGGCGCGGAAGGTGACCAGGTCCGGAATGCGTTTGCGGAGGGCGTCCAGCAGGGTGACGGTCGATTTCGGGACGGGGTTGTAGTTGCCCCACTGCATCTCGGCGTCATCTGCGTTCGGACCGATCAGGGCGATCCTGGCACCGGGCTTGAGCGGCAGGATGTCGTGCCTGTTCTGGAGCAGGACGAGGCTCTCGCGGGCGATCTTCAGGGACAGGGCGCGGTGCGCCGGGCCTTCCACGATGGACGGATCGAGATAGTCCCACGGGGACGTTCCGTCCATTTCGCCGAGTTTGAAACGCTGGGTCAGGAGGCGGAGGACGTTGCGGTCCAGGTCGGCTTCGCTGAGCAGGCCGGAGCGGACGGCTTCCGGGATGTTGACATACGCCTGGCCGCATTCGACGTCGACGCCGTTGTGGACGGCCATGGCAGCGGCCATGACCGCGTTGTCCACGGTTTCATGCCGGCCTTTTTCGTAAAAGTCGGCAAGGGCCCAGCAGTCGGAAACGACCATCCCGTCGTATTTCCACTCTTCGCGCAGGATCTTCTGCACGAGGTAGTCGGAAGCGGCGCAGGGGAGTCCGCGGAAACGGTTGTAGGCTGTCATGATTTCCTGGACATGGGCCTTGGTGACAAGGTCTTTGAAGGCCGGGAGATAGGTCTCCCGCAGGTCGCGCTCCGAGACCTGGGCGTCGAATTTGTGCCGGTTGGACTCAAGTCCCGAGTGGACGGCGAAATGCTTGGCGCAGGCGTGGGCCTTCCGGACCGGAGAATCGTCAGGTCCCTGCAGGCCCCGGACGACGGCCATGCCCAGACGGCCGGTCAGGTACGGGTCTTCTCCGTAGGTCTCCATGCCGCGGCCCCAGCGGGGATCCCGGAAAATGTTGATGTTCGGCGTCCAGAACGTCAGTCCCTGGTAGATCCGGACGTTGTCGCGGTCCGCCATGCGGTTCTTGACGCGGGCTTCGTCGCTGACGGCGGTGAAGACATCCTCGATCAGTTCCTCGTCGAAGGATGCCGCCATGCCGATGGCTTGCGGGAAGACGGTGGCGGATCCGTTGCGGGCGACCCCGTGCAGGGCTTCGTTCCACCAGTTGTACTGCCGGATGCCGAGACGCGGGATGGCGGGGGACCCGTTGAGGGTCAGGGAGGCTTTCTCTTCAAGGGTCAGCCTTTTGAGCAGGTCTGCGGCACGGAGTTCCGCAGGCAGGGTCTTGTCCTGGTAAGGGAGGGTCTGGGCCCGGCCGGCCAGAAGGGCGCCGGCGATCAAGGTGAAGGTCAGTAGTGTCTTTTTCATAGTGGCAGCGTCATTGGACATGCCAAGATACCAATATTCCGCGACAACCGCAAGCCTTTTTTGTGCCCATGTCCGGGATTATTCTTATCTTTGAGCATCGAAACGGTTTGCCATGGATACGTTGACCCTGATTCTTTGCATTGCATTGGCGGTCGTGCTGATTGCCGCTGCCGTCGTGATCTTCCTGTTGCAGGCCCGCAGCGGCCGGCAGCGGGATGCCCTCGTGCGCCGGTACGAGGATGAGAAGGACGGCCTGCAGGAGCAGCTTGCAGCCCTGCGGGAAGAAAAAGCCGGTTTCGAGAGCCGCCTGGCGGCGCGCGAGGAATACGAGCGTCAGTTGGAAGAGTCCCGCGACCGCGAACGGCGCGAAGCGGCGGAACGGCACGAGAAGGAGCGGCAGGCCCTGGCCGAGCAGCATGCGAAGGAACTGCAGCAGATGAAAGAGGTGTTCGAGAACCTGACGAACCGCAACTCCGAGGCGTTCAAGGTCCGCAGCGCCGAGACGATTTCCGAACTGATGAAACCCGTGCAGGAAAAATTCCAGGCGTTCAGCGAGGCGGTCAGGGAATCCCAGGAAAAAAACATGGAACGGCACAACAAACTGGAGCAGAAGATCGTGGACTTGGATGCCCGCTCCCAGTCCGTCTCCGACGAGGCCCGCAACCTGGCCAATGCCCTGACCGGCTATTCGAAGGTCCAGGGCGATTTCGGCGAAATGCTGCTGACCGACGTCCTGAAGAACGCCGGCCTGACGGAAGGCGTCCATTTCTTCACCCAGGGGGTCATGACGGACGCATCCGGCCATGAGATCAAGAGCGAAGGCGGCCGGACCCTGATCCCGGATGTCATGGTCTATTATCCCGACGACACGACCGTGATCATCGACTCCAAGGTCAGCCTCAACGCCTACAACGAATACATGCATGCCGCGACGGTCGAGGAACGGACCCGGCTGGCCAAGGCGCATGTCGCGAGCGTCCGGTCCCATGTCGACGAACTCAAGACGAAAGACTACGCCTCCTATATCCCTTCCGACCGACGCAAGGTCGATTTCAACATCATGTTCATCCCGATTGAGGGCGCCTTCCGCCTGATGCTGGAGGCCGAACCGATGCTCTGGCAGGCGGCGAAGGACAACAAGGTGCTGATCGTCAGTCAGATGACCCTTATTATCGTGCTCAACATGATCCAGATGGCCTGGAAGCAGCATGAGCAGGAAAAGAACATCGCCGACGTCTACAAGACCGCCGAGGAACTGATGGGACAGCTCAAGGGATGGATGGACAGTTACGTCAAACTGGGCGACCATCTCGAGAAAGCGGCCGCCGCCTATGCCGATTCCCGCAAGAAACTGACGGACTCCAACCAAAGCGTCATCAAGAAAATCGGCAAGCTGGAGAAACTCGGCCTGGCTCCGAAACGGTCTGCCGCCCGGATCAAGCCGGGCGCCCGCCAGCAGGGCCCTGAATCCGTCATTCCGCGCGAACTTTCGGATTCCGCTCCGCAAGACTGATCCTTATTGCCCGACTTTATCACCTGTGCATATCTTTGTGCGAAAATTCCTGCCGGAAAATTTTTTTCTGTGGCAGGAAAGCAGTAATTTTGCGCCGCCACATAAAACGTTATAGAACGTAAAGACTAAAATACTTCAACATGGAAATGAAAAACGCTTCTGCAGGCACGCTTGAGTCCGGCGATATCATGATCCAGATCGCTCCGACCGACAAGGAAGGCTTGCAAATTGACCTGACCAGCTCCGTGGCTGACCAGTTCGGTAAACAGATCAGGAAGGTCATCACCGAGACGCTCGAAGGCCTCGGGATCGACAAGGCCGATGTCAAGGCTGTTGACAAAGGTGCCCTCGATTGCACCATTCGCGCCCGCGTGACGGCCGCCGCCGTCCGTGCCACGGGAAAAGATGTCTGGAAATAACTAGGAACTATGGAAAGATTACGCAGAACCATGATGTTCGTTCCGGGTAACAATCCCGGAATGATGGCAGACGCCCATATCTACGGTCCGGACTCGATCATGCTCGACCTGGAAGATTCCGTGACCATGGCGGAGAAGGATGCCGCCCGCCTGCTCGTCCACAACGCGCTCAAGTCCATCGACTACGGTGATACCGAGATGGTCGTGCGCATCAACCCGCTCAATACGCCTTACGGCAAGAAGGATGTCGAGGCCGTCGTCAAGGCCGGTGTCGATGTCATCCGCATGCCGAAGACCGAAACCGCCGACGAAGTCCGTGAACTCGAAGCCGAAATCATCAAGGTGGAGGAAGAACTCGGCTGCGTCGGCCGTACGCAGATCATGGCTGCCATCGAGAGCGCCCTGGGCGTCGTCAACGCCTACGCCATCGCGACGGCTTCCAAGCGCATGATGGGCATCGCCCTCGGCGCCGAGGACTACAGCGCCAACCTCAAGACCCAGCGCACGCCGGGCGGCGCCGAACTCCTGCTGGCCCGCGAGACCATCGTCGTGGCCGCCCGTGCCGCCGGTATCTCCTGCTTCGACACCGTCTATTCCAACCTCGATGACATGGAGACTTTCCGCAAGGAAGTCGAACTCATCAAGACCCTCGGCTTCGACGGCAAGTCCATCATCAACCCGCGCCAGATCGAGGTCGTCAATTCCGTCTTCGCCCCGACCCAGAAGGACATTGACAAGGCCCTGAAGATCATCGCCGCCATCAAGGAGGCCCAGGCAAAGGGATCCGGCGTCATCGCCGTCAACGGCAAGATGGTCGACCGTCCGGTCGTCATCCGTGCCGAGCGCACCATTGCGCTGGCTATCGCATCCGGTATTTTGAACAAGGAGGACGTACTATGAGAAACACGAAAGTTGTCAGCCTCGAAGAGGCGATCCGCCGTTCCGGCCTGAAGGACGGCATGACCATTTCCTTCCACCACCATTTCCGCGGCGGAGACAAGGTCGTCAACCTGGTTGTCGCCAAGCTCGCCGAGATGGGCTTCAAGAACCTCCACCTCGCCGCATCCAGCCTCTCCGACGTGCACGCCCCGTTGATCGAGCACATCCGCAACGGCGTCATCACCAAGATTTCCACCTCCGGCCTCCGCGGCGAACTCGCCAACGAGATCTCCCATGGCCTCATGGAAGAACCGGTCGTCTTCCGCAGCCACGGCGGCCGCGGCAGCGCCATCGCATCCGGAGAACTCCATATCGACGTCGCTTTCCTCGGCGCCTCTTCCTGCGACGAACTGGGCAATGCCTCCGGCTGCCCCCGTTCCGAGAATGCCAAGTCCATCTGCGGCTCCCTCGGCTATGCCCTTCCGGACGCCCGGTATGCCGACCATGTCGTCATCCTCACCGATGACCTGGTGGCTTATCCGAATGTCCCGAAGTCCATTTCCGCCTGCGACGTGGAATCCGTCGTCGTCGTCGACTCCGTCGGTGACAGCTCCAAGATCTCCTCGGGTGCCATCCGCGACTCCAAGAACCCGCGCGACATCCTCCTCGCCCAGCAGGCGGCGAAGGTGATCATCAACAGCGGCTATTTCAAGGACGGTTTCTCGATCCAGACCGGTACCGGCGGCGCCTCTCTCGCAGCCGTGAAGTTCATCCGCGAGAGCATGATCGAGAAGGGCATCAAGGCCAGTTTCGCCCTCGGCGGCATCACCGCCCACATGGTCAAGCTGCATGAGGAAGGCCTGATCGGCCGGCTCATCGACGTCCAGTCCTTCGACAAGGTTGCCGCGGAATCCATCGCCCACGACCAGCTCCACCAGGAAGTCTCCTCCGTGGAATACGCGAGCGCCGAGCATGAAGGCTCCGCCGTCCACGCCCTCGACATCGTCATCCTTTCCGCCCTCGAGGTCGACGTCAACTTCAACGTCAACGTCCTCGTCGGTTCCGACGGCATCATCCGCGGCGCTATCGGCGGCCATCCGGATACGGCGGAAGACAGCGCGCTTTCCATCATCGTCTGCCCGCTCCTGCGCGGTCGCATCCCGTGCGTCGTGCCGAAGGTGACCACCCTGATCACCCCGGGCAAGGGCGTCGACGTCGTCGTGACCGAATACGGCATCGCCGTCAACCCGCTCCGTCCCGAAATCGCCGGCCGCCTGAAAGCCGCCGGCCTGAAGGTCGTCGACATCCATGACCTGGCCGCCAAGGCGACCAGCATCATCGGCGAGCCGGATGCCCTTCCGTTCGGTGACAAGGTCGTCGGCATCGTGATGGACCGCCACGGCAAGGTCCTCGACCAGATCCGGAACATCGTGAAATAATTGCATGGAGATTACGCTTGACCAGTTGCTGGCCTCCCGGGAGGCCAGGCAGGATTTCCAGCAGGAACTGCTCCGCGCCCATGCGGGAGCGACCCTCGTGTGCCTGACGGTGATCATGCCGGGCACGGTCAAGCGCAATGCCCATTCCCTCATCGTGGCCCAGGCCGCCCTCTCCGCCCTGATCGCCCGCTTCGGCAGCGACATGATCCGCATGGAGGTCCGTGACCTGGCCACGGGATACGAGGCTTATCTGCTCACTCCGCTCTCCCCAGAGGAGGCGAAGCGGGCAGTTTGCCGTATTGAAGATACCCATCCGCTGGGACGTCTCTTCGACCTGGACGTGATCGATGCGTCCGGGACGATCCTTTCCCGGTCGGATTTGGGACTGGAACCGCGCCGGTGCCTGCTTTGCGACCGCGAGGCCCGCTGGTGCATGCGGAACCATACCCATACCCATGCGGAGCTGATGGCCCGCATCGGTGAAATGATCGACGCTTATGTACGGTGACTTCGTAATCAGCGACATGCCGCTGGCCAGCGGCCGTTTCCGCAGCAAGGTCGAATCCTTCCTGGCGGAAAACGGCCTCCGGCTCGACCCGGTCGACCTGTATGTCGTGCTGACCCGCGGCGACTCCGACGAGATCCTCGCCGGCGGCGGCTTGTCGGGCGATGTCATCAAATGCGTCGCCGTTTCGGAAAAAGCCCGTTCCGAAGGCCTGATGGGCCGGCTGGTCTCCCACCTGCTGAGCCTGGCCGCGGAGAACGGCTACCAGAGCGTCAAAGTCTTCACCAAACCGCAGAACCAGCCCTTGTTTGAAGACCTGGGTTTCCGCCTGGTCGGCCGTGCGCCGAAAGCCATCCTGATGGAAAACGGGCGGGGACTGTCGGACGAATACAACCGTCTCTGCGGGTTCCGCATGGACGGGAAGGCCGGGGTCATCGTCATGCATGCCGATCCCATGACCCAAGGCCATGAATACCTCATTTCCCGGGCGGCGGAGCAGGTGGACTGCCTGTTCGTCATCGTGCTGGGCGGCGACCGTTCCCGGTTCCCGGCCGCCTCCCGTTTCGAGATGGTCCGGTCCGCCTGCCGGCGCATGGACAACGTCCGGGTACTGGAAGGTGGCGCTTATTGCATCTCGGGAGCGACGTTCCCGTCGTATTTCCTGAAGAACCTCGACGAGGCGGCGGAGCAGCAGATGCGGCTCGACCTCGATATTTTCGGCCGTCACATCGCGCCGGCGCTGCGGGCATCCGTCCGTTTCGCGGGCAGTGAACCGCTGGATCCGATGACGGCCCGCTACAATACGCTGATGCGGGAACTGCTGCCCGGATACGGCCTCGAGTTCCGGGAGATTCCCCGGAAGGAGAGCGATGGACGGCCCGTGTCCGCCTCTCAGGTCCGCGCCCTGCTGGATGCGGGCGACTGGATGGCCGCCGCAGCCTTGTGCCCGCCCCGCGTGCGCTGGTACCTGATGGGCGATGTCGCCGCGGCCGCGCTGCGCCGCGAACTGGACGCGCCGGACAAACCGGGCATGGTCTGCCCGGACAGCCGGGGCAGTCACGAGGACATGGACTATGCGCTGATGCGCAAGAGCATCGACGCGATCCGCCCCTGGTTCGTCCGGCTCTCATCGCTCGCACGGGAGCGGGATGCCGTCTTCCCGTCCGAAGTCACCGGGCTGGGACTCGAAGCGGAGCGTGCGATGCTTCGGGCGACAGGCGGGGTCAACACCCATAAGGGCGCCATCTTCGCCCTGGGGATCATGGCTGCCGCCGCAGGTTGCGTCCTCCGGGATGAAGGAACCCTCTCTGCGGAGAGCCTCAGCCGGCAGATCCGTCTCCTGGCCGGGGACATGGCGCGTCTGGAAACGGTCGCCGGTCGCCGGACCTACGGCTCCGAAATCGTCCGGGAACATGGCGTGCGCGGTGCGCTGGACATGGCCCTGGACGGCTACGCCGACCTGTTCGCAGACTGGCTTCCGTACTGGCGGAGCGTTGAAAAAGAACCCTACGGACCGCAAAAGACCCTGCTGCGGATCCTTTCGACCCTGGACGATACCTGCGTCATCCATCGGGCCGGTTATGCAAGGGCGCAGGAAATCAAGGCCGAAGCGGCGGCGCTGCTCGCGGACTTCAGCCCCGTAAAACTGAAAACGATGAACGATCGGTTTGTGTCCGAGCGGGTATCTCCCGGTGGTAGTGCGGATATGCTCGCGTTGACGATGTATGCCGGTTGCCTGATAAACACTTAAATTAATTAACTTCTTAAAAAAACAATCTGTTATGGTTGAATTGATTCCACACGGTGTGTACCTTCTGGACGGTCAGCGGATCGTTTCCGACCCGACCGGCCTGCCATCTCCGGATGAGTCCCGTGAAAACACCATCACCTACGGAATCCTCCGTGCCCATGATGTGGACGGTGGCAAGGGAAAGAAAATGCGCATCCGTTTCGATGCGATGGTTTCCCATGACATCACCTATGTGGGCATTATCCAGACCGCCCGCGCCAGCGGCCTCGAGAAATTCCCGCTTCCTTATGCGATGACCAACTGCCACAACTCCCTTTGTGCAGTCGGCGGAACCATCAATGAAGATGACCATGTGTTCGGTCTCTCCGCCGCGAAGAAATACGGCGGTATCTATGTCCCTGCCAACCAGGCCGTGATCCACCAGTACGCCCGCGAGGCCCTGACGAAATGCGGCAACATGATCCTCGGTTCCGACAGCCATACCCGCTACGGTTCCCTGGGCAACATGGGTGTCGGCGAAGGCGGCGGCGAACTGGTCAAGCAGCTGCTCCGCAATACCTGGGACATCAACGCCCCCGAGGTCGTCCTCGTGTGGCTGGAAGGCAAGCCGCGCCACGGCGTCGGCCCGCACGATGTCGCCATTTCCTTGGTCAAGGCCGTGTTCGAAAGCGGTTTCGTCAAGAACAAGGTGCTTGAATTCGCAG
>CADCRA010000095.1 GCA_902803715.1 uncultured Bacteroidia bacterium
CCAGCTCGATCCTACCTTCGTCAAGGTTTGCGCCTGGTACGACAACGAGTGGGGTTACTCCAACAAGGTCTGCGAAATGGCCAAGGTGATCACGAAGTAATTTTCGCGACTGAGCATTTTTCTGCAGAGGCTGGAACGGCATTGTTCCGGCCTCTGTTGTCTTTGTCCCGCTTTTTCCATAACTTTGCGGCCGTTTTTCAATCCAGATCATGAAATCGCTCAGGGAATTGTATAAAGTCGGCAAAGGGCCGTCATCCAGCCATACCATGGGCCCGAACCGGGCTGCGAAGATGTTTGCGGAACGTCATCCGGACGCTTCGTCGTTTGAAGTGACGCTGTACGGAAGCCTGGCGGCGACCGGCAAGGGGCACATGACCGATGTCGCTGTCTCCGAACCGCTGAAACCTCTCGCGCCGACGAAGATCCTGTGGGAACCGGACACCTTCCTGCCGTACCATCCCAACGGGATGCTGTTCAAGGCCTTCGATGCTTCCGGGTCCTGCTTGGACGAATGGACCTGCTACAGTATCGGCGGGGGCGCCCTGTCCGAAGGGGAGGGCCGTGAGATGTCCGACTCCGGAGAAGTCTACGCGATGGGCACCCTGAACCAGATCATGGACTGGTGCGAGCGCACGGGCCGTAATTACTGGGAGTATGTAGACATGTGCGAGGGCCCGGAAATCTGGGATTACCTGCAGCAGATCTGGGAAGTCATGCAGGCCTGCGTCGAGCGTGGACTGGAGGCGGAAGGCCGGCTCCCGGGACCGCTCAATCTGGCCCGCAAGGCGGCCATCTACCATATCAAGGCGATGGGGTACCAGCCGAACCTGCGTTCCCGCGGCCTGGTCTTCAGTTACGCCCTGGCCGCCAGCGAGGAAAATGCAGCGGGCGGAACGATCGTGACGGCTCCGACCTGCGGTTCCTGCGGTGTCCTTCCGGCCGTCCTGTACCATCTGTCCCGGGGACACCAGTTCTCGGACCGGAAAATCCAGCATGCGCTGGCGACGGCCGGCCTGATCGGCAATATCGTCAAGCAGAACGCCTCCATTTCCGGTGCGGAAGTCGGTTGCCAGGGAGAAGTCGGCGTGGCCAGTGCCATGGCCTCTGCTGCGGCCTGCCAGTTGTTCGGCGGCAGCCCGGCGCAGATCGAATATGCGGCGGAAATGGGACTGGAACACCATCTGGGCATGACCTGCGATCCAATCTGCGGTCTGGTCCAGATTCCCTGCATCGAGCGGAATGCCTTTGCCGCGACCCGCGCCCTGGATTCCGATATCTATGCGACTTTCTCGGACGGCAAGCACCGGGTCAGTTTCGACCATGTCGTGGAAGTCATGAAACAGACCGGAAAGGATCTGCCTTCCCTGTATAAGGAAACCGCCGAGGGCGGACTGGCCGCCGGCTATACGAAACGCCGTTTCTACCGCTAGCGCATCACGTTCAGGTCGACATAACCGGGAATTCCGTGCACGACGCCTTCGTCGGAGAACTGCCAGTAATCCCAGTCCTCCCGGTCGGGGGAACTGACTCCGTAATGGGCGATCCAGATGGGGTAGTTGTCCGTGATGCTCCGGTCCAGGTAATCCCGCGCGAAACTCTCGTAGGTGTAGACGATCGGGGTCTTTCCATAATGCTTTCCGACGGTCTCCAGCCAGATTTTCAGGTCGGCGTTGAGTTTCTGCCGGGAAATCCCCCCGTGCAGGGTTTCAATGTCCAGAACGGGCGGCAGATCCCTGTATTTGAGGGATCCGACGACCCGGATGAAATGCCGGGCCTGCTCGACGGGATCCTTGGAGGTCCGGTAGAAATGGTAAGCGCCGCGGGAAAGGCTCCGTTTGCCGGCTTCCGTCCAGTTTTCCTTGAACCGGCGATCCCGGAACGTGACGCCTTCCGTTGCCTTGATGAACACGAAACGGACGGGCTGGACATCGCGGGCTTCTTCCAGGTGCCGGACGGTGTGCCGGTGGGCGTCGGTCATGACAAACAGCGAATCCCACTGGATCCCGCTGTCGTTGTGGTGGGAGATGTCGATGCCGTACTGCCAGGTTCCTGCCGGGACCCGCGCACCGCGGTCGATGGTATTGCCGATGATTTCTTCGACGGCGGGACGTGCCAGGAAGTAAAGCACCAGTCCGATCAGGATGAGCAGGATCCACGCCTTGACTTCTCTCCAGTTGACGGACAGGCGACGTTTCCTGCGCGCCGGTTTCCGTTTGACCGGCGTGCTTGTCTTCGTGCTCTTTTTCTTCGGAACCGTTGCCATGTTCCTGCAAATTTACTAAATTCGCGCAGGAACTTATCAAACTTTTTTACGTATGGATCTCAAAGGTACCCAAACCGAGAAAAATCTCGCAACCGCCTTTGCCGGCGAATCCCAGGCGCATACGAAGTATCTGTATTACGCCTCGAAAGCCAGGAAGGACGGCTATGTCCAGATCGGCAAGCTGTTCGAAGAGACGGCTGCCAATGAAAAGGAACATGCCAAGATCTGGTTCAAGCTTCTCCACGGCGGTGACATGCCTTCCACCGAGGTGAACCTGGCGGATGCCGCCGACGGCGAAAACTTCGAGTGGACGGACATGTATGCGGAATTCGCGCAGACGGCCCGCGAAGAAGGCCTGCCTGAAATCGCTTTCCTTTTCGAGAAAGTCGGTGCGATTGAGAAAACCCATGAAGAACGGTACCGCAAGTTGCTGGGCAACATCAAGGACGGCCTTGTCTTCTCCCGTGACGAGGATATGGTCTGGGAGTGCTCGAACTGCGGCCATATCGTGATCGGGAAGAAGGCTCCGGAAATCTGTCCGGTCTGCAAGCACCCGAAGAGCTATTTCATGGTCCGCGCTACCAACTATTAACCGGTTCGCCCGAAAAGACGAAGGACTGGTCCCTTGACGGGGGCCAGTCCTTCGTCTTTGTATCGGTGCGTCCTACCGGGTCGACTTGAACAGGGAGAAGATGATGTTCATCAGGATGTAGGCCGTGAAGGTCATCAGGATGACGATCGACCAGTTGAAGCGGAGGACGACAGCCATGACGGCAATGATGGCGCAGATCGAAACCAGGGCCGTCCGTTTCATCCGGGTCAGGGTATCGGTCTCTTTTCCGAACTTCATGGAGAACATCGGGATTTCGCAGACCAGCAGGGCGGAAAGCAGCAGGGCGACGGCCGGAATGAACCAGACCGTTCCGCACCATTCGGCCAGCATCGTGAAGGGCTCATGGTAGACATAGTAGGCGAGCGAGCCGCAGATCATGGCGGCGGCCGGTGTCGGCAGGCCGATGAAATGGACATGCTGCCGCTGGTCGATGTTGAACTTCGCCAGCCGGAGCGCGGAGAATACAGCCAGGACCAGGGGAATGAACGTGATCCACCCCCGTACCTGGAAGGCCATGAGTTTATACAGGATCAGGGACGGAAGGACACCGAAACTGACCACGTCTGCCAGGGAATCCAACTCTTTCCCGATATCGGAATAGGCATGGAGCAGGCGGGCAGCCAGACCGTCGCAGAAATCGCATACGGCGGCTGCGAGCATCAGCAGGAAGGCCTGGTCGATCCGTCCCTGCAAAGCGAGGATCACCCCGAAAATCCCGCACAGGAGATTCATCGAGGTGATCGTATTCGGAATATGTCTTACGATCTGCATGGACTAGATGCCGAGTTTCTGGCGGAGCGCCTTCGGAAGCGCATCCTTGTGGACCATGATGTCGAGAACCTTGCCGCGGCAGAAAGCGTCGGACATATACCAGATGCCCTTGTATTTGCCGCTTTCGCCCCAGGAGTTCTTGATCATGATGTACTTGTTGCCGAACTGGTCCTTGGCGATACCGAAGGCGTGCATGCCGTGGTCATCGGTGGTGGTCTTCTCGTCGAAGCCTTTCTGGCGGTAGGCCTGGTCAGGCTTCAGTTCCTTCGGAGCAACCTTGGGTTCTTCCTTCTTGTCTTCGGCGCCGAGCCAGCGCTCCATGTCGGAACCGGCGGTGGAAGCCTGCGGGTCAAGCAGAAGGGCGGTGCCGTTGCGGGTGAAACCGGTTTCGGAGACATCGCCGCCCCAGGTGGCGGTGTAACCGTTCTCCAGCGCATAGTAGAGCGCCTCCATGAATTCGTCGATCGGGACGTTGTAGGCGGCGTCTGCACGCCAGTTGTCACAGACCTCAACCGGGAACTTGGTGTAGAACGGATGATGGGTGAAGGAGGTGAGGGTCACATAGTTGTCCGCGTCAAGCTTGAAGGAGTCGCGGTAGGTGATCGGCGTATATTTCTTTCCGTTGACGACGAACTCTTCCGGGTAAGCACCGAAATAGGCGTCCATGATACCCTGGAAACCCTGCTTCCAGGCGGTGGTCAGGGTGCCGTTCGGTTTCTTGTTGATGGCGTCTACATAAGCCTTGGCAACGGCGTCGACCTCGGCGTGGACCGGGAGTTCGGTGCCGTAGTTCGTGCCGGGCATGGCGCTCTGCGGAACCAGACCGTAATCAGCCATGACATGCTTCACGGCATCTTCGCACTGGGAACCAGCGCTGAATCCCATGAAACCGTCGACACGGATGTATTTGTCGGCGCGGTCGACATAGGAGTGGCTGACAACGAACATCTCGGAGAAGTCCGGATAGTCGGCTTCCTTGAGGTTGTTGATGCGGATGGCTTCGGACTCGAGGAAGGAAAGGGCGGAGAAGCACCAGCAGGTACCGGAACGGTTCTGGTTCTTGATCGAAGTGATCGGATTCTCCTTGACGACCGTAAAGACGAGGTCATCAGCCTTCTGGGCGGAAGCGGCGATCGGCATGGCCAGGACCGCGGCTGCGAGGATAACGTTTTTGAATTTCATATAAAACGGTTTAAAATTGTTGTCTGATGTACAAATATATGGAATATTCCTAAATTTGCAATCGCTAAATCTTAAAAAATGGTAGTTCTGTACATCCACGGCATGGGTGGAGGCGGCGACAGCCGCATTCCTTCGATCCTGCGGTCCCGGATTCCGGCCGGATCGGGCCTGGAAGTGGTTGTACGGACGTATGACTTCGATCCGGAGACCGGAGCGGCGCAGATTGCGCAGTGGGTGGACGAGCTGCATCCGGCGCTGGTCATCGGGGAGTCGCTGGGATCGCTGCAGGCGTTGCGGGTGCGCGGTATTCCCCATCTGTTTGTCTCTCCGTCGCTGAATGCCCCTTTGTATCTGGGATATCTGGCCTTTCTGGCCCTCATCCCCGGCGTGACCCCTTTGCTGGACCGGATCTGGCGTCCCAGGGAAGGGGACCGGCAGCGTCTGCATTTCACCTTCTCCATCATGCGGAAATACCGCCGCCACCGGCGGCTGGCCCTGGCCAACGCACCGACGGCCGGCAGCCGCGATGCGTTCTTCGCCTTCTTCGGGAAAAAGGACCACTACCGGAAAAGCGGGGTCGTCAGCATCCGGACCTGGCGTAAATTCTATGGCGACACCTATGCATTGTATGACGGAACCCACTTCATGGAAGAGGAATTCGTCGTCGAAATGCTTGTTCCGAAGATTTTCGACATACTGAAATCAAAACTTTAACGTTTTATAATTCGGATTTGTTCTCCGGATGTGCTAATTTTGCACCCGGACTAACAAATCTGTGTTATGGCAACTTTCAGACAAATGGCCCTCAGCGAGGCCGTCGCCCATACCCCGGGGCGTTTCTACAAGGAAGACCGTCCGGTCTCAGCGTATTTCGGACAGAATGTTTTCGACCTGGACAAGATGCAGCGCTATCTCTCCCGCGCCGCTTACGAAGCCGTCCTCGCAGCCATTTATGCCCGCAAGAAAATCGACCGTTCCGTCGCCAACGAGATCGCGACGGCGATGAAGACCTGGGCGATCGAGAACGGTGCGACCCACTATACCCATCTCTTCCAGCCCCTGACGGGCGCGACGGCGGAAAAGCATGAAGCCTTTGTTTCCGTCAAGGACGGCCGTCCTTTCGAGCGGTTCAGCGGCGACGCCCTGGTCCAGCAGGAACCGGATGCCTCCAGTTTCCCGAACGGCGGTCTGCGCAATACCTTCGAAGCCCGCGGTTATTCCGCCTGGGACCCCACCTCTCCGGTGTTCCTGCTGGACGGCACGCTCTGTATCCCGTCGGTCTTCGTTTCTTATACGGGTGAGGCGCTGGACATGAAAGTTCCGCTGCTGCGTTCCCTGCAGGCCCTGGATGAGGCGGCGACCGACGTTGCGAAACTGTTCGACGGACATGTCCGGAGCGTATCGGCCAATATCGGACTGGAGCAGGAATATTTCCTGACGGATGAATCCCTGTTCAATGCCCGTCCGGACCTGAAACTCTGCGACCGGACCGTCATCGGCCACAATTCCGCCAAGGACCAGCAGCTTTCCGACCATTATTTCGGAGCGATTCCTTCCCGCGTCGCATCCTTCATGAAGGATTTCGAGACGGAAGCCTACAAACTGGGCATCCAGCTGGCGACCCGCCACAACGAGGTGGCGCCCAACCAGTTCGAATGCGCCCCGGTCTTCTGTGAAGCGACCCGGGCCATCGACCAGAACATGCTCCTGATGATTGTCATGAACAAGGTGGCCGAGAAGCACCACCTCAAGGTCATTTTCCATGAAAAGCCCTTCGACGGCATCAACGGCAGCGGCAAGCATTGCAACTGGTCCCTGCAGACGGATACCGGCGTCAACCTGCTCTCTCCGGGAAAGACGCCAACCAAAAACCTGCAGTTCCTGACGTTCTATGCAGCGGTCGCCAAAGCGGTCCATGACCATAACTATCTGCTGATGAGCTCCGTTTGCTCGCTGAGCAATTCCTGGCGCCTGGGTGGTCACGAGGCTCCTCCGGCGGTGATGTCCATTTTCTCCGGATCAACCCTTTCCAAGGTATTCGAGAGCATCCTGCATCCCGGCAACGAGACCGAGGACGGCGCACCGGTGGATCCGATCTCGATGGTCAGTTCGATTCCGGAGATCATGCCGGACAATACCGACCGCAACCGTACGTCTCCCTTCGCCTTTACCGGCAACCGCTTCGAGTTCCGCGCCCTGGGCGCTTCCATGAATGCCGCCGGCGCCGTTTTCGTCCTGAATTCCATCGTGGCGGAAAGCCTCAAGGCGTTCCGGGCCGAGGTCCACAAGCGGGAATCCTCCGGTGAGGAGCGCCGCAGTGCCATCCTGGCCGTCATCCGGGACTTCCTTTCCTCGGCGAAACCGGTCATGTTCGAAGGGAACGGCTACAGCAAGGAATGGGCGGAAGAATCGGCCCGTCGCGGCCTGCGTTCCGTCACGGATGTGACCGAGGCCTTCAAGGCCAGCCTGGAACCCTCCGCCATTGCGATGTTCGATGCGATGCATGTCCTTTCCAAAGCGGAAGTGGAAGCCCGTTACGAAGTCGCCAATGAACTGTTTGTCAAGAAATTGCAGATCGAAGCCCGGGTGATCGGCGATATCTGTCTGAACCATGTCATACCTGCGGCGGTCAGTTACCAGAACATCCTCGTCAAGAGCATCCAGGGTACGAAGGATACTTTCGGCGACGAATACAAGACGCTCTGCCAGGCCGATATGGAGACCTTCCGGAAAATCTCCGGTTTTGTCAATGCGCTGTCCAAGGACGTCGAGGCGCTGGTCGAGGCCCGCAAGAAGGCCAACCGGATTGAGAACATGGCGGAACGCGCCCGCCTGTACGGTACCGAAGTCCGTGCATGCATGGACCGGGTCCGCTACAGCGCCGACCACCTGGAAATGCTGGTCGACGACGAACTCTGGCCGATGCCGAAATACCGCGAATTACTGTTTTTCTAGGAGATAATTCCTGAGAACGGATGCGATGTTGCGCTTGGTCCTTTCCGGATCAAGCGCTTCGTTTTCAGGAAGGTTGTCCGGCGTCACCTGCAGCACCGCTTCAAATCCGGCCGCTTCCAGCGCCGCCCGGTTCCTCACTTTCCCGGCCAGCAGGATGACCCGGGACCGGCCCCGATACCGCTCCAGGACGCCGGAGGGGACTTTCCCTGTCAGCGTCTGCGCATCCGCGCAGCCTTCTCCGGTGATGACCCAATCCGGGGCTTCCGGCAGGTCCGCCAGGTCGAGGCAGGACGAAATCCCCCGGTGCAGCTGCGCTCCGAGGGCGAGCAGCGCCCCGCCGATGCCGCCGGCGGCGCCGGCACCGCTCATGTGCGTCACATCCACGCCGTAATGCTTTTCCATGAAGCCTTTCCGTTCCGCCATCCGCCGTTCCAGTTCTTCCATCATGTCCGGAGTTGCTCCTTTCTGGGGGGCAAACACTTCGACAGCCCCGCCGGGACCGCAGAACGGCACATCCGTATCGTAGAATCCATGCAGCCGGATACCGGCCGGTATCGTGCCGACGGCTTCCAGCAGTCCTTTCCCTCCATCGACCGTCGCGCTGCCGCCCAGGCCGACAAGGACCTTCCGGACCGGTTCCTGCAAGGCGGCGCGGAGCAACTGGCCTGTCCCGAAGGACGAAGCCAGCAGGGGATTGCGTTCATGGGGAGCCAGCAGCGTAAGACCGCTGGCGGAAGCCGTATCGAGGATGGCCCGGTCTCCCGCAATTCCATACCGGGCAAGGATGGGACGTCCCAGCGGATCGCAGCAGGGAACGGTGCGGAAACTTCCGCCGAGGAGGTCCGTAAGGATCCGGCAGAAACCTTCCCCTCCGTCAGAAACCGGGATGGCGGTTACAGCGTCTTCCGGACCGAAGGCCTGCCGGGCCGCATCTTCCGCTTCTTCGGAAGAAAGACATCCTTTCCAAGAATCGATGAGAAGAAGTGCTGTCATGTTCAACTTTTCCGATCACACACTGCAAAGATAGGCGTAAAAATGTTATCTTTGCAGAATCGCATGCAGATTTGACATGAAGAAATTGACTTATATCGCCCTGACGGTCCTCGCCGTCTTTTCGGTCTCCTGCAGGAACCGTGTCACGGGCAACCGCTACATGACCCCGTTCGTGGCGCGTGTCCTGGAGGACACGGCCTCCTATGAGCATGGGGTCATGGCCTCCTACCTGCCGGGCGGCAAGACCGGTTCGATTGCGGTTGTCGGCGAACCCGAAGAGACCGTGCTGCTGACGGAAGCCCTGCTGACCAGCGACCGTTTCGATAACATCAACGGAAAACCCGTATCGGACGGCCTCCCGGATTTTGCCGGGGAAGTGTTCGCGCCGATCCTGGATGTGGCGAATGCGCCTTATAGCGGCTATGTCAGTGCCGCCAACGAGGATTTCCTGTCGGAACTCTCCGTCCGGAATTTCATCGCGGCCCTGGATACGGCCTGCAACCTGAGTTCGTATGATACGGACCGCCTGGTCCACAAGTCCGCTGCCAAGATGGTGATCCTGTCTTCTTCCTATGCATCGGCTTACGGCTATTATGACATCGACACCCTCTGCCAGCTTGCCGGAAAACCTGTCGCCGTCATCCCTGTCGCCCAGGCCATGCTGGACCATGCCTGGGAGCGTCACGGGAACGGCTTGCATCTCGGGGTCTGGACGACGAGCGACGTCATCGGGGCCGGCGTCTGGTCCACCGTTTTCCCGCGCAGTGCCCGGGAGCATGGCGATCCGGCTGCCCGGTATGAGGCTTTCAGTCCGGACTCTTCCCATACGGTGCTGGACCGCTTCCTGGAGTTCATGCGCAAATACGCTTCCGTGGGCAAACCCGCCCGCCTGTCCGCCCTGGTGCTGGATGATCCGAGCGTCTCCGTCGATTCCCTGAGAGCCGCCGTCCAGTCCGTCATGCAGGTCGACCGTGACCGCTATATCACGTATCGCAACCTGCTGACCGATGATTTCGAGGTCATCGATCCAGCTTCGTCGGTTGCATCCGTTTGTTATTCCTACCTGCGGAAAACCAATCGTTTCACGCACAAGGTGGCTTATCCGGACGCCAAGCTGTATGCGACGGCGCCGGTCAACGGATTGCCCGAGAGTGCGTACACGCCCGACGGGTGGCTGACGGATGAGTTCCGCTACATGCGGGCCGTCAACCTCGACGAACCTTCCTACTCCCTGGTGGAATTGAAGGACAAATATATCACCCCGGAACTGCTGGAAATGATGCTGGCGGTAACCCCCAAGCTGTTTGCCCTGTATGTTCGTTAAGACCATCGACGCCTCCGAACTGGAAAAGATGCCCCTGGCCGCCTTTGAAGGGGAAATCCATGTCATCGACCAGCCCGGTCCGGAGTTCGAAAAGGCGGTCCGATACCTCAAGACCAAGAAAATCATCGGATTCGATACCGAATCCCGTCCGTGTTTCAGCCCGGACCAGCCGCATTACGGTGTCTCCCTGCTGCAACTCTCCGGTGCGGAGAAGGCCTTCCTTTTCCGGGTCAAGACCCTGGGTATGCAAAGGCAACTCTGCAGCATCCTGTCCAATCCGGCCATCTTGAAAGTGGGAGCGGCCGTGACGGACGATGTCCGCGGCCTGCAGAAATATGCCAAGTTCCAGCCCGCCGGCTTCGTCGACCTGCAGAAGATCGTCTGGGAATACGGCATCAAGGACAAAAGCGTCAAGAAGATGGCCGCCATCATCCTGGGCGTCCGGATCTCCAAGACCCAGCAGTTGTCCAACTGGGAAGCGGAACATCTGTCCGAATCCCAGCAGAAATATGCCGCGACCGACGCCTGGGTCTGCCGCGAGATGTACAAGAAGCTGCTCGCCAGCGAAAAGAATCCTTTGACGGCTGAGGAGATGATGCCGCAGCCCGTCGCCAAAGCCTGAGTCCTCTATGGTAAAAGTCATCCTGAAAAAAGGGCGGGAGGAATCCGTCCGCCGTTTCCATCCCTGGGTGTTTTCCGGTTCGATCGCACAGATTACCGGTTCGCCGGCAGAAGGAGATATCGTTGCGGTCCATGCCTCGGACGGCCAGTTCCTGGCGGCCGGCCATTACCAGATCGGTTCCATCGCTGTCCGGATCCTGAGTTTCGACGGGGAAGTCCTTTCTCCGGATTTCTGGAAGGACATGATCGGCCGTGCCTATGCGGTGCGTCGTGCAGCCGGCCTGGCCGGAGGCAGCGCAACCAACTGTTACCGGCTGGTCCATGGGGAAGGCGACAACCTGCCCGGACTGATCATCGATTACTATGACGGTGTCTGTGTCATGCAGGCCCATTCCGTCGGCATGTTCCGGGCCAAGAAACAGATCTGCGAGGCCCTGGTCGCCGTATACGGGGAGGAATTGAAAGCCGTCTATGACAAAAGCTCCGGCACGGCGCCCTTCAAGGCAGGCCTCGAGCTGATCGACGGTTACCTGTATCGCCGGCCCGGATTCTCCGACGACGAACAGATGGTCCTGGAGAACGGGCACAAGTTCCTGGTCAACTGGACCGAGGGACAGAAAACCGGTTTCTTCCTCGACCAGCGCGAGAACCGCAACCTGGTCGGTCGTTATGCTGCTGGCCGGCGGGTCCTCAACCTGTTTTGCTACACGGGCGGTTTTTCCATCTACGCCCTGGGCGCCGGTGCCGTCCATGTCGATTCGGTCGACAGCTCCCGCAAGGCGATGGACATGGTCGAAAAGAATGTCGCGCTGAACGGGTTCGATCCTTCGCTCCATACGTCGTACTGCACAGATGCCATCGATTTCCTCAAGAATGCACCCGAAGACGCATACGATCTCATGATTGTCGATCCGCCGGCATTCGCCAAGCACCGGGGAGCCCTTTCGAATGCGCTCCGCGCTTATCAGCGGCTCAATGCCGCGGCCATTTCCAAGGTGGCGCCGGGCGGTTTCGTCTTTACGTTCAGCTGCTCCCAGGTCGTTGACAAGGAAGCGTTTGCGCTGGCCGTCTTCTCTGCGGCTGCCCAGACCGGCCGCAGCGTGCGGATTCTCGACAGACTCAACCAGCCGGCCGATCATGCCGTCAATATTTACCATCCGGAAGGGGAGTATCTCAAGGGGCTTCTGCTGTACGTTGAATAAGTCTTTATGGGTTTTTCTCGAAAAACGCTTGCGGGTTCGCAGAAAATGCCTATATTTGTAATCCCAATGGTGCTTTGGCCGAGTGGTTAGGCACAGGTCTGCAAAACCTGCTACAGCAGTTCGATTCTGCTAGGCACCTCTCAAATGTGCTCTGGACGTTATTCCGGGGCACATTTCTTTTATCATTGTCCTGTTTTTATCCTGGCCCCCTCAGTCGAGTGTGATGCTTTCGATTCTCAGGCGCAGGGTCCCGGAAGGCACCTGTGCTTCGGCAATTTCGCCGACCTTCTTGCCCATCAAAGCAGCTCCGATCGGGGATTTCAGCGAGATCTTGCCCGCTTCAAGGTCCATTTCATGCGGACTGACGATCTTAAATATCATGCGGGTGTTGGTCGCGAGGTTCGTGAATTCGACCCGGCTCAGAAGGCATACCTTGTCTTTGGGGAGGGCGTCGGGGTTGATGACGCGGGCATGTTCCAGAACCTTCTGCAAGAAACGGATCCGGCTGATGGTTTTCGCTTGGATCCGCCGTGCTTCCCGGTATCCCGCATTCTCGCTCAGGTCTCCCTGGGCACGCGCCTCCGCCAGGTCATCCTTTACCTTGGGGTAGACCTCTCCGATCAGATGTTTCAACTCGGCCGATATCTCGTCGTATCGTTGCTTTGACAGGTATTCCATGGCTCAAATATACTTATTTTTCCGATTTGTATCAAATAATTTGGTTTATAAAATAAACTTGTTTATATTTGCATTGTGGTTAAGGAAGACTGCGCAGCTTCGCTTGGCTACGAAACCAGTTAAACAGTTGATACAATGGAACAGAACAAAGAAATGACGGCTTCTGAAAGCCTTCAGCTCATCTCCGAATCCTTCAACAGAAGCAGGAAGGACATCCTCCGCAACAGCGCAAAGTACTTCATCCTCTGGGGCGTGCTGCTTACCGCAACGTCCCTGGCCATTTATCTGTTATGGCATTTCACGGGTAAGCCGCAGTGGAACTTCCTGTGGTTTGCCATGCCGGTGATCGGCAATCCTCTCGCCGCCCTGATAGGGAAGGGCCATTCTGCCGTGCCGCAGAATGAGGTGAGCAAGATGCTCGGCGGCGTGTGGTCTGTTTTCGGTGTATTCTCCATCACGCTCAGTATCATCGCGGTCTTCCTGCTCCCGATGCGCATCACGCTCATGATCGTCATCCTCCTGGGATTGGCCGAGTGCATTTCCGGCGTCCTGCTGAAGAATTGGCCCATCATCATCGCCGGATTCCTCCTGGGCATCGGCGGAGCCGTATTTGCACTGCTGGTCAGGAGTGAAGCACAGCTTCTCATCTTCACCCTGGGCGGCATCCTCCTGCTTTTGACCGGCTTTATCATGAAGATTCAGTACAGGTAGCCATGTTCCCCACGTTAGACCCGATCCTTCATTCCGAGCTCCGGCTGGCGGTGATGTCCATCCTGGCCGGGGCCGATGAAGCCGATTTTACCTATCTGAAGAAACAGACGGGCGCCACTTCCGGGAACCTGAGCGTTCAGATCGACAAACTCACTTCGGCCGGATACATCACGGTAGAAAAAGGCTTCAGAGGCAAGATGCCCCGCACCACCTGCCGGATCACCCCGGCAGGACAGGAAGCCTTCCAGCAGTATGTGGAAGCGTTGAAAGAATATCTTTCAGCGGGAAAATGACCGCTTTCCCCTGAAACCTATAACAGTTTCATGGCAATGTAAGCGCATGCCTCGGCATCGGCGAGGGCATGATGGTGGTTCGTAAGGTCATATCCGCAGGCCGCTGCGACCGTCTGGAGCTGGTGATTCGGCAAACTGTGCCCGAAATGCTTCCTGGAAGCCCAGAGCGTGTCGTAGAACGCATAGTCCGGATAGTCCATCCGGTATACTTGCATGACCGCTTTCAGGCAGCCCGAATCAAACCTTGCATTGTGGGCGACCAGCGGCAGGCCCTCGATCAGGGGCTCGACCTTTTCCCAAACGAAGGGGAAGACGGGAGCATCTTCCGTGTCCTCGGGCCCCAGCCCGTGCACCCGCCGGCAGAACCATTGGTAGTACTCCGGTTCCGGATGGATCAGGCTGTAGAACCGGTCCACGATTTCCCCGTCACGCACGACGACGATGCCCACGCTGCAGACGCTGCTCGGGCATTCGTTCGCCGTCTCGAAATCGATCGCTGCAAAATCAGTCATACCGGTAAAATGATGGCACAAAGATAACGATTCTTGTTTTCAGTGTCCTTCAAAAACGTCCGATTTTTCCATTTTTACGTCTTTTCAAGGGTTTGCCAAAGCGGGTTTGTTCCCTCTTTCGAAAATAATGCTTATCTTGACGGAGTTTGTGTGCAATGATAATCTTTGTTTGATATGAAAAAAGCTGTAATCGCCTTTGTGGCATTGATGATGGCGGCCGGACCGGTCGCTTTCGCCCAGCGCTCCGGCGCCCCGGCCAAACCGGATCCGGATAAGACGGAAGAAAAGGAAGCCGCTCCGGCACTGACCGTCAAGCCCGGTCTGTTCGGTGTATCCCAGCATGAAAAAGACTGGTATTTCGACATTCCGGACAGCCTCCTCGGCCGCCGGATCCTGGCCGTGACCCGTTTCGTCTCCAATACGCCGGGTGCTTCCGAGTATGGTGGTGAGGAAGTCAATGAAGTCATGATCTATTGGGAGAAAGCCGTCAACGGCAACCTTCTGCTCCGCGCCGATGCCCTGACCATCTATGCCGACGAGGGCCAGGCCATTACCAAGGCTGTCAAGATCAGTTCCGAGAACCCGATCGTCGCTTCCTTCAAGCCCGAGAAAGAAAGCAGCGAAGGCTGCACCCGCGTCAAGGTGACCAGCCTTTTCGAAGGTGACACCCAGGTCTTCTCCTTCCCGAGCCGCTCCAAACGTTCCTACAATCTGGGCGGCGTGAAGTCCGATGCCTCCTTCATCAATAGCATCCGCACTTATCCGATCAACACGGAAGTGACCGTTACGAAGACTTTCAACTATTCCGCTCCGAGCGCGACGGCCGCTGTGACCGGCAGCCGCGGCCTTCCGGCCGGCAACGAAGCCGGAACGGTGACCTTCGTCCTGAACACCTCGATGGTCCTGCTGCCGGAGAAACCCATGCAGCAGCGCCTCTTCGACGCCCGCGTCGGTTATTTCGCGGACGGATACAGCAAGTTCTCCGATGAGCAGCAGGGTGTGGAAAGCGTCCGCTTCATCGCCCGCTGGCGCCTGGAAGCCCGTCCGGAGGATGTGGATAAGCAGAAACGCGGCGAACTGGTCGAGCCGATCAAGCCGATTGTCTACTACATCGATCCCGCTACGCCGAAGCAGTGGCGCAAGTACCTGATCGCCGGCGTCAACGACTGGCAGGTCGCTTTTGAGCAGGCCGGCTGGAAGAATGCGATCCACGCCGAAGAGTGGCCGGAGGACAATCCGGACATGAGCATGGAAGACGCCCGTTTCTCCGTCATCCGTTACCTGGCCTCTCCGACGGCCAACGCCTACGGCCCGAATGTCCATGACCCCCGCTCCGGCGAGATTCTCGAAAGCCATATCGGCTGGTACCACAATGTCATGACCCTGGTCCACGACTGGTATCAGATCCAGGCCGGCGCCGTCGATCCGCGTGCCCGCAAGATGGTCTACGACGAAGAACTGATGGGCGACCTGATCCGTTTCGTTTCTTCCCACGAAGTCGGCCATACCCTCGGCCTGCGCCACAACATGGGCTCCAGCAGCAAGACTCCGGTCGAGAACCTCCGCAACAAGGAATGGGTCGAGAAGAACGGCCATACCGTCAGTATCATGGACTACGCCCGTTTCAACTATGTGGCCCAGCCGGAGGACGGCATCACCAAGGCCGGCCTGTATCCGCGCATCAACGACTATGACAAGTGGGCGATCGAATTCGGTTACAAACCGACGTACCTGAAGACCCCGAAGGAGGACCAGCTGTACTGGAACAAGGTGATCATCGAACGCCTGGCGTCGAATCCGCGCCTGTGGTTCGGCGGTGAAGGCAACGACAACGATCCGCGCGCTCAGCGCGAAGACCTCGGCGACGACGCCGTCCTCGCCAGTTCCTACGGTATCAAGAACCTCCAGCGCATCATCGGCCTCCTGCCGGAGTGGAATGCGGAGGAAGCCAACCAGTATACCAATGCCCGCCGTATGTACGAGGCGCTGGTCGGCCAGTACAACCGCTACATGGGCCATGTCTCCGCCAACATCGGCGGACGTTTCGTGACGTACAAGAGCATCGAACAGGAAGGTCCCGTCTATGAGGCCGTTCCGAAGGATCGCCAGAAGAAAGCCCTGAATTTCCTGAATGACAATCTTTTCAAGAAACCGTCCTGGTTGGTCGATGTTCCGTACATCTATACCTTCTCCGATAATCCGGACAGCTACCTGTATACCCTGGTCAACAATGTCATTAGTTCAACCAACCTGCTGAATACCGGCAAGCTGAACCGTCTGGGCAGTTTCGCCCAGCATGACGCCTCCAATTACAAGCCGGAAGAGTATCTCTCCGACCTGACCGGAATGATCTTCGAAGAACTGGGTAAGGGAAAGGCCGTCGACAGTTACCGCCGTTATCTGCAGCGCCGCTATGTGACCGCAGCACTTGAAACGGTGACAGGTGCCGCTTCCGCGACGACCGATGCCCGTGCCCTGGTGACTGCCCAGCTCATGGATATCCAGAAGAAAGCGGCCAAGGCCAAGTCTTCGGACGCTGTCACGAAAGCACACTGGCAGGGAATCGCCAGTCAGATTGAAAACGGTCTGAAAGCCGTCAAATAAAGACCGTCATTACCTTTTGACGAAGTCTCCGCCCGGAAGAGCGGAGACTTTTTTATGGTTTTTCGGTGAAGAAATGGCGGATGGAACGGAGGAATGGGGAGGGCTCCCGCTCCATTTCATACGGGAAACCCCGCCGGGAAATGCCTTTTACCTTCTCGCAATACAGCAGGCAGAGCCTGCGTCGGGCTCGCGAGAGGGCGACGTAGAATTTCCGTGCATCCTCTTTGACGGCCGCCGGCGTCTGGCTCATGAAAAACGGATAGGTCCCTTCCGTTACGTCGAAGACCAGGACATTGTCAAATTCCAGGCCCTTGGCCTTGTGGACCGTGGAAATGAACAGGTTCTCTCCGATGGTCCGGCTGTCGCACAGGTCGGCTTCCTTGTAGGTGTTCAGGTCCATGATATGGTTCTGCAGTTGCTCCAGCAGCAGGGGCTCCGACGGAATGTCGACGACTTCCTGACGCAGGAACTGCAGGATGTATCTTAACTTGGGTTCGCGGGAGATGGCTTTCCGCTCCAGGAAATGCAGGTACAGCCATTTCAATTCATGGGCGATGGCCGGCCAGCCATCCTCCGGGGCCGGCTCCAGCAGCGTCTCCCGGGTGTGGCGCCAGGCATCCAGGTAGGCGGAACGGAAGGCGGCAGCCGTCAGCGGGCAGGTCTCCAGGCAGGCCGTCTGGCCCAGAATGACAGGTTCGGCCGTTTCCCGGCAGTGCCGGGCGACGGAAAGGGTCGCCAGGATATCGTCGTCTGCCAGATGGGAATTCTCACCCTCAAGTCCCCATCGCTCCAGCAGGTCTTTCAGCCGGTAACTGTCTGCATCCGGATCGGTCAGGCGGGCGAACGTCAGCGTATCATAAAAGATGGGGAAGCGCGCATCCAGGTCCCGGATTCCCGCATCCCTGCGTAGGTTGGTGTCCAGGATAGCCCGGTCGAAACGGACGTTGTGGCCGAGCAGGGAACAGCCTTGGGCGAAATCCAGGAAGGCATGGAGCCCTTCGGGGCGGGGCAGCGGCCGGGCTGCGGCATAAGCAGCCGGAAGGGGATTGGGCTGGTCTCCCAGCAGGGCGGGAATCGGACGCTCCGTCCGGAGGAAACAGTTGAACCGGCTGACGATGGATCCTTTGCGGACCTTGATGGCCGCAATCTGCACGATGTCGTCGTGAACGACATCCAGTCCGGTTGTCTCCGTATCGAAAATGACAAGATCCTTTTCCTCCCAATCCCTGACAAAGGCGGAAAGGGCCGATCCGCCGGGATGTTGCAGCAAGTCGACAGGGGACAGCCGGGCCCGTTCGAGTTCCCGGAGGAACGACCGGGCTGCCGCCTGGGTCTTGAAGACGCCGAGGTGGCTGAAAATGCGGGACCAGGCCAGGAAGCCGGCCGGATTCAGGCAGACGTTGAGGTGGGAGAGCAGCAACTGGATCCGGGGCGATGAAAAGATGTCGCTTCCGGAGATCTTGAAATGCCGGATCCCCGCCTTGTCCAGCCGTCCGCTGATTTCTTCCGCATCGTTGTTGGACGGAACCAGGACGGCCGTGCGTCCCGATTCGGAAAAACGGGCGGCCAGGGAAGCGGCCAGGGTATATTCGTCATCCTTGTCGGGGGCGTGCCGGATGGTCAGGTCGTCCGGTCCCGGCATCTCGTTGCGGTCCGATGCCGGAAGCAGGGCCGGATCCACGTCCAGTTCCCGGCTGGCGAAGGTATTGGTCACGTCCAGCAGGTATTGGGGAGAACGGTAGTTGTTGTACAGATGATGGATCCGGCCGGAGCAGCGCGTACGGAGACCTTCGAGCGTCTCCAACTTCGCGCCGATGAAAGAGAAAATGGCCTGCTGCTCATCGCCCAGGTAGACGACGCACGGGTCGTTCTTCTCAGTAAATACATCAACGATAGCCAGTTGCAATGGGCTCAGGTCCTGGACTTCATCGATCTGAATCCAACGATAGTGCGGAATCTCGTCCGGGTGGGATTTCGCATGGTCATAGGTCATCAGCAGGAGGTCGTCGAAATCATGGAGGCCGTTGGCGCGTTTGTAATCACGGTAGCGGCGGGCGTTGAGCAGGAGCTGCGCAACGGCGGCAAGATGTTCGTTCGGACGGTCGGCGGCGAGCCATGTCTCCATCTGTTCATACAGTTCGAGGACTGCGGTGCGGCTGTAATCCTTCCCGTAGAATTTGCAAAGAGAAGCGACTTCCTTGCCGGGGAAAGCCTCGGCACCCAGGATCAGGGCCCGTTCATGGCCGCAGCGGAACTGTTCGCAGATATGCTGGATCCGGGCAATGCGCAGATACCCGTCCTTTTCGTCGAACGAGAGGCCGTCCAGGACTTCTTCTTTTCCCAGCAGTTCTTCGATGATGCTGAGGGTGTCGTTGTCATCCAGCAGGGAACTGGCCTGGGCAATCACTCCGTTCTGGTACAGGAACCGGGAACAGAAGCGATGGATATTGCCGATAAACAGGTCCTCCACCTTACCGTCCAGCCTTCGGCCGACCCTCTCCTGCATGCCGCGTGACGCCCGGTTCGTAAACGTGAGGCACAACATCTCGGCCGGGCTGAATCCGTCGGCCAGCGCCCGGGCGATTCGTTCCGCCAGGATATCAGTCTTTCCGCAGCCCGGAGGCGCCAGAACCAGATGGTACCCCTTCTCCAGTCCGATAACCGTCCGCTGAGCGGGGTCTGCGGCATATTTTTCCGGTAATTGATACATTTCCTGCACCATGGAGACTTATAATCTTTTCATACAAAAGTATAGAACAATAATGAATAATCAAAGGATTTGTTCCGTTTGCTTACAAATCGTAATTAAAATTTTAATTTAAATCATTTTAAAAATAAATAGACCCTCTGGAAAAACGTTTTACGATAAAAACGTCCGAAAAAAAAGATGGATAATTACATTTTAATATTGATGTAATGTATTGAATAATAGTGATATATGTATTATATGACAGAAATCTTTAAAATTTTAATCGAAAAAAGTTTGCAGGATTTCTGAAAAGCCGTACCTTTGTAACGAGTTCCAGATGGGGTTCTCCCACTTGCAGCTCATTGGTTATTAGTTTTAGTGTTATTAATTATGTGGTTAGTATGAGCATTCACGCGTGACGCGTCAAAGCTCATGAAAAAAAAGAGAAACTTGTCTGTCAAGTTTCTCCTTTTTTTATTTATGTCTTTTCCAGCCTCAGATGAAGCGATGCAG
>CADCRA010000096.1 GCA_902803715.1 uncultured Bacteroidia bacterium
TGCCCTCGGCCTTAATCTCCTGCAGAAAAACCTGAAAATCTGCATCCGGGGCATCGACCTGCTGCGCAGCGGCTCGGTCTATACCCTAACCATGGGCCCGTCATCCGTTACCCACGCCTGGACGCCCGTATATGGACGCTTTTTTGTGCTGGATATCTCCTACCGCTTCAACAACTCCGGCGGCCGCGCGATGCCGCCGTACAAAATATAGGCTTTTAAATGGCGGGAAAAAGTAATGTTGAGAAACTCTTTCATCTATCTTATTTGTTGAATCTTCCGTATCTTTGTGCGGAAGATTTTTGTATATGAAACGAATTGAAGTGGTTGCCGCCGTCTTGCGGGAGGGCAACCGGATTTTTGCCACGGAACGTGGCTACGGAGCCTGGAAGGACTGGTGGGAGTTCCCCGGCGGGAAGATGGAGCCCGGGGAGACGCCCGAGGAGGCACTGACCCGTGAAATCCGCGAAGAACTGGATGCCCGGATCCGCATCGGCCGGCTGATCGATACGGTCGAGTGGGATTATCCGGATTTCCACCTGACCATGCACTGCTATCTCTGTACGCTGGCGGCCCCTGCCTTGCACCTGAAAGAACATGAAGCCGCCCGGTGGCTGTCCTATGCGGAACTGCATGATGTCCGCTGGCTGCCTGCGGATGACGGCCTGCTGCCGCTGCTGGCGGCCGAACTGCTGGATGTCGATCCGGGGCTGGCTGTCTACCTGGAGCATACCGTGATTCCGCAATATGCGGATTTCGACAAGGCCCATCGGGAAGACCATGCCCGCGCCGTCGTGTCCCGGGCCATGGACCTGGCCGCCGGTTATCCGGTCGACCGGAACCTGCTCTATGCCGCCGCGGCCTGCCATGACCTGGGCCTGTCCGTCGACCGGAAGACGCACCATCTCGAATCCGGACGGATCATCCGGGCTGACCGGGAACTGCGCCGCTGGCTGAGCGAAGCCGAAATCGAGCAGGCGGCACAGGCGGCGGAAGACCACCGGGCTTCCTCGGACCATGAACCCCGTTCCATCTACGGCCGCATCGTCGCCGAGGCCGACCGCCTGATCATTCCGGAGCAGATCATCCGCCGGACCGTCCAGTTCGGTCTGGCCCATTATCCGGAATTGCCCCGTCCCGGCCACTGGCAGCGTACCCTGGACCATCTCCATGAAAAATATGCAGAAGGAGGCTATCTGCAACTCTGGATCCCCGAGTCTCCGAATGCGGCCAAACTGGCCGAACTCCGGGCGATGATCCGGGACGAAGAAAACCTGCACATCCTCTTCAACCGGATTTACCGGGAGGAAGTCCTCGGCCCGCTGGTGTGCGAGCGTTTCCGGACGGAGGAGAAATACCGCAAGGGCCATGTCGCAATCATCGCTCCCGCCCCCGGCACCGAAATCCTCGGCCTGCATACGCCGCAGATGAAGGCAGTGGCCCGCGAGATCGCCCGCCGGGAAGACGTCGGGGAGATCCTGGATGACTGGGCGGCGGACGAAAGACTGTCCCATGATGAACGGATCATCTGGGGACTGGTCCTGGATGCCATGAAGTGTCCGCTCGGGGAACGGATCCGCCGGATCCGGGAATTCCTGTCCCGGATCGACAACTGGGCCATCTGCGATACGTTCTGCTGCAACGCCAAGTGGATCCGGGACGATGCGGTCCGTCCCTTCATCCTGGAATGCCTGGCGTCCGGACAGCCGGAGTTCACCCGCCGGACCGGGCTGATCCTGAGCATGTGCCATTTCCTTGGGGAAGACGTCCTGTCGCGGACGTTCGGCGACCTGACGGCCATGCAGTTGCAGGAAGGGGAACCGTATTATGTCCGGATGGGCGTCGCCTGGCTGCTCGCCACCGCCCTGGCCAAGCATCCCCGGCAGACGCGGGACTTCGTTTCCGGAAACGCATCCATTCCGGCCGATATCGTCCGCCTGTATGTCCGCAAAGCCCGTGAATCCCGCCTGACCCGGGACGTCCCGGCCCTGAACGCCCGATGAGCACCATCACCCGGAACCGTCTCCTGTACCACCTGCTCGCTTCGCTGGCCTGTTTCATTGTCTGGAACTACGTGATGGCCCGGCTGGGCAATGTCACTTCGACCAACTACGTCTATCTCAATCCCGTCTTCACGCTGTTCTTTGCAATGATCTTCCTGGGAGAGAAAATGACACCGCTCTCCGCCCTGGGCTCCACTGCCATCCTGCTCGGGGTGATCCTGGCGGGACGTCGGTAGGGGAGCATCGGCAGGCGGAGAGCGGCCTGTATGGTGCTGCCGTTACTGCTTCAGCAATTCTTCGATGCAGCCGGCGATGGTGCTGATGCTTTCGGTCGGCTCGAAACGGGCGACGACCTGTCCTTTCTTGTCAATGAGGAATTTGGTGAAATTCCATTTGATGTCCGGTTTCTCCTTGTACTGCGGGTCGGCCTTCGAGAGCATCTCATCCAGAATGCCCGTCAGGGGATGCTCCGGATTCCATCCGGCGAAGCCTTTCTCCTGCTGGAGATAGAGGAAGAGCGGGTCCGCATCCGGACCGTTGACTTTCACCTTCTTGAAACGCGGGAAGTCCGTACCGAAGTTCAGCTTGCAGAACTCATGGATGGATTCGTCGGTGCCGGGTGCCTGGGATCCGAACTGGTTGCACGGAAAATCCAGGATGACGAAGCCCTGGGAGTGGTATTTCTCGTAGAGTTTCTCCAGTTCATCGTACTGCGGGGTGAAGCCGCACTGGGTGGCGGTGTTGACGATGAGCAGGACTTCTCCTGCGTATTCTTTCAAGCTGAGCGGTTGTCCTTTCCTGTCCTTGACAGTGAAATCGTAAATGGTTCTCATGGGGAATATTTGTTAAAATAAAAGTCGTTGGAATCCAGTAAGATGCAGGATTCTGCCGTTAGTTGTCTTCGTCGTCTGAAAAGCGGATCTCTCCGTAGTAGGATACGGGTTCGCGGTTGCGGGACTGGACGAGCAGGTTGACCTTTCCGTTATCATAGATCGTGAAAGTATAGACATGCGTGTCCTCGTCGGTCTTGACCAGGATCCGGATCATGTCGGATCCGTCCGGTTGCGCGATGACGTTGTATTCCTGGTATTCCGCCTGGAAATTCAGGCCGTGGCCGCCGCCGTAGGGGAGATCCCAGGCCCGTCCGAAGTAGGGGAGGTAGGAATTGATCTTTCCATCCTTGACGCTTACGGAGAACGGAGAAACATGCTGGGGTCTGCCCCGGAAGGGGATCATCTGGGTGATGTCGATCTTGAAATCGGCGGATTCGACGAATTGCTGTACCAGCAGGGCCTCCCGCTGTTCGCGCTCCGCCCGTTCCTGCCGGGTTTCCGACAGCGAGCCGCATGCCGTGCATGCCAGCAGCATCATCAGGATGCAGGTTCTGATAATATGTTTCATTGTTCTGGGATGAATGGATTCGGATGGGGGTTATTTTTCTTTGACGGATTTGCCGGAGACATGTTCGAGGGTCATCTCCAGCACCTCGGCCTGGGGACCGTTCTTGGCCATGTCCCTTTCGAGGTCATAGCCTTCCGGGAAATACTTCCCGCCGAGCTGGCGCAGCCGCATCCCTTTTTCTGCAGGGTCTTCGAGGATCCGGATGCGGCCGAAGCAGATGACGCTCCGGACGTGGTACCACCAGTCGTCCGGTTCGCGGACCGGTTCGTCCAGGACCGTAAAGCAGACTTTGTCGCAGGCGCGTACGGCATCCAGTTTGTGGCCGCTTTTGGCGCAGTGGAAGTAGATCCGGCCATCCGCAAAGACGAAATTGATGGGAACGGTGTACGGATATCCGCCGTCACCGATGACGGACAGGAAACCGCGGTAGGCCTTGTCCAGGATGCAGAGGCATTCTTCCTCCGGCAGTTGTTGCTTGAACCGGCGCATCGGCCGGAAAACCGTTGTTGATTCTATGATCATTCAGTATCGGAATACGCGTTTTGACAAATGTACAAAAATCTTTCCAGATTATTACTGCCCCTTCGCGGGCAAGGGCCGTGTCAGGATCCCGGCGACGCCGATGGAGACATTGGAGGCCTGGATGCTGGCGAAGAAGGCGACCCAGTGGGTGGCGAGGATGGAAATGCCCGTTCCGCCTGATAGTAAAAAAAGGAGAAGGTGCATGCCTTCTCCTTTTTCAGCAGGGGATTGGGTCCCTTTTATTCGGCGTATTCGAAACCGAAATCCTGGCCCTTGCGATGGGTCGGGACACCGTATTTCATCCAGACCGGCATCGGAGCACCCTTCATGTAATGGTCGAAGAACTGCTGCAGACGGACGCTGAGATCCTTGCTGTTGCGACGCTCGGCCAGGTTGTGGGCTTCGTCATTGTACTGCAGCATCCAGGCCTTCTTGCCGAAGCGGCGCAAATCGGAGAAGAATTCGATACCCTGGTACCACGGAACGGCGCCGTCGGCATCGTTGGCCATGATCAGGACCGGCGTCTTGACCTTGTTGACATGGAATACCGGGGAATTCTCGATATACAGTTCCAGGCCGCCCTCGTCCCAGATGGACTTGCCGATACGGCTCTGTCCATGTTCATACTGCATGGCACGGACCAGACCGGATTCCCAGCGGATACCGCCGTAGGCACTGATCATGTTGCCGACCGGGGCGCCGGCTCCGGCCGCAATGAACATGTCGGTCCGGGTGATCAGGTAAGCCACCTGATAGCCGCCCCAGCTCTGGCCCTGGATGGCCATGCGGCTGCGGTCGATGAAGTCGAACTGGTCGCACATGGCCTCTGCACCGGAACAGATGCAGTTGTACGCGCTCTCGCCCGGGTGGCCGTCCTTGTAGACGATGTCCGGAATGAAGAAGGCATAGCCGTTGCTGACGTACATGGCCGGATTGACCGTGGAGCGGGAAGGTGCCGGCTGGCGGTAGTTGTAGAGCGTCTCGGAGTTTCGCTCATAGAAGTAGATCATCAACGGGAGTTTCTCGCCCGGCTTGCGGTCCTCCGGGACAATCAGGATACCGTCCAGCGGCGTACCGTCATAGGCCGTCCAATGCACCAGCTGGGCATCGCCCCAACGGTACTGGGCCTGCTGCGGGTTGACGGAGGTCAGTTTCGTCGCGCCGTCCAGACGCTTCTCCAGGGAAGGCTTCAGGCTGAAATTGCCCTTGGCGAGACCCTTCTTCGTCGCATCAAATGCCAGGTACAGGTCGTACGGACGGCGGTAATCTCCTTCCGTGAAGGCCAGGACCGGAGCTTCGCGGGCGATGACGACGCTGCCGAAGGAAGACTCCTTGAGGCACCATACCGGAACCTGCGGCTTGAGTCCGTTGAGGACGGCAAAGCCGTTTTTCTTCGTAACCTCGTCGAACGCGCTGAGCCAGATCTGCTCATTGGCGGCCGGGATGTGGGTCAGGCCGAAACGGCGCTCCGCAGTCGTCAGGCCGTAGTCGATGTAGGAGGTCTTGCGGAACTGGATGCGGTTTTCGCGGCCGGCATTCTTGGTCAGGCACTCGACGCTGCTGCCGTCCGCCTTGAATTTCCAGACGTCGTAGCGGTCACAGATCAGGACATATTCATCGTTGGCCGTCCAGACCGGGTCGCGGTCATACGGGCTCGGATAAGACGGGTGGTCATCCTCCTCGTCATAGAAGTTGGTCCGGCAGTCGCCCGTCAGGCAGACCTCCTCGCCGGTGGCGATATCATAGGTATAGAACTGATAATCGTCGCAATTGTACCAGATCAAGTATTTCCCGCCCGTGGAGAGGGTGGCGTGGCCCGGAAGCTGGTGGCGGATCTCCTTGCGGGAACCGTCGCGCAGGTTGACCAGATAGATGTCATTGTACGGGTTGGAGTCCCAATAAGAGGACAGGCGGTAGGCGGAATCGTCCACGGAAAGCGCATACTCTCCGTCGCCGCCCAGGACATAGGTCAGGGAATCCCAGTCGGATTCGCTGAGAAGGACCGGCTTGGGTGCATCCAGGTCGATCACGGTCGGATAGGTACGGCGGGTAATGCGGGCCGCCTGGACCTTCTGCATCGGAGGGGTCAGCATGGCATCCCAGTTCCAGATATCCAGTTTCGCCGTTTCAAAATCGATGATCGTCGTATCTTTCGGTCCGGTGAACGGAGCGATGCCGGCAAAGATGCGGCGGCCCGACTTGGAGAATGCCGGGGCGCTGTTCTCGTTGTAGGTCCATCCATTCTTGCCGGTGAATCCCTGGGCAACGACCGTGCGGGCGGGAGCGCCGTCGGCGGACAGCAGGATCGCGCAATGCTTGTTGCCGTCCTTGACGGAATCCGTGGAAGCCAGGAACACCAGCTGGCGGCCGGCGTCGTCGAAGGCCAGGCTGCCATAGAAGGGCTTGCCTTCGTCCAGGACGGTCTGCTGCTTCGTCGCCGGGTTGTACAGGACGACCGCGTCGCAGGAGAGGCTGTCCTTCTTGTCTTTCTTGAACGACAGGGCCATGTTGCGTCCGTCACGGCTGAACAGATACTGGTCGACATGCTTCAGGGTATCGACGGAGCCGCTGGCCGGATCCATGACCACAAGCCCCTTGTCGAACGTATAGGCGACATACGGCATGGCATCCGTACCGGACTTGAAAGCCTTCGCGTTGGCGAATTTCTTGACTTCGAGGGTCTTGAGATTGACCACGGCGATCGAGTCCTTCGGCATCTGGTCCGCCTTCTTCTTGGCGATCCGGGCCTGGCGCGTCGCCTGGAATTCCGGTTTGATCAGGCAGTAAGCCCATGTCCCGTCCGTAACGAGGCCGGAAGCGCGCGGAATCCGGACTTCCTTCCCGTCGAAGACCCGGCGGAGAATCGTCTCGGAATCCCCTTCCTGCGGGGCAATCTGATAAGAAAGGACGGAACCGTCCGGGGTAAGCTGGGCGCCGGCGACACGCTGCCATCCATCATAGACATCGTGATCCATGGCCTTTTTCTGGGCAGAGAGGGTTCCCGCCGCCAAAAGGCACAGCGCCATCAAGGACAATTTTCTTAATTGCATAAAATATCAGGTTTTAAGTTTTTCCAAAGAAATTTTGCGATAGAAAGTCAAATTTAGGAAATCGATCCGACAATTCATAGAGGCTGTAAAAAAGTTGCAAAAATAATGAAGAAAGATTTGCAACCTCAGAAAAAATACCTATCTTTGCATTCCCAAAACAATGGTGCTGTAGCTCAGATGGTAGAGCAATGGACTGAAAATCCATGTGTCGGCAGTTCGATTCTTCCCAGCACCACTTTTAGACCCCTTACAGCTACTTGTGAGGGGTTTTTTGTACCCAAATTTGTACCCGCAACCCGAAA
>CADCRA010000097.1 GCA_902803715.1 uncultured Bacteroidia bacterium
AGCTGCTGGATGTAGGGCTCACAGGCGGCATTGTAGATCGTCGTCTCCCCTTCTGCCAGCGTAGCGGCCATCAGGATGTTGGCCGTACCTGTGACGGAAGCCTCGTCAAGCAGCATGTACGTCCCTTTCAATCCCTTGGGCGCATCGAGCCGGTAGGCTTTCCGGGTACTGTCGTAGGTCAGTTCCGCGCCCAGGTTGACCATACCCATGATATGGGTGTCGACCCGGCGGCGGCCGATCTTGTCTCCGCCCGGTTTCGGGAACCAGACATGGCCGAACCGGCATAGGAGCGGGCCGGCCACCATGACCGAACCGCGGAGTTTCGCGCAGGTCTTGATGAATTCAGGGCTGTCCGCATAATCCGCGTCCAGGTTTTCTGCCTTGAAGGAATACGTTCCCTTCTCCAGCCGGTGCACCTCGACGCCGAGACTCTGGAGAAGAACGATCAGGTTCTTGACATCCAGGATCTCCGGGATGTTTTCCATGATGATTTCCTCGCGCGTCAGCAGGACGGCGCTGATGACCTCCAGGGCTTCGTTCTTGGCGCCTTGGGGCTGGATGGTGCCGGACAGTTTGTGTCCGCCTTCAATGATGAAACTGGCCATATCGTGTTATCAAATGTGTTCAACTTCCGGGCGGAGGACGATGCCGAACCGGGTCCGTACGGACGCGATGACGGCTTCCTCCAATGCCAGGATTTCGTCCGGCGTCGCCGTACCGGTCGCATTGACGAGGACCAGCGGCTGCACCGGCCAGACGCCGGCATTGCCCCGGCGCTGTCCCTTCCAGCCGCATTTGTCGATCAGCCAGGCGGCCGGAATCTTGACGGTCCCGTCGTCCATGAGGAAATGCGGCACGGGGCCGAGACCTTCCTGCGCGGCGATCCGCTCGACCCGGGCATACTGCTCGGGCAGGACGAAGGGATTCCGGAAGAAACTGCCGGCGCTGCCGGTCTCCGCCGGATCGGGCAACTTGTTCTTCCGGATGGCGATGACCGTGTCCCGGACCTGCTGCGGGGTATACGGGCCGCTGCCGCAGGCCGCCTCCAGGGCCTGGCCGACATGGCCATAGTCCAGGACGGGACGGTAGGACCGGCTGAGCCGGAATACCACGGCGGTCACGATGTAACGCCCCTTCCACTCGTTCTTGAAACGGGAATCCCGATAGCCGTAGCCGCACTCCGCGGCAGGCAGGCTGACCGGGCGGTGCCGGAGGACATCGTAGCATTCCACCGTTTCGATCAGTTCGCAGACCTCCCGTCCGTAGGCGCCGATATTCTGCACGGCAGCTGCACCGGCCTCGCCGGGGATCAGGGAGAGATTCTCCGGTCCCCAAAAGCCTTCCGACGCAGCCCAGGCACAGAACTCGTCCCATACCACGCCGGCTCCGACGCGGATGCGGAAGTTCTCTCCCTCAGCCGGAAGCGGCGTCATCAGGCGGATGCGGGAATGCAGGACCGTTCCGGGGAAATCTCCGGTAAACAGCAGGTTGCTACCTCCGCCGATGTGCAGCAGCGGCAGCGGCAACTCGCCGGCGAAGCGTCCGTCGGACAGCAAGTCCGCCAGTTCCTGCACGGAATCATACTCCAGGAAGGCCGCCGCGCGGACGGCCATTCCGAAGGTGTTCCGGGACTTGAGATCTACGTTGTAACTGAGTTTCATGCGATCAGCTGATCTGTGCGCCGTTGACGACGGTCTCGGCCGGGGTGACGAAACGCATCTTGCCGTCGCCCTGCTTCGCCATCAGGATCATACCCTTGGACTCAATGCCGCGGATCTTGCGGGGAGCGAGGTTCGCCAGGATGCAGATCTGTTTCCCGACCATGTCTTCCGGGCTGTAATATTCCGCGATGCCGGAGACGATCGTACGCTGGTCGATACCGGTATCGATGGTGAGTTTGAGAAGTTTGTCGGTCTTGGGCACCCGCTCGGCCGCCAGGACGGTCGCGGTCCGGATGTCCATGGCGCCGAACTGTTCGAAGGTCACTTCTTCCTTCTGCGGTTCGATCCGCTTGGCGGCCTCCGCCGCTTCCTTGGCCGCTGCGGCGGCTTCGCGCTCGGCCCTGATCTGGGCCAGGCGTCCGATCTGGGCGTCCACGACGCTGTCTTCGATCTTCTGGAAGAGCAGTTCGGGTTCGCCGAGTTCATGACCGGCCGGCAGCAGTTCGCCTGCACCGATCATCGACCAGTCCAGCACGAGCGGCCACGCGGACGGACGGCTGGTGTGGAGGGCACAACCCTCGCCGGGCTTGTAGAAATTCTCGCCCGGGGTTCCCTTGACGCCGAAATCGGCCTCGGCGACCGCGCCTTCACCGGCCCGGTGGTCGGTACCGGCATTGACTCCGACATGCAGCATCGTCCGGAGACGCTCCGCCGCAAACGGGGTGAACGGCTCGAAGACGAGGGCCAGGTCGGCGCAGATCTGCAGGCAGGTATAAAGGATGGACGCCGTACGGTCCATGTCGGTCTTGGCCACCTTCCAGGGCTCGGTATCGGAGATGTACTTGTTGCCGATGCGGGCGATGTTCATCGCCTCCTTGAGCGCCTCGCGGAAGTGGTAGGTCTCGATGTATTTCTCCAGGGCTTCCTTCGCCGGAATGATCTGGGCGAGGGTTTCGGCGTCGATGGCCTCCGGCTTCAGGTTGGCCGGTACCTTGCCGCCGAAGTACTTGTGGGTCAGGACCACGGCGCGATTGACGAAGTTGCCGAAGATGGCGACCAGTTCGGAGTTGTTGCGCTGCTGGAAATCTTTCCAGGTAAAGTCGTTGTCCTTCGTCTCCGGGGCGTTCGCGCAAAGCACGTAGCGGAGGACGTCTTCCTGGCCCTTGAATTCTTCGACGAATTCATTGACCCACACGGCCCAGCCGCGGGAGGTCGAGATCTTGTCGCCCTCGAGGTTGAGGAATTCGTTGGCCGGGACGTTGTCCGGGAGGACATAGTCGCCGTAAGCCTTCAGCATGGACGGGAAGACGATGCAGTGGAAGACGATGTTGTCCTTGCCGATGAAATGGACCAGTTTCGTGTCTTCGGACTTCCACCATTTCTCCCAGCTCTGCGGGAGCAGTTCCTGGGTATTGGACATGTAGCCGATCGGCGCGTCGAACCAGACGTAGAGCACCTTGCCTTCGGCACCGTCCACCGGGACGGGAACGCCCCAGTCCAAGTCACGGCTCACGGCACGCGGCTGCAGGCCGCCGTCCAGCCAGCTCTTGCACTGTCCGTAGACGTTCGATTTCCACTCCTTGTGCTGCTCGAGGATCCAGTCCCGGAGCCAGGGTTCATAGCGGTCCAGCGGAAGGTACCAGTGCTTGGTCTTGCGCTTTTCCAGGGCGCCGCCGCTCAGGCGGGAACGCGGGTCGATCAGTTCTTCCGGGCTGAGGGTGCTGCCGCACTTCTCGCACTGGTCGCCGTAGGCATGGGGGTTGCCGCACTTCGGGCAGGTCCCTTCGATGTAGCGGTCGGCCAGAAAGGTCTTGGCCTCGACATCGTAATACTGCTCGCTCTCCTGGGTGATGAACCGGCCGTCATCATAGAGCTTGCGGAAGAATTCGGAGGCGTTTTTCTCGTGGACCTTCGAGGTGGTGCGGGAATAAATGTCGAAATTGATGCCCAGTCCCGTGAAGGCATCCTTCATGATCTTGTGGTACTTGTCGACGATATCCTGCGGGGAAACACCCTGCTCGCGGGCCTTGATCGTGATCGGCACGCCATGCTCGTCGCTGCCGCAGATGAAGACGACATCCTCGCCGCGCAGGCGCAGGTAACGCACATAGATGTCGCCCGGGATATAGGCACCGGCCAGGTGGCCGATGTGGACCGGGCCGTTGGCGTACGGGAGGGCGCAGGTCACGAGGGTTCTCTTGAATTTCTTGTCCATATACTGTTTCTTGTTTTGTTATTCTTTCCAATGCCGGATTCCGGGATCACTGCACGCGGCCGAGGCTTTCCAGGACCTTCGTCCGCAGGGAGGATATCTCCTGGAATTCCCGGAGCAGGCCGGGGATTTCTTCCGGAGCGGCGGTCTTGAGCCGGGCTTCCATCTCGCGGAGCCGGACTTTCAGCCGGAGCGACTGGTAGACGCGGATGGCCCGCGGGACTCCTTGCACCAGCATGGTCGACGTCGCGGTCATCGCCGCCTTGTAATTCTTGACCGTCAGGTTGTAGCGTTCCTGCGTCAGCTGGGCGGTCAGGTCGGCCAGCGGCCGGTCCGGCCCGTCCATCAGGATCTTGACGAGGCCTTCCTGCTCCAACTCGGGACGGGAATCGTAGATGTCGAAATAAGCGTCATAGGCCCGGGCAAACAGGCTGTTGACGAAACGGAAGCCGTCGGCTTCGAGATAGCCCCGGATGAAGTCGGCGACGGTGCACCGGTTCTCGGGATCATAGTATTCGGAATCGGTCTCGAACTCGAGGACGGAGGTGCCGCATTTGAGGATGAACCAGAGCAGTTCCCGTTCGGAAGGGACCAGCTGGGGATTCTCATAGGCCAGGTCTTCCGCCGTCGGGGCCGGTTCCTGCGGCTGCTCTTCCACAGCGTCCGCCTCGGGGGCATCCTGGAGCCGTTCCTGCCGGGCGCGTTCGCGTTCGACGGCATTCCGGTCGTCCAGCAGCATCTGCGAACGGGTCTTGCGGGCGCGGTCGAACAGGATCCGTTCGTCGATCCCGAACCGCTCCGCCGTCGCCTGCAGGAAGACCGCCCGCTTGACCTGGTCCGGGACCAGGGCGATGGTATCGGCGATCCCGTTGATCAGTTCGGCCCGCTTGAGCGGGTCGTTCCCGGCCTGGCCGAGGACCCGGTCGGTCTTGAACGAGATGAAATCCTGCTCGTTCTCTTTCAGGAACGTCCGCACCTCTTCGAGGCTGTGCTTGCGGGAATAGGAATCCGGATCGTCGCCGTCCGGGATGAGGACGACCTTGACGTTCATCCCTTCCTTCAGGGCGAGGCCGATGCCGCGCTCGGCGGCATGGATGCCGGCACCGTCGCCGTCGAACATCAGCACCAGGTTCTCCGTGAACTTGCGGATGACCCGGATCTGGTCGACGGTGAAAGACGTGCCGCAGGGCGCCACGACATTGGTGATGCCCAGCTGATGCATGCTCAGGACGTCCAGATACCCCTCGACGATGTAGCAGCAGCCCTGGCGGACCACCTCATTCCGGGCGAAATACAGGCCGTACAGGGTCTTGTCCTTGAAATAGATTTCCGTCGTCGGGGAATTGACATATTTCGGAACGGATTTGTCGCTGGACAGGGTACGCCCGCCGAACGCGACGATCCGGCCGCTGACGGAATGGATCGGGAACATGACGCGGTCGGAGAACAGGTCGGCCATGTGCCCGTCTTCATACTGCTTGCACAGGCCCGTCGCGATCAGGTATTCATCCTTGTATCCTTTGTCCCGGGCGGCATCCAGCAGGGCGTGGCGGCCCTTCGGCGCCCAGCCCAGCCCGTATTTCTCGATGGTGGCATCTTCCAGGCCCCGGCTGCGGAAATAGGCATGGCCCACGGCGCGGCCTTCTCCTTCCCGGAGGCTGTCCCGGTAGAAACCGCCGGCGAATTCGGAGACCAGCAGGAGGCTTTCGTTCCGCTGCCGGGCGGCGATCTCCTCGGCGGTCTGTTCTTTCTCGACGACTTCGATATGGTACTTGCGGGCCAGGTATTTCAAGGCTTCGACATAGGAGAGGTTCTCATGTTCCATGACGAAACCCACGGCCGTCCCCGATTTGCCGCAGCCGAAACACTTGTAGATGCCCTTGGAAGGAGAGACGTAGAAAGACGGCGTCTTTTCATTGTGGAACGGACAGCAGGCGGTATAGTTCGCCCCGCGGCGCTTGAGCGTCACGAAATCCCCCACGACCTCGACAATCTGGGCCGCGTCCAGGATTTTGGCTACCGTATCCTGCGGAATCATCGTTCCCTATGCACCCGGTTCTTCGTCACGGACCCAGACGCCGCTGTCCTGCACGTCCGCTTCGTCCTCGACTTTTTCGTAACTGACATCGGTCGCCGTCTCCAGGTAGTCGGTCGGCGCGGAGGACGGCTGCTGCGCCTCCTTCTTCTCGGCGAACTGGATTTCATAGGCTTCTTTCGCCTTGACCATCCGATGCGTGGAAAGCAGTTCGGTGATGCCGTAGTAGATCAGGGCGATGCCCGCAAGGCGGCTCATCACCGTGTTTTCCCACGGGTTCATCAGCAGGGTCACGCCGCCGATGACCGCCAGGGCGGACAGGCAGAGCGGCAGGAAACCGGCTCCCAGCAGGGAAACCGTCCCGCTCATGACCACGAACTGGAGGATGCCGAAGATGATCAGCACGACACCGATGGCCGCGATGATGAATCCCGCGACCGCACCCGGCCAGAAGAAAAGAACCAGGCCGAGCAGGATGTCGACACCGGCGTTGACGCTCATCAACGGCAGGGCGCCTTCCTTGCGCTTGACGTATCCATGGATGAAGGATACGATACCGGCCACGACCAGCAGCACGGCAATGATCCGGACGACCACCACGGAAGCATCGGTACGGAGCAGCATGACCAGGCCGATGCCGATTGCGGAAAGGGCGCGGAGAATGCTGCTGAACTTGGTCTTGTATCCGAAAAGAATCATGTTTTCTGGTGTTTTATGCTTTAACTTGCAAATATAACAAAAAGCCCGGAAAATCCGGGCTTCCGAACGGGTATTTCAACGCGGGATCAGTTCGCGACTTCGCTGAGGAATTTCAGCCGTACCAGGCGGATCTCGATCTCCTCGTAATCGGGTCCGAGTTCCCGGATGGCATCCGCCACCGAATCGGACTGCGCCTCGTCGTGGAAATAGTCATAGATCTCCTGGACGACATCTTCATCGAAATGGGATTTGATGTAATAATCCAGGTTGAGCCGCGTCCCGAACTCGACGATGTTCTCGATCTCGGAGAGCAGTTCGTCCATCTCCAGGTCCTTGGACGCGGCGATGTCCTCGAGGTCCATCCGGCGGTCGATGCACTGGATGATGTAGATCTTGTTCTGGGACCTGGTCGCCATCGTTTTCACGACGAAGTCGTCCGGACGCGTGATGTCGTTCTCCTCCACATACTTGCGGATCAGTTCCATGAACTCGGCACCGTATTTCTTCGCCTTGCCCTCGCCCACGCCCTGGCAGTTCTTGAGTTCATCGACCGTCAGCGGATACATGATCGACATGTCATCCAGCGAAGGGTCGCTGAAGATGACCCAGGGCTGCAGTTTCAGCCGGCGGGCGACGGATTTGCGCAGGTCCTTGAGCATGGACAGCAGCACCGGGTCCCCGGCTCCCCCGCCCCCGCGCATCGCGGCATGGGCGGCAGCCGCCTCTTCGTCCTCCTCTTCGTCGGTACCGTCGGAGAAGACCCGGTCCTCCGTCATGGAGACGGGATACGGATCCTGTGCGAAGGCCTTTCCTTTCTCCGTGACGTTGATCAGGCCGTAACTTTCGATTTCTTTTTCCAGCAGATGCAGGATGAGTCCCTGGTGGATCACCATGCACCAGAATTTTTCGTCATGTTCCTTGCCGGCGCCGAAGAAGGACAGTTTGTCGTGCTTGTAGGACTTGATCATGGCGCCCGCCTTGCCGGCCAGGATCGCGGCCAGGTGCTCCAGTTTGAAATGTTCCGGAAGGGCCCGGATCAGCTTGATCACCAGGACCAGGTGGGAACTGCCGTCGAACCGCGGCTTCGGGGTCACGCAGTTGTCGCAGGAACCACAGTTGTCAAGCGGATAATCCTCGCCGAAGTAGTTGAGCAGCAACTTTCTGCGACAGTCTCCGGATTCCGCGTAAGCAACCGTCTCCATCAGCAGCTGGCGGCCGATTTCCTGCTCGGCGACCGGCTTCCCCTGCATGAATTTTTCCAGTTTCTGGATGTCCTTGTAACTGTAGTACGTGATGCAGCGGCCTTCCTTTCCGTCACGGCCGGCGCGGCCGGTTTCCTGGTAGTAGCCTTCGATGCTCTTGGGGATGTCATAATGGATGACGAAACGCACGTCGGGCTTGTCGATGCCCATGCCGAAGGCAATCGTCGCCACGATGACCTGCACGGACTCCATCAGGAAGGCATCCTGGTTGTCCGCCCGGGTCTTGGCGTCCAGTCCGGCGTGGTACGGAAGCGCCTTGATGCCGTTGATGCTCAGCAGCTGGGCCATTTCCTCGACCTTCTTGCGGCTCAGGCAGTAAATGATGCCGGACTTGCCGGGATTCTGCCGGATGAACTTGATGATGTCTTTCTCCGGTTCGACCTTGTCCCGCACCTCATAATAGAGATTCGGCCGGTTGAAGGAGGATTTGAACACCTTCGCATCGGGCATGCCGAGGTTCTTGAGGATGTCGCTCTGGACCTTCGGCGTCGCGGTCGCGGTCAGGGCGATGATCGGGGCCTTGCCGATCTCGTCGACGATGGCGCGGATACGGCGGTATTCAGGACGGAAATCATGGCCCCATTCGGAAATGCAGTGGGCCTCGTCCACGGCATAGAAAGAGATCCGGATTTCCTTCAGCAAGGCGATGTTCTCTTCCTTGGTCAGGGATTCCGGCGCCACGTACAGCAGCTTGGTCACCCCGGACAGGAGATCTTCGCGGACAGCGGCGATCTGCGCCTTGTTGAGAGACGAGTTCAGGAAGTGGGCAATGCCCTCGTTCCCGGACACGAACCCGCGGATCGCGTCGACCTGGTTTTTCATCAGGGCGATCAGCGGGGAGATCACGATGGCGGTCCCGGGCATCAGCAAAGCGGGCAGCTGGTAGCACAAAGACTTGCCGCCGCCGGTCGGCATCAGGACAAAAGCGTTACCGCCATCCACAAGGTGGCGAATCACTTCTTCCTGTTCGCCTTTGAAGGTGTCGTAACCGAAGAACTCCTTCATTTTTGCACGGATGGCCTGCGAATCGATCATGGGTCACTATTTGAAATCCTTATAAATATAAACATTTTTTCGCATTTGCAATCGTTTTAATGAAGGAAAATGTGAGAAATCGACATTTTTCTTAACCACTCATGCATTTTGACTGTTTCCCTCCAAAGATTATCGTCCCAAACCGCTGCAATTCGAAAAAATATTGCGATATTTGTACGATTTTGTGTTTGAGACAAACAGTTAAAAACAATGAATATGAAGACAACGAAATTCTTCGCAGCCGCCATGGTTCTCGCCATGACCGTTGCATGCGGCCCGAAGGGCGGCAACGCCGCCAACGGTGCCCAGGCCGATTCGCTCGGCGTCGCCCAGAATGTCAAACCGACCGATCCGAAGGCTTTCATCCCGACCAAGGCCGAGATCGACTCCGTCAGCTACCTGCTCGGTATCAACTTCGGCAGCTTCATCAAGGGTTATAACTTCGGTGAAAACATCAACTACGCCCAGATGAAGAAAGGTATCGAAGACTTCATCAGCGCCAAGGGCGACCAGATGTCCCCGGAATTCGGCCAGCAGTTCAAGATCGATCCCAACGAGATGAACCGCATCTTCAACGACTTCCTCGCCAAGCGCCAGGACTACATCACCGCCGTCAACAAGAAGACCGAGGCTGACTTCCTCGCCAAGAACCTCACCAAGGAAGGTGTCGTCAAGACCGCCAGCGGCCTGCAGTACATCATCCGCGAGGCCGGCAACGCCACGAAGCCGGGTCCGCAGGACACCGTCGTCGTCCGTTACAAGGGGACCCTGCCGGACGGCAGCGTTTTCGATGAGGTCGCAGCCGATGCCGATCCGATCGAACTGACCCTCGACGGCGTCATCAAGGGCTGGACCGAAGGTCTGCAGCTCATCGGTGAAGGCGGCAAGATCAACCTGGTCATCCCGTCCGAACTCGGTTACGGCGAGAACGGTACCCGCGGCATCGAGCCGAACACCCCGCTCACCTTCGAGGTCGAAATGGTCGAGGTCCGTCCTTATGTCGCTCCCGCTACGGAGGAATAAGCATGGCCAATCTTGAAATAGAAGGCAGGCTGGTCCGCAAGATGGCCGTCCAGAACGGACGGTCCGCCCGCGGCGACTGGTCCAAGCAGGAATTCATCGTGGAATTCCAGGACGGCAATTTCCCGTCCAACGTCTGCTTCAACGTCTGGGGCGCCGACAAGGTCCATGACCTTGAGCGCTACCAGGTCGGCGACGAGATCCGCGTCTCGTTCGCCCCGAGCAGCCGGGAGTTCAACGGCCGCTGGTACACCGACCTCCGCGCCTGGCGCATCGCCCCGGCCGGACAGGCTCCGGCAGCCCCTGCCGGCAACGCGCCGCAGCAGGCCTACGCCCCGGCCCAGCCCCGTCCCGCCGCTCCCCGCGGCAGCCAGGACGTACCGGCCGGCTTCGGCCCCTCCGCACCGGCTCCGACGGTCGAGGACATGCCGGGCGAAAGTGTCGGCGAAGACGATCTCCCGTTCTAGGAAATCCCCTGCGAAAGCATCAGGAGGATGGTTGCCCACGGCAGCCATCCTCTTTTGTTTTAAAGGGTGATCCAGCGGATGGAAGGGTCGCGGCGCCACCAGGTCAGCTGCCGCTTGGCATAATGCCGGGTATTGGTCTGGATGGCGTGGACGGCCTCGTCCAGGGTTCGGATGGCCGGCGCGGGATCCCGGCCCGCTTCGGCGTCGAGGTATTGGAAAATTTCCTTGTAGCCGACCGTCTGCAAGGCCGGCAGGTCGCGGTCGGGCAGCAGTCCGCGGACTTCTTCGACCAGGCCGTCATCCAACATCTGCAGGACCCGGCGGTCGATCCGCGCATACAGTTCCGCCCGGGGACGGACCAGGCCGATTTTCTCGATTTCGAAGTCCCGCTGCTTGGGCGCCGCCAGCTTGAAGGAAGAGAAGGTCCGGCCGGACAGCAGGCAGACTTCAACGGCCCGCAGCACCCGCTGGGGATTGGCGATGTCGATGGTCCGCCAGGCTTCGGGATCCAGGCGCCTCAGATCGGCCCGCAGGCTCTCCACGCCCTCCTCCGCCAGCCGCCGGGTCAGTTCGGCCCGAAGCTGGGGATCGGCATCCGGCATGTCGTCGAGACCGTTGCAGACGGCGTCGACGTAGAACCCGGAGCCCCCGGCCATGACCAGGGTTTCATGGCCCTGTTCGAAAAGGCGGTGGATCAGCGCAAGCGCCTCCAACTCGTATTTTCCCGCCGTATAATACTGGTGGATGGTATGGTCCTGAATGAAATAATGCTTCACGGCTGCCAGCTGTGAAGCATCGGGGACGGCCGTTCCGACCGTCATTTCCTGATAAATCTGCCGGGAGTCGCAGGAGATCACCGGGGAGCCGTACCGCTGCGCGAGTCCGATGCTCCAGTCTGTCTTTCCCACCGCCGTGGAACCGACCACGATGACCAGCTTGCGGCCCATGGCCTACAGTTCTCCTTCTTCGAAGATCTCCTTGCCGTCCTCGTCGCCGTCATCCTCGTCTTCCTCGTCCTCCTCATCGTCGAGGTCGAGATCGTCATCCTCCTCATCGTCATCGAAGGACGTGTCGCCCTTGTCTTTGCCCCAGCTCCGGTCGCCGGGCATGTGCTTCTGCTCATCCGGCAGGTCTTCGTAGGCGACGTAGCCGTTCTCGAACTCAATCGGGTTCGGGCCCTTCGTCTCGACCAGGAGCGGATACTCGGCACCCTTGCGGGGTTCGGCTTCACCTTCGAAGGTCACGATGACGCTCTTCCGGTTCGGAACGTCGTAGAAATACAGGAAAGAAGCCACGCCTTTTTCGACGGTCTCCTGCAGGGAAACGGCGTCAACGGCACCGCTGCCGAGATCGAACAGGCCATACCGGGCGACCAGGCCGCCGGCGGCGTCCAATGCCTTGAACTGGATCAACTGGTCATGCGGGAAATCAAGATCGTCGCGCAGGCGTTTGTGGAACTCGTACAGCGACGTGGAAGCTTTCATTTCATAGACCCGGGCGAAGCCTTTGAGACCGGCCAGGGATACCCTGTATCGTAATATCATGGTCATCCTTTTGTTTGTGGGGGCAAAGGTACAAAATATTTCGGCTTAACCTGCAAAATGAAGCAAAATCTGCCGTCGGGTTGGAAATCCCGGGGATAATGATTAATTTTGGAAACGCGATATGGACCCGGTCATCAAAGACGAATACAAGAGCATCGCTGCTCGGTCGGAGGGGCTTTTCAAAGACAATGGAAGCCGCTTCATCGCGTTCGCCTTTCCTGTCGAGACCGTGGAAGAAGTCAAGGATATCGTCGACCGTCTCAAGAAAGAATACCACGACGCCCGCCACCACTGCTACGCCTACCGCCTGGGATACCGGGGGGACGTGTTCCGCGCCAACGACGACGGGGAGCCGTCCGGATCCGCCGGACGTCCCATCCTCGGCCAGATCGATTCGCTGGGGCTGAGCGACGTGCTGGTCGTGGTCGTCCGATATTTCGGAGGCATCAAGCTCGGCATTCCCGGCCTGATCCGGGCGTACAAGACCTCGACCTCCGACGCCCTCTCCCAGGCCGAAACCATCCGGAAAGTCGCCTGCAAGGCCTTCCGGCTGGATTTCGGCTACCTCGACATGAACGCCGTCATGAAGGTCCTCAAGGACATGGGCCTCCCCCAGAGCGACCAGGACTTCGGCACGGCCTGCTCGCTGCGAACCCGCGTTCCCCTTTCGCAGGAGCAAGATTTCCGGGACCGGATCGGTTCCGCCTGCACCCTCACCGAAATCTAAACGAATGACAGATATGACAAAGAACCTGATCTCCATCCAGGATTTCTCCAAGGAAGAAATCCTCCATGTCCTCGACGTGGCCAAAGAATTTGAAAAAGACCGTGAGCAGAACTTCCTCGCCGGGAAGGTCGTCGCCTGCCTCTTCTTCGAGCCTTCGACCCGGACCCGTCTCTCCTTTGAAGCGGCCGTCAACCGCCTGGGCGCCCGCGTCATCGGTTTCCCGGACAACAAGAACACGTCCCAGAGCAAGGGAGAAACCCTGGAAGACACGATCCGCATCGTCTCCGGCTATGCCGACATGATCGTCATGCGCCATCCGGTGGAAGGAGCCGCCGCCATCGCCGCCTCCGTCGCCGGCATCCCGGTCGTCAACGCGGGAGACGGCGCTAACCAGCATCCGACCCAGACCCTGCTCGACATGTTCGCCATCCGCGAGACCCAGGGACGCCTCGACGGCCTGACCATCAACATGGTCGGCGACCTCAAGTACGGCCGAACCGTCCATTCCCTGTCCGAGGCCATGTCCGACTTCGATCCGCATTTCATCTTCACCGCGCCGGAAGAACTCCGGATGCCGAAGAAATACCTGGACTTCCTGGCGGCCAAAGGCATTCCTTACGAGGAGACTGAATCCCTCGAGGCGCACCTGGACGACTGCGACATCCTGTACATGACCCGGGTCCAGCAGGAACGCTTCCCGCTGAAAGAAGACTACGAGCGGGTCAAGGACGTCTACGAACTCAATGCGTCCATGCTCGGCGGCGTCCGGGAGAACATGAAGATCCTGCATCCGCTTCCGCGGGTCGGCGAGATCCATACCGACGTCGACACGACCCCGTATGCCTACTATTTCCAGCAAGCCCGCGGCGGAATGTATGTCCGAATGGCAGTTATTTCTTATTTATTGGGATATCGCTAAAAAATTATTATATTCGCAGCGATTTCCAATTTGAAATCGTAACCACATTAATAACATTCTCTTTAAATTTGATATGGGAAAAGTTCACGTATTCAACGCTGGCCCCTGCATCCTGCCTGAGCAGGCCATCGACAACGCCATCGCGGCGCTCAAAGATTTCAAAGGAACGGGCATTTCCGTCCTCTCCATCTCCCACCGTACGAAAGAATGGGAAGAGACCATGAACGAGTGCCGCGCACTCTGGAAGGAACTTCTCGATATTCCGGACACCCATGAGGTCGTCTTCCTCGGCGGCGGCGCCAGCCTCCAGTTCCTCTATGTAGCCATGAACTACCTGGAGCACAAGGCTGCCTACCTCGATACCGGCGTATGGGCCCACAAGGCGCTCCAGCAAGCCCAGGGCATCGGTGAGGCCTATGCCATCGCCTGCTCCAAGGACAAGAACTACACCTACATCCCGAAGGGTTACGAGATCCCGACCGACATCGACTACCTGCATATCACGACCAACAATACCATCTACGGCACCGAAATCAAGGAAGACTATGACTGCCCGGTTCCGCTGATCGCCGACATGTCCTCCGACATCATGTCCCGTCCGGTCGATGTCAGCAAGTACGCCCTCATCTACGGCGGCGCCCAGAAGAACGTCGGTCCTGCCGGTGTCATCTTCGCCATCATCCGCAAGGACCTCCTCGGCAAGGTCACCCGCTACATCCCGACCATGCTCGACTACCGGACCCACATCGAGAAGGAGTCCATGTTCAACACGCCGCCTGTATTCGCCATCTATGTCATGACCGAGACCCTCAAGTGCCTCAAGGGCATCGGCGGCGTCAAGGCTATCCAGAAGATCAACGAGGAGAAGGCCGCCCTGCTGTACAATGAAATCGACCGCAACTCCATGTTCGTCGGCACCGCCGCAAAGGAAGACCGTTCCCTGATGAACGTCTGCTTCGTCATGGCCCCGGGCAAGGAAGACCTCCAGGACGAGTTCATGGCCTTCGCCAAGGCGCAGGGCATGGTCGGCATCAAGGGCCACCGCAGCGTCGGCGGTTTCCGCGCCTCCCTGTACAATGCCTGCAAGAAAGAAGATGTCGAAGCCCTCGTGGCCTGCATGCAGGAATTTGAAAAACTTCACAAATAAACCGGTATCATGAAAGTATTGGTTGCAACCCAGAAGCCGTTCTCGGCAGCGGCTGTCGCCGGAATCAAGGACATCGTCCTTGCCGCCGGCCATGAATTTGCCGTCCTTGAAAAATATCCGGAGCAGGCAGACCTGGTCAAGGCCGTCGCCGATGCCGACGCCCTCATCATCCGCTCCGACAAGGTCACCGCGGAAGTCCTCGAGGCCGCCAGGAACCTGAAGATCGTCGTCCGCGCCGGTGCCGGTTTCGACAACGTCGACCTCGCCGCCGCCACCGCCCACAAGGTTGTCGTCATGAACACCCCGGGCCAGAACTCCAACGCCGTCGCTGAACTGGCCATCGCCATGATGATCTTCATGAGCCGCAACCAGTTCACCCCCGCCACCGGCGGTGAGGTCATGGGCAAGCGCCTCGGCATCCAGGCCTTCGGCAACGTCGGCCGCCTGGTCGGCGCCAAGGCCAAGGCCCTCGGCATGGAACTGATCGCCCTCGACCCGTTCCTGACCCCCGAACAGATCGAAGCCGGCGGCGCCAAGCCGGTCTTCAACGTGGAAGAACTCTACAGCAATGCGGATTTCGTCTCCGTGCACATCCCGGCCCTCCCGGCCACCATCAAGAGCATCGGCTATGACCTGATCACCAAGATGCCGAAGGGTGCGACCCTCGTCAACACCGCCCGCAAGGAGGTCATCGACGAAGAAGGCCTGATGCGTGCCCTCGAAGACCGCCCGGACCTCAAATACATCACCGACGTCATGCCGGACAACTACGAAGCCCTGCGCGAGAAATTCGGTCTGCGTGTCTTCGCCACCCCGAAGAAGATGGGTGCCCAGACCGCTGAGGCCAACATGAACGCCGGCCTCGCCGCCGCCCGCCAGATCGTCGATTATTTTGCCACCGGCAACACCCGTTTCCAAGTGAACAAATAGTATGGTACGCGTTAAACCTTTTGCAGCCCTCCGCCCGCCGAAGAACATCGTCACCGAAGTCGCTGCGCCCCCGTATGACGTCCTGAACTCCCAGGAAGCCAAGGATATGGCAGGAGAGAAATCCCTCCTGCACATCACCAAGCCCGAGATCGATTTCGACCCGATCGCCGACGAACACGCACAGGCCACCTACGACAAGGCCGTCGCCAACTTCAAGGAGTGGCAGGCCAAGGGCTGGCTGGTCCGCGACGAGAAGGAGAAATACTATGTCTATGCCCAGACCATGGGCAAGCGTACCCAATACGGTCTCGTCCTCTGCGCCCACACCGACGACTATGCCTCCGGCAAGATCAAGAAGCATGAACTGACCCGCAAGGACAAGGAAGACGACCGCATGATCCACGTGCGCATCCAGAATGCGAACATCGAACCGGTCTTCTTCGCCTACAAGGACAACGAAGAGCTCAACGGAATCGTCGCCCGGACCGTCGCCGGCAAGCCGGAGTACAAGTTCACCGACGAGAACAAGTTCGGCCACGCCTTCTGGGTGATCGACGACGATGCGACGATCGCGCGCATCACCGAGATCTTCACCCATGACATCGACGCGTTCTACGTCGCCGACGGCCATCACCGCACGGCGGCCGCCGCCCGCGTCGGCGCCGAGAAGAAAGCCCAGAATCCCCACCATACCGGGGACGAGGAATACAATTTCTTCATGGCCGTCTGCTTCCCGCAGAGCCAGCTGAAGATCATTGACTACAACCGCGTCGTCAAGGATCTGGCCGGTCTCTCCGAAGAAGAATTCCTCCACGCCCTGGAAGCCGACTTCGAGGTCAGCCTCGCCACCAAGCCGCGCTGCGGCCGCCCGGCGAAGCCCTATGAGCCGTCCCACCTGCACAACTTCTCCATGTACCTGGGTGACAAGTGGTACAGCCTCGAGGCAAAACCCGGCCGTTTCGACGACAATGACCCGATCGGCGTCCTCGACGTCACCATCCTCTCCAACCTCGTGCTGGACAAGATCCTCGGCATCAAGGATCTCCGCACCGACAAGCGCATCGACTTCGTCGGCGGCATCCGCGGCCTGGGCGAACTCGCCCGCCGCGTCGACAGCGGAGAGATGAAGGTCGCGTTCGCCCTCTACCCGGTCTCCATGGAACAGCTGATGAACATTGCCGACAGCGGCAACATCATGCCTCCGAAGACGACCTGGTTCGAGCCGAAACTCCGCTCCGGTCTCGCCATCCATACGCTGGCATAGCGCACGCACGATACAATTTCTTCACCTGGCCCGGTTTCGCAGACGAAATCGGGCCTTTTGCTGAATGGTTTTGGCCGCTTGCCTTTCCTGCTGCTTTTCCTGGCCCACAACTTCCTCGCCTTGCCGCTGCTGGGCCGGAAGAAACATGTCTCCTACGCATGCCTGACCGCGGTGCTGGTTGCCGGTCTTGCGCTCGTGCTCTTTTCCCGGCCGCGGCCGGACGAAGGTCCCGGCCCCGGAGAATCCGCCCCGTCCCCTGGACCCGAGCGTCATGAAATTCCTGCTCGGCCTGCTCATGCTCGTGGCCAACTTCGGCGTCAGGAGTTATTTCCGCGGACTGGAAAACGAACAGCGGATGGAAGACCTGGAGAAAGAGAACCTGCACCAGCAGCTCGAGTACCTGCGGTACCAGATCAATCCGCATTTCTTCATGAACACGCTGAACAACATCCACGCCCTGGTCGACATCGATCCGGAGCAGGCGAAATCCAGCATCGTGGAACTCTCCCGCCTCATGCGGCACATCCTGTATGAAGGAGAGAAACCGACCATTCCGCTGGACAAAGAGACGGATTTCCTCCGCCACTATGTATCCCTGATGCGCCTGCGCTATGCCGATTCCGTCCGGGTCGACCTGGAACTGCCCGAAGAAACCGGCGGCATCGAAGTTCCGCCCCTGGTCTTCGTCTCCTTCGTCGAGAACGCCTTCAAGCATGGCGTCAGTTACGAAGAACCTTCCTTCATCCGGGTCTCCATGCAGGCGGACAGCGGAAAACTGATCTTCAAATGCGCCAACAGCCGCCACCTGACCCATCCCGACGACAGCCGGGGCATCGGACAGGAAAATGTACGCCGGCGCCTCGACCTGCTCTACGGCTCCTCCTATACCTTGCATTACGATGTCCGGCCGGACGTCTATGACGTACTCCTCGTCCTCCCGGTCCTCCCTGAGAAACTCCCTGAACCCGCCGAATCATGATCCGTTGCCTTGCCATCGACGACGAGCCCCTCGCCCTCCGGCAACTCGTCTCCTATATCGAGAAAGTTCCCTTCCTGGACCTCGTGGCCGCCTGCCCCAGCGCCGTCAAGGCGCGGGAGATCCTCTCGCGCGAAGCCGTCGATGTCCTTTTCGTCGACATCAACATGCCCGACATCAGCGGCATGGACTTCGTCAAGTCCCTGGCCGCTCCGCCGATGATCGTCTTCACGACAGCGTATTCGGAATATGCCGTCGAGGGATTCAAGGTCGATGCCGTCGACTACCTGCTCAAGCCCTTCGGTCTGGATGATTTCCGGAAAGCGGCCAACAAGGTCAAGAAGATCTTCGACAGCGAACACCAGCCGGTCGCGATCTCCGCGGCGGACTCCGACGACGCCATTTTCTTCAAGACGGAATACAAGGTCGTCCGCGTCCCCATCGACAAGATCGTCTATGTGGAAGGCATGAGCGAATACCTCAAGATCCACGTCGAAGGCGAGAAGGAACCTGTCATCGTCCTGCTCAGCATGAAGAAACTGGAAGAACGGCTGCCGTCCTCCCGTTTCATGCGCATCCACAAATCCTACATCATCTGCCTGGACAAGATCCGTGAGGTCTCCCGCGGAAGGGTCAGCGTCGCTCCGGAAGTCTCCCTGCCCGTCGGCGACAGCTACCGGGAAGCCTTCAACCAGTATCTGGACGCCAAGTTCCTCGGGAAATAGTTCCCTGCGTGGGGAATTGTGCAAGAAATTCGTATCTTTGCACACGAACGAACTTGACAGCAGATGATTATCATGAAATTCGGCGGTACCTCCGTACAGAACGAAGCCGCCATCTCCCGTGTAATAGAAATCGTACGCGCCCGCCTGGAGCGGAAGCCCGTTGTCGTCGTATCCGCCCTTTCCAAGGTCACCGATCTCCTCTACAAGATCTGTGACGAAGCGGCCGCACGCCATACGGAACAGGCCAAGGAACATATCGAGGCCCTCCGCGAACGCCACCTCGGCCTGGCGGAAGAACTCCTCTCCGGCACGGAATTCCTCGACGAGGCCTATACCAAGGTAGACGCCCTCTGCCAGGAACTCGACGCGTTCGTCCACGCCGTCTGCGTGGTCGGCGACCTGACGCCGAAGAGCCGCGCGCGGATCATTTCCCGCGGCGAAGTCCTCTCCTCCACCCTGATCTGCTACGCCATGAACGCCCGGGGCATCCGGACGAACCTGGTCGATGCGAAGAAACTGATCATCACGGATGACGACTACCTCAAGGGAGAGCCGGACAAGAAGGCCATCTGCGCCGCCGTGCCCGCCGAGATCGAAAAGGCCTACCGCAACGTCGAAGCCGTCATCACCCAGGGTTTCGTTTCCTCTGCCAGGGACGGTTCGACCACCGTTCTGGGCCGCGGCGGTTCCGACTATACCGCTTCCCTGCTCGGCATGGCCCTGCAGGCGGAAGAGGTCCAGATCTGGACCGATGTCGACGGGGTCATGACCGCAGATCCCCGCGTCGTGGAGCATCCGGTCACCCTCCGGGAAATCGCCTTCGAGGAAGCGGCGGAAATGGCCCACTTCGGCGCCAAGGTCCTCCATCCGATGACCATCGAGCCGGCGGTCCGTCTCGGCATTCCGATCTACGTCCTCGATTCGACCCATCCGGACAGCAAGGGCACCGGCGTCTTCGGCTCCGAGCGCATCCCGGACGGCATCAAGGCCGTATCCAGCAAGGAGAACATCCAGGTCATCAACATCTTCTCGACCAAGATGCTCGGGGCTTCCGGCTTCCTGTCGAAGGTCTTCGGCGTCTTCAGTGACCACAAGGTTCCCGTCGACATGATCAGCACCTCCGAGGCCAATATTTCCGTGACCGTCGACGGAGGCACCGATCTCTCCGCCGTCGTGGCCGAACTCTCCGAATTCGCCGACGTCACCGTGGACCGCGACAAGTCGCAGATCTCCGTCATCGGCAAGAACCTCCACGCGGAGGCGGGACTTTTCGCCGCCCTGTCCAAGGCCCTCGGGCCCAACGGCATCCACATGATCTCCCAGGGCGCTACGTTCATCAACCTGAGCCTGGTCGTGGACCGCAGCATCTGCAAGGAGACGGTCCGACTGATCCACCAATATCTCTTTGAAAATCATGCTTAAGCTCAAGAACGTTCCGGACCTGCGCAAGGTGCCCACTCCGTTCTGGTACTACGACATGGACCTGTTCCGCCGGACCATCGACACGGTGGCGGCCCTGTCGCAGGAGTACGGGGTCATCGTGCACTATTCCATCAAGGCCAACGCGGAGCCTCGCCTGGTCGACTACATCGCCGCGGCCGGCCTCGGGGCCGACTGTGTCAGCGGCAATGAAGTCCTCTATGCCATGGAGCACGGATTCGCTCCGGAAAAGATCGTCTTCGCCGGTGTCGGCAAGACGGACCGGGAACTCTCCGACGCCCTGCGCGCCGGCATCGGTTCGTTCAACAGCGAGTCCCTGGAAGAACTCCAGACCCTGGACCGGCTGGCCGGGGAGATGGGACTGAAAGCCAACGTATCCGTCCGGATCAACCCGGATGTCGACGCCCACACCCACCGGTTCATCACGACCGGCCTGGAGATGGACAAGTTCGGCATTCCGAAAAAGGACATGGACCAGGTCATCGACCTGGTCAAGAGCAGCCGGAACCTGCATTTCAAAGGCCTGCATTTCCATATCGGGTCGCAGATCACGGACGTGGAGAATGTCTTCACGAACGAATGCATCAGCGCCAACGGCATCGTCGCCTACTTTGAAGACCATGGACTGCGGGTCGACAACATCGATCTCGGCGGCGGCCTGGGCGTCGATTACTACAACCCCGACAGCCATGCCGTTCCGGAGTTCGGCCTGTGGTTCCAGACCCTGACCGAGCACCTGCGCCACCGGCCGGACCAGCAGATCCATGTCGAGCCGGGCCGGGCCCTGGTCGCCCAGTGCGCCTCACTGGTCGCGCGCGTCATTTTCGTCAAGGAAGGCGAACGGAAGAGTTTCGTCATCCTGGACGCCGGGATGAACGACCTGCTGCGCCCCGCCCTCTACGGCGCCTACCACAAGATCGAAAACCTGACGTACAAGTCCGACGAACTGCGGCTGTACGACGTCGTCGGACCGGTCTGCGAATCCACCGATGTCTTTGCCGAGGACCGCACCCTGCCGCTGACCCGCCGCGGCGACCTGGTCGCCCTGCGCAGCGGCGGCGCCTATGGCTCCGTCATGAGCAGCACGTACAACATGCGGGCGCCCGCCTACGCCGTCTTCTCCGACGAGCCCTTCCCCGATTTCAAATAGAGCACAATAAGAAACCGCAGGTCGCTTCAGGCAACCTGCGGTTTCATTTTCAAGGGGACTTTTACAGTTCCCAGGCGAGGGCGGAGGCGCCGAGGATGGCGGCGTCGGATTCCTTGAGCTGGGAGTAGACCAGTTTGACCTTGCCGCGCCAGAGCGGGAGGACATTCTCGTTCATCGCCTTGGTGATCGGCTCGGTGAGGAATTCCTTGCTGCGGGCGAGACCGCCGAAGAGGACGATCGCCTCCGGAGCGGAGAACTCGATGAAGTCAGCCAGTTTCTCGCCGAGGATGCGGCCGGTGTAGTCGAAGAGCTTGAGCGAGAGGGCGTCACCTTCCTTGGCAGCATCGTAGATGTCCTTGGAGGTAATCTTGTCCAGGCTGCGAAGCATGGACGGCTCGTCGCTCATCTCCAGCCACTCGCGGGCCGTACGGGCCATGCCGATGGCGGAGCAGTAGGTCTCGAGGCAACCGGTCTTGCCGCAGTTGCAGGGACGGCCGTTGTGGCGGACGGCGCAGGTATGGCCGAGCTCGCCGGCGAAACCGTCATGGCCATAGACCATCTTGCCGTCGATGACGATACCGGAACCGACACCGGTGCCGAGGGTGATCATGATGAAGTTCTTCATACCGCGGGCTGCGCCGTAGGTCATTTCACCCATGGCGGCGGCATTGGCATCATTGGTCAGGGAAACCGGAATGCCGTTCATGGCCTCGGAGAGAAGCTTCGCGAATTCGATGACGCGCGTGCCGCCCCAGGTCAGGTTGACCGCATTCTCGATGTTGCCGGTATAATAGTTGCCGTTCGGGGCGCCGACGCCGATACCGCGGATGAGGCCTTCCGCCTTCGCTTCCACGATAATGCGTTTCAGGGCTTCCGCCAGGTCGGCGATGAAAGGTTCGACAGCGGTGTGGGTGTCGGAGCGGATCACAGTCTGTGCAAGGACGGTGCCGCGGGCGTCGACGACGCCGCATTTGGTGGTCTGTCCACCTACGTCAATTCCAATGACAAGTTCTTGTGCCATAATTTGCAAGTCAGTTTAAAAAGTTCTTATTCAGTCCGGGATTATTCCACGGGAATGTCCTTGTTGACATTCTTGCTGCCGAAGAGGGCGTAGAAAATCATGTAAACGAGCACGGCGAGGACGATCACATAGCTGACGCGCAGCGAGCCGATCGTGGTACCGACGATGGAGTTCTGGATCAGAGGCAGGATACCGCCGCCGACGACCATCATCATGAAGATACCGGAAGCCTTCTCCGTATACTTGCCCAGGCCCTCGGTTGCCAGGTTGAAGATGCAACCCCACATGATGGAGGTGCAGAGACCCATCAGCACGAGGAACACGGTGAAGAGCGGCACGTTGTTAATCGCGAAGGAGCCGTTGCTGAAACCGACCATGGAGACACCGGTGCCGGCGGGGACGATCATGGAGATGACGACCAGGACGATACCGACGCAGGAAACGGTGAGCAGCTGCGCACGGCTGGAAATCTTGCCGCTGATGAAGCCGGAAGTCAGACGGCCGACCAGCATGAGCAGCCAGTACAGACCGGTCATACCGCCGATGATAGCGGCTGCGTTGGCGGAATTCGAAGGATCGAACAGGTTGAAGTTCGCTTCCTTGCCGAGGAAGTTACCGAAGGTGTTCGGGATACCGACCTCCATGCCGACATAGCAGAAGATCGCGATGGCGCCGAGGACGAAATGGCGGAAACTCCAAGGGCTGTGCTCAGCCTTCACGGAAGCGGCCTGGACCTTCTGCTGATGAGGTTCCTCGATCTTGGCGAAGTAGATGACGATGAAGGCGACGACGAAGATGGCGATGGCGCCAAACAGCATCGGGCTGACCTCAGCGATCGTCGTGCTCTTGGTGATGGCACCGACATAAGCACCGACCATGATCGGAGCAATGGTTCCGGCGAAGGAGTTGCAGGCGCCGCCGAGCTGGAGCAGCTGGTTGCCCTTCGTTCCGCCGCCGCCGATGAGGTTCAGCATCGGGTTGACGACCGTATTCAGCATACAGACGCAAAGACCGCAGACGAACGCGCCCAGCAGGTAGATGGCGAAGCCGGGAACACCGGAGCTGAAACCGGAGAAGTACTGGATCACCAAGCCCACGATTCCGACCGCGATGGCGATCAGCGCCGTCTTCTTGTAGCCGACCTTGGTCAGCATGTTTCCGGCGGGGATACCCATGAAGAGGTAAGCCAGGAAGTTCATGAAGTTACCCATGAAACCGAGCGCAGGATTGTTTCCTACAGCATCGTCCATTGTCCAGATGTTGCCGACAGGGGCAGCCATGTTGGTTACGAATGCAATCATCGCGAAGAGGAAGAACATCGTGATGATGGCCACGAGATTGGAGTTTTTCTTTGCCATAACGTTTTATGTATTAATTAAGATATTGTCGGGGCACAATAGCGCAGTTCATAAACCGCGATTGTACAAATTTATAAAAAAAATGGATAACATCCTCCGCCGGACCGAAAAATATTCAATCGTTTCAAACATGGGGGGAACATGAGGCTGCGGGGCGGACATAAAAAGATAGGCCGGAGCTTTCCCCAAAACTCCGGCCCGTATATAAAACGAACTTAACAAATAGACATGAAAAAAACTTTTCGAATGTCCGAGTGCAAAGGTACGGCTTTAAATCGTTTTGTCCAAATTTTTCTTACAATTTTTAAGGAATATTTTGTCATACATGTTAAATCAAATGTTTAAAATGTTTTAATTCTTACAATCCCCCGCTTCTGATTTGTAATAAAAACGGCCCGTTAACTGACTGGAACGAGCCGTTTTATCCCTTGTTTTGGGACTTTTCCGGCCTACTCAACCAAGGTCCCCTCAAAGGTCGTCGGGTAATCCCCGAATTTCAGGGAAAGGGTCAGTTTATCCCCGTCGATCGTGCCGGTCAAGTCCGTCACCATGTAACGGTCATACTCGATCCTGGCGGGATAGGTCAACGGAATGATCTCATTCCCGGTCAGGACCACTTTTCCGTCCGAAGCCTTGGCCGTGATATCCGGTACCAGGATGTCCAGGGTCACCGGCATCATCGGCACGAACTTGACCTGATGGAGCAGCAATTCGGCCTTGCCGGCTTCCTGGTCATACATGACCGTAAACACGGTCTCCGGAGACGGATAGTTTACATCGAAGTAAATGACTTCCATCGTCCCCATGTAATCAAACTGGCCGGAAGGAACCTCCTCTTTCGGGTCCTTCGAGCAGGAGAAAAGCAGCGCGGCGGCTGCCAGAACAAGCATTAACTTTTTCATATACAACACAATTTAAAATGTCAGACGAAGGCCGGCTTCCACCCGGCGGGGCTTGCCCCGCTGAAAGAAAGAATGGCCGACAGACTTGAAATAAAACGTATCGAATTCCCTGTCCGTCAGGTTGTTCCCAACAACGAACAGATCGAAATCTTCGAATGAGAGGGTCAGGTCCGCAGCGGCCAGCAGATAAAAAGGCTGGCTCAGCGAGTTGTCCTCGTTCCACCAGATCCGGCCGACGCCGCTGCCCGAGACCCCGGCCGTCAGGCTGCGGAGCGGTCCGTCCGCAAAGGTGAAACGATAAGCCGCACGCAGGGACAGGGTATGCTCGGGCGCATACGGAATCCGGCAGCCCGCATAATCGGCATGGCCGTCGGAATAGGTCTTGAACACGGCATGGGCAGACCCCCAGGCCCCGTCCAGACGAAGACCGCCATGGACATAGGAAACTTCCGCCTCCGCTCCGTAAGACTCGGACCGGCCGGCGTTGGCCATCATGCGTCCGGTGCTTTTCCCGGGCGGGAACACCGTAATCTGCTGGTTCCGGCAGGCAATATAGAAAAGCGCGAGCTGGGAGGAGAATCCGCCATGATGCCACCGCCCGCCGATCTCGGCGTTCAGGCTGGTCTCAGGCTTGTAGGAGGTATTATCCGCCCGGCTCTGCGTCGCACCGTCCAGATGGACGCCCATGTCCGCCATCATCCCGTTCATCATCTCATTCTGAAGAAGATCCGAGAAGATCTGGGTATTGAAGCCGCCGGCCTTGTAGCCCTTGGAAAGCGTTAGGTAGACCTGGCCGTCCCCTGCATCGTACAAGGCGGAAATCTTCGGCAGGACCTGGAAATACAAGTTGCTCTTATCGCCGGCATAGACGGTTTCATACGCGCGGTAAGCCGGCATGACCGTCAGTCTGTAGTGCACAAGCGACCGGCTGTCGTAGGACATGAAATGGCCTTCATGGTCGATCCGCAGGCCCGCCGTCAGCAGCCAGCGGCCGAAGGTAAAATAGGATTCATGGTAGAGCGCGGCGTTCCAGGAAGCCAGCCCGAAGTCGCTCCCGATGACAAAATGCTCCTCCTCGAACGAAAGCTTGCCGAAGAATTCGGGGATGTGGGCATTGGCATTGTCCAGGATGAGGGTCCGGATGCCGTCCGGCTTGAAATCGACCGGCGCATGCATGGCATTGTAGCGGACAAAGGCGAAGACGCCGCTCTGGCTGTCCCACCAGGAGACCTTGGAAACCGGCTTGAAGACAACCTCCTGCGTCAAGGCACCCTGGCGCTGGCGCTGGGTCAGCGTGAACATCGAAGCCCGGGTGAAATCCTGGTCCAGGTCCATCCGGTCGAAGAGCCCCTGCAGGCTGGTGACGCTGTACAGGGTATATGTCTCCCGCTCCCAGGTCAGTTTGTTTCCGGCCAGGACGGAGACCCGGCGGTAAGCCGCCTTGTCGTTGTAGTCGACCGGAAGCAGTTCGCCATCCACGAACTGCCGGTAGGGCCACCCGCCCTGCTCCAGCCAGGACACGGTCAGGTTCTGATCCATCCGGACGCCGGAAGGGAGCGTCCGCTTGTGACGCAGGCGGAAAGAGGCCGCGTCGGAAGGATCGCAGGCCCGGCCGTCGAACGTGTTCGTATAGAATCCGCCGGTATGGCGGTATCCCGCCGCTACGCCTACGTGTTCTCCATACCAGGAGCCCCGCGCGGTGAACGTCCGGCCGCTTCCATAGGAAAGGGAGGCCCGGCCGCCGCGGAACGAAGACGGTCCCAGCGTGGCCAGATGCAGGACACCGGTCATGGCGTTGCGGCCGAAGAGGGTCCCCTGCGGCCCGCGCAGCAAATCGGCCCGGCGGATGTCCAGGAAATCGAAATCGTAGTTGTTCTTGTCAAGGATGGGAATATCGTCGATGTACAGGCCGAGCACGGGATTGTCGATCCGGGAACCGAAGCCGCGCAGGTAGACCGAAGAGGTCATGGAAGAGCCGTAATCCGGAACATGCAGGTTCGGAACGATGGCAGAGAGGTCCCGGGGCGAACCCAGGCCTCTCTGCTCCATCTCATATACAAAGGCCGATGTGGAAGGTGACGCCAGCCGTTCCGGACGGACCGCGAATTTCACGGAAGAAGCGACAGAGGCGGCCGAAAGCGTATCGTACACCCCTTTCTCCGGCACTTCGGGACCCGGGAAAAAGGTCACTGCCGCGGACAAGATGACTGTCAACAAATCCACGGCACAAAAGTAGTGAATTCCAACCCCCGCTTTTAGGACAATCTGATTAATTTTAGGATTTTTTATTCCTATACTGCATCGGCGTCATCCCCTCGTGTTTGCGGAAGAACCGGGAGAAGTACGACTGGTCGTCCAGGCCGACCCGCACCGAAACATCGATGATCGGGATATCCTGCCGGCGGAGGAGTTCCCGGGCCAGGCTCATCCGGGAAATGTCGATCCACTCCTGGGCGGTCCGTCCGGTATGCGCCTTGACGCTCCGGTTGAGATGGTTGGCCGTGACGCCGAGTTCCGCCGCATAGGAAGAAACCAGGCCGACGACGCGGTTCCGGTCGAAGACCGCATCCAGGAAACGGTTGCTGAGGCTGTTTTCCTGTTCCGCAGGCCGGTCCCGGTCCGCCTGCTGGAGCAGGATGTCCAGACAGGCCGTGACGACCGCCCGGTCGCTGCGGTCCCGGTATAACTTGAGCAGCAATTCATCGAAGAAGCCCTCATCCTCTGCACGGAAACGGATCCGGACCGGCAGGGCCGCCTGCAGGACCCGGTAACTCCGGTCTTTCAGGATCCCTTCCTCAAACCCGCCGGCATACCCGATGCTGCTCCGGTACCAGTCCACCCGGAACGGGACGCCCGGCGGCACCAGCAGGAATTCGTGGTTATGGACCAGAAAGGCCGTTCCGGCGACTTCGGTCAGGACTTCGCCGGAAATCAGGTAGAACCAGGACCATCCGTCGAAGGCCCGGGCCGGAATCGGCGGCGACTCCTTGTAGCCGACCGTGTCCAGCTGGAAAATCGTAAAGGGAGAAGATAGCGGGATCATGTCAGCTGTTCCTGTATTCGGACGGGGTCATCCCCGTATGGGCCTTGAAAAATTTATAAAAGACGCTCTGGTTGGGGAAATGCAGGTGGAAGACGATTTCCTTGATCGTCGCGTCGGAATATTTCAGCATGTTCTTCGCCTCGAGGATGACAAAGGAATCGATCCAGTCCGGCGCGCTCCGGCCGCTGACCTGCTTGACCAGTTTGGACAGGTACTTCGGGGTCAGGCAGAGCCGCTCGGCGTAAAAGGCCATGTTCCGCTGCGAAGAGTGGTGTTCCGTCACCAGATGGATGAATTGTTCGAACACCATCCGGGCACGCATGGAGGGGGCCTTCGGCGACGACTTCCGGGCCTCGGAGAGTTTCCGGCTGATCACGGAACCCAGGACATAGAAACAGGAGGAGATCAGGGAACTCAAAGCTTCCTTCCGCATCGGGAAATCCAGCCCGAGCACCTCGATGGCCAGGGACAGGTAATTCCGGCAGATCTTCAGTTCTTCGCCGTCCAGGGTCACGCCGGGGTTGTCCAGCAGGGTGATCCCTTCATTGAAGAGCCGGTTGAAATCGATATGGATGCCGCTCATGAATTCCTGGGACATGGCGACCACGATGAAATGGGGTTCCGCTCCCTCGCCCAGGCGGGCCACCCGGACAATATGTCCCGGGATGCAGACCAGCAGCGAGTTCTCCTGCAGGTGGAACGTATGGAGGTTGATGTCCAGGTCCAGGTCGCCCTGCAGGCAGAAGATCGCGACATACCCGTCGAAACGGCAGGGATAGCGCAAGGCGTCCATCGAGGTGAGATGCCGGATATCCGCGATGAAAAAATCATTGCCCAACTGGGCGTCATAGACTCCGGGGAACAGTTTCATGAACTTCCGGATGTCAAAAGTCTGCATTGTCTCTTCCATGATTGTGCCTGTTTGTCAGTCGTACTGTCAAAAGGACGAGAGTCCTATAACGTTTCAACCTTGGACAAACATAATACAATTATTGCAATTTTTCGCAAAATTCGACCAAATGACAATAAAGACGCCCTTAATCTCCCAAAATAGGTATCAAATAGGCAACCTTTTTGCATAGACCCCATCCTGCACGAAAAGTCGAAACAACATGATCGAAATGAAAAAAATACTGACAACGACCGCACTGCTGACCTTGCTTTCCTTCGGGATGGCCGCCCAGCAGACCCTCACGCTCGATGAATGCCGCCGGATGGCGGTCGAGCACAACCGGGGCCTTGAGCAGGCCCGGACCCAGGTGGAAATGGCCGGCTACGACCGGAAGACCGCCTTCGCCAACTACCTGCCGAACATCAGCGCCACCGGTTCCTATCTATATAACAACCGCAACATCGCCCTGATCAGCGATGCCCAGTCCGCGAAACTGACCGGAATGGGAACGCTCATGCAGGGGACGCTCGAAGGCGTGGCCGGCGGCGTCACCTCGCAGATTGCCGGGAAGATGACTGGTGCGATGGCCCAGCTCCAGACGGCAATCCAGAGCAACCCGGCGCTGGCCATGGAATACATGGGCAGCCCGATGTGGCAGACCGTGCTGGGCATGCTCGGACAGATGGATTTCTCCGGCATGACCTTGCCGGACATGTCCGCTGCAATCAATAGCATCGGCCAGGAGATCGACAATGCCCTGCATCCGGACCTCGAGCATGTCATGCTCGGCGCCGTGACCCTGCAGCAGCCGGTCTTCGCCGGCGGCAAGATCGTCTATTCCAACCAGATCGCCCGGCTGGCCGAAGACCTCGCCCGCAGCCGCTATGACCAGCAGTACGCCGAAGTCCTCGTCGGCATCGACCAGGCCTACTGGCAGATTGTCAGCGTCGCCGCCAAACGGGACCTGGCCCAGTCGTATGCCGGCCTGCTGCACCAGTTGGAGCACGATGTCGACGTAGCGGTCCGCGAAGGAGTCTCCACCCAGTCCGATGCCCTCCAGATCAAGGTCAAGGCCAATGAAGCGGACATGCTCCTGACGAAAGCCGAGAACGGACTGACCCTGGCGAAGATGCTGCTCTGCAAGGAAATCGGTCTGCCGCTCGACAGCAACATCCGGCTGGCCGACGAAGGACAGGACTTCATCCCCGCCCCGGAGCAGGAACCCGAAAAAGACTTCGAAGCCATCCTGTCTGACCGTCCGGAGACCCGCAGCCTGGGCCTTGCCACGAAGATCTATGACAAGAAAGCCGACGTCGCGCGGGCGGACATGCTTCCGACCGTCGCCCTCGTCGCCAATTACATGGTCACGAACCCCAACGCTTTCAACGGTCTGAGCAACAGCTGGAACGGCGGCATGTTCTCCGCCGGCGTACTCGTCAACGTGCCGATTTTCCACGGCGGTGAGGCGCTCCAGAAGACGCGCAAGGCCCGCGCCGAAGCGAACCTGTACCGCAGCCAGCTGGCCGAGGCAGAGGATCTCATCCGCCTGCAGGTGACCCAGAACCGCCAGCAGCTGACCGAGGCCGGCGAGAAAGTCGCCATGGCTGAGAACAACCTCGCCCATGCGGAAGAGAACCTGCGCACCGCCACCCTCGGATTCGAGGCCGGCGTCATCGAGACGAACACCGTCCTCGCCGCGCAGACAGCCTGGCTCCAAGCCCATTCCGAACTGATCGATGCCGGCATCGAACGCCAGATGACCCAGGTCAACCTGGAAAAAGCCGAAGGAAATTATCACGCAGAATAATAAAAGAATACAAGATATGACACAGGAAAAGAAAAACTACAATCTGGTGGTCGGCGTCATCGCCCTTCTCGCCATCATCATCCTCATCGCCGTCATCGGCTGGTTCGTCTCCAAACCGAAACCGCTGATCATCCAGGGCGAAGTCGAAGCCAGCGAATACCGGGTATCCGGCAAGGTTCCGGGCCGCGTGGAAGAACTCTATGTCCGCGAAGGCCAGATGGTCCACAAAGGCGACACGGTCGTCTTCATCGACTCGCCGGAAGTCCGGGCGAAACTCGCCCAGGCTCAGGGTGCAGTCGCAGCCGCCAAGGCCCAGAACCGCATGGCCCAGAACGGCGCCCGCCGCGAGCAGATCACTGGTGCCTATGAACTCTGGCAGCAGGCGCTCGTGCAGCAGGACGTCATGAAGAAATCGTTTGAGCGCGTCCAGAAACTGTATGACCAGAAGGTCATTTCCGCCCAGAAATACGACGAGACGAAAGCCCGGTACGATGCTTCCGTCGCCCAGGCGAACGCCGCCAAGAGCCAGTATGACATGGCCGTCGCCGGCGCCCGCGCCGAAGACAAGGAAGCCGCGCAGGCCCTGGTGGACCGCGCCAACGGCGCCCTCCAGGAAGTGGAAGGCTATCTCGGCGAACTGTACCTG
>CADCRA010000098.1 GCA_902803715.1 uncultured Bacteroidia bacterium
CAACCGGATGGGCCATGATGCCGGCTCGCCCGACCAGATCGCTGCCGTTGCGGAAAGTCTCGGATTGGAGGTCATCCGGGCCGAGCGGCTGGACCTGCCCGACGGCCTGACGGTTTCTTCGACCAAGATCCGCCGCGCTCTCGAAGACGGGAACATCGCCCTGGCGCGGGAGATGCTGGGCTACGGCTACAGCCTCCACGGCGTTGTCGTCGCCGGCAACCGACTCGGCCGGACGATCGGCTTCCCGACCGCGAACATGCAGCTGTATGAACCTTTGAAACTGATCCCCGGCAACGGGGTCTACCATGTCGCAGTCGAGACGCTGGGGGAGCGGTTCGAGGGCATGTGCAACATCGGCGTCCGTCCGACCGTCGGAACCGGCAACGCCAAGACGGTCGAGACCCATATCTTCGGGTTCGACCAGGATATCTATGGCCTGGACATCCGCATCACCTTCCTGGAGAAGATCCGCGACGAGCGCCGGTTCGACTCCCTGGAGGCGCTCGGCGCCCAGCTTTCCGCCGACCGCGACCGCTGTCTCGGGCGGTAGAAATGGGCCGGTTAAGGCCTTTTTTCTTTGTTGAATTGTAAGTGATTGATTCAGAGGATATAACGTGTTTTTGTCCTTGGGTGGACATTAAGGAATTCCGGGGACGTTTTTTCCTCTCTCTGCATGAAAAAGCCTACCTTTGCATAAACACAAAAACACGCAGAATCATGGTACGGTCTTTTGTTTTTTCCTGGCTTGCAATCATTCCTTTTTTCTTCGCAAGTTGTCATGTAGCCGTTGAGGCGGATGTCCCCAAGGATGTCATCTCCCACTCTCCGGAACGGATCCTGGACGCCAGTCTTCAGGTGACGACGGGAGAAGTATCCACAAAACAAGATATGGATCGCCTGGCGGCCCGGAAAGCCATCGTGAAATATCTGAAAGAGCACAATGATGACCCGGAAAGGGCCGAAGGCCGTCGTCATCTCGTTGAGGTCTTGGAGCAGGCGATCGAAAGACAGGAGGCTCGCTCAGTCCGGCAGGAAGATGCCCGGATGGAACCTCTTCATGGGCGTCCGTCGGAATAGGGAATACCCTGTAAAGGATTCATCTCGATGTTCCGTTGTCAAACTATTGCCTCAGGACTTATGGTCCTTATGAGTTTACTGTCTGGTTGCCATGCAGACAGGTCGTCTTCTGACATGGGACAGGAAGTGGCAGTCCTTCTGGACCAAAGCATGAAAGCGCTGGACGGGGATGATTATATCGCGTCCAGCCGTTATTATCAGCAGGCCAGGACAATGGCGGAACAGTCCGGAGACCGGGCATTGCTGCAGTCCGTCTATGAGTTCCAGTACCTTCGGCTCCAGCATCCCGCGATATCGCATCTCTTGTCCGGAAGCCGTTCCCCCTTTTTTTCTGCACGCGCTGCACGGGAGTCCGGTGACAAGGAACGGTATGACTCCTTGTACCGTTCCATTACGTCTGATCCCGGGAATCCGTCGTACTACTTGCCGATGTTGCTGGACCGGATCCGTTATCTCCTCGAGTCGGAGCCTCCGGCGCCGGATGAAGCGCTGGCGTTGTTTCGGGACTTGTTTGAAAAGGAGGGTTATCTTGAGTCCTTCTCTTTTGCGAAGGCGTTGTACGGTTCGGGACAACGAGATTCCGCGATGCATGTTTTTAAGCGGTGCCGGGATGCCGTTCCGGTTCGGGACGAGTATGCCAGGCGCAGTGAGGCGGAGGAAACGCTTGCATGGATGGATTTGTGGGATGGAAATGCGGACAGTGCAGTCCTTCATTACAAGAACCTGGTGCGCTCCCTTTCGATGATGAACCAACGTCAGGAGCATTCATCGGATCTGATGCGGTCGTATGAATACAAAAGGAACGAAGAGTCTTCTGACAAAATCGAGAACCAGCGGAAGGTGCTGACACTGGGATTTTTTGCGTTCGTGTTGTTTATCCTGGCAGCATGGTCCCTCCATTCCCGTCAGAAGAACCGCTATCTGGCAGAAATCGAGCGGATCAACAGTATCATGGAGCAGTTGAAGATGCTGCTGACAGAAACGGAAACCGAGAAGGAGACGCTCCGGTCGCGCTTTGTAGCGCAGTACAAGGCGCAGTTTGTCACGCTCCGGAAATTGGCGGAAGAAACGTTGGTTGCGGAAAAACGCCGTGATTCCGAGCAATATCTTTTGCGGAAAATGGAGGATTTGACCCGGATGATACTGCATGACGAGCAGGGACATCGGGTTTTTGAATCCTTGCTGGATCGCGACCTGGACGGGATCATGTTGCACATCCGCTCGGATTATCCCGGGCGTCAGGAAAAAACGTATTGGTTGATCAGTTTCCTGATCGCCGGATTCGATGCGACCTCCATCTCTTTGTTCCTGGATTATTCCGTCGAGTCTGTCTATGTCCGGAAATCCAAGATTATCAAGGATTTCAAAGAGATGGAATCAGACAGGAAGGAATTGTACCTGTCGTATCTCTCCTGACGGAGCCGCTGATGAACAAAATAATCCGGGCGACCCTCGCGGGCGGCCCGGATTGTTTGTTTATGGGTGTTTATACGAACTATTTGCCAATGGCATTGTTGATTTCGAAAGCCAGGTAGCTATAGTGGTCCTTGTCTGCGCCGGAAGCGCTCTTGGCCCGCTTGTTCATGAGGGACTGGATGTCCTTGAGGATGCCGTAGAAGGCTTCCTTGTAGGAAATCTTGATGTCCGCTTCACGGGCGTTGGTGCCCAGCTGCTGCTTGGAGAGCTGCTGCAGGTCGATCAGGTAGCAGGGAAGTTCCTGGCTCAGGTCGACGGACAGGCTGCGGGAAGCGGCCGGGCCGGACTGCAGGTAATCCAGCTGGTTGAAGAGGTAGTAGACGAAGTAGTACTCCATCGTCCGGTCGGCGCGGGTCAGCTTGCGGCCCTTGATGCTGCCGGCGAAAGTCTCGTTGTAGAGATCCTGCAGGTATTCACGCTGGGTATACGGATCGTCGGAGAGCTTCTCCGAGTAGCCGATCTTCGGCATTTCGCTCAGCATGTTGCGGACCTGCGTGCCGATGTAGTCGTAGATCTTGTCGTTGGCCGGATCGAAGAGCCGGACGACCTCGGGATTCAGCATCCAGTTCGGGAGGTCGCGCAGCTGGTCGAAGACGAAGTGGATCGCCTTTTTCTGCTTGGCCTTGGGAACCGGGGTGAAAGCGGCCGTCTTGCCGTCGCCGTGGACCGGATACTCCAGGAAGTTGCCGCCGATGTATTTCTCGACATGGCCCATGTAGCGGTTGAGCTGGGAATAGACTTCGCTGTACATCTCGGAAGTGCGGGAATAGTCTTCGCCTTCCTTGACGGTCCATTCGACCAGGTGCTCCATCAGGCGCTTGAGGTTGCGGATGCCGTAGTCGGAAGCGAGGACGGCGTCATCGCCGAGGGATTCGGTCTGGGCGGCCGGATCCATGCTGGTCAGGACCTCCTGGGCCCCGTAGCGGTACATCGGATCGTTGTTGGTCTCGAGGATCCAGCGGTGGAGGGTCGGCTTTTCTTCTTCAGCGGTCTTCGCCTCGAAGATCGGCTTGTAACCCCACTTGATGGCGAACTTGTCATAGACGCCGATCAGCGGCGGCTGGAGCCAGGTCACGTCGTCGCCGGGCTGGGCGACATAGTTGTTGCGGGCGTAGTCCATGATGGACGGGGTCGTGCCGTACTTGTCGGTGAACGTCTTGCTGCGCAGGGAGTCGACCGGATACGCGTAAGAAGCGCGCATGTTGTGCATCAGGCCGAGGGTATGGCCGATTTCGTGGCTCATGACATAACGGAGCATCTCGAACATCAGCTTGTCGGAGAAGACTTCCTTGCGGGCCTCCGGCTCAATGACCGAAGTCTGGACGAAGCGCCAGTTGTGGACGAGTTTCACGACGTCATGGTAGAAATAGACGGAGCCCTGGATGATCTCGCCGGAACGGGGGTCGACCCAGGACGGGCCCATGGCGTTGGCCACGTTGGTGGTGGCGTAGCGGACGCAGGAATAGCGGATGTCATCCGGGTCGAAGTCCGGGTCGTCCTTCGGGAATTCCTTGGCGATGATTGCGTTCTTGAAACCGATCTCCTCGAAAGCCATCTGCCAGTCCTCGATACCGGTCATGACGGCCTTCTTCCAGTTCTCGGGGAAAGCGTCGTCGACGTAGTAGACGATCGGCTTGGCCGGTTCGACCAGTTCGCCGCGCTTGTAGCGTTCGACGTCTTCCGGTTTCGGCTGGAGATCCCAGCGGTTGATATAGGTATAACGGGTCGTGCCGTCCTTCTTGTCGGAATACTGCATGTAGCTGTTGGAGAAGTATCCGATGCGGTTGTCCGCGAGGCGCGGGCGCATCGGCTCATCCTTCAGGCGGATCATGGAGACCGTCACGATGGCCGTGAACGGGCTGCCGCTGACGGTGTAGACCATCCGGCTCTTGACCATGATATTCTCCGGGAAAGCCTTGAATTCCACGATCGAGGACATGTCGGCCTTGAAGGAACCGGTCTTGTGGGTGGAACCGAGCAGGGCGTCCAGCGGGGAAGCCGGGATGAACGGGGACATGTACTTCTCATCGGCGCAGAAGAACTTCGTCACATCGATGACGGCGGCGGAGTCCGGGCCGAAGGTCTTGATCGGGAAGGCCTTCATGACCGGTTTCATGTAGTTGCGGTCGTAGCTGGTGCGGACGGCGTCGGTCGCGGTCACGGAAGCCTGGCGGGACAGGTCCAGCAGGTAGACCTTCTCGTCGTCGCGGCTCCACTCGCAGAAGAGCGGATCGCCCGGCATCTGGCCGGCGATGACGTCGCTGTTGTCGCTGATCGAGGAAACGCGGGAGGCGAGGAGCATCGGCTTGCCCATCTGGGCGTCCGGGATCTCAAGGTAGTAAACGGACTTGACCTTGTGGATCTTCATGATGCCCGAAGCAGTCTGAGCATCGGCCGTGATGACCTTGTCATACGCTTCGATCTTGCTCTTCTCTTCTTTTTTCTCTTCGGTCTTGTTGTCTTCAGCTGCGGCGCGGATCAGGTCTCCGAGAGCCGGCTGGGCGGAAGCGGTGAGGGTGGCGGCCGCAAAGGCCGCCATCATCAGCAGTTTTCTGGATTGATTCATGTTTTGTTAGGTATAGTATAAGTGTTATTCCGTGGGGTACTTGGCGGCTACCTTGTCGCCGATAGCCTGCAGATCCACGCCCGTAGCGCTCTTGACGGCGTTGACGAGGATGTTGTACTTGATGCGGATCTTGTCGTATTTCTTGCAGAAGGCCTGCATCTCCTCGGAGGAAGTCGTCGTGATCTTCTGGACATACTGGTAGATATCCATCTCCGCCTTCGGCAGGAACAGGTACGTCGTGCCGTTGTTGAGGGAGTTGGTATGGTCATAATCCAAGAAGCCTTCGGTCATGTAGTCCTGCAGGTCGACGGCGGAGGAGAGGGAGTTGACGCCATAGTAGTCCTTGGAGACATCGTAGAACTCGTCCGGGATGCTGAGGCGCTCGTTCTGGACCAGATAGTTGGCCCAGAGGGAGGCGCTGAGTTCGCCTGCGGCGGCCTTGTATTCCTCCGGGGTCTTCGGGAGGGCATCCTCCCGCAGCCGGCCGACGATCATGCCGCTGCGCACGGAAGTGGCGTAGACATCGGTCGTCTCGTCGGAACTCTCGCTGGTCAGTTCGGAGGCCAGATAGATCTTGAACGGCATGTAGCTCTTCTTGAAGGAGTTGTCATACAGTCCGAAGAAGACATCCTCGAGGTAGTTCATCGCCGGTTCGAGGAAAGCCGGGTCGATGCGGGTAGCATTGTAGTTGGAATAGGAATTCATATTCCATTTGTAGTCGACGTCGTTGTACTCATAGAATGTGGCGATGCCGAAGTTCTTGTACAACTCGTAGATGGCGTGCTTGCCCGGCTCGCTGCTGTCCTCGATGGTGAAGGCCGGGTCGTGGACTTCGCGGTCGAGCGCAGCTTCCTTGTAGCAGGCGGACAGGGCGAGGACCGCCGTAAGGAGCATCATTATATTCTTTTTCATGATGAGTTGCATTGTAAGGGTTATTCGGTTTCCTGGGCCGGGCGTTCCGGACGGCCGGTGTACTGTTCGATTTCCGTGTCGGTGTTGACGACGGCCATCGGGATCGGAATCGTGTAAGCCGGGTCGTTCTGCTCCAGGGTGAAGGTCAGGACGGCGCTCTGGTCCGCATAGTCCGTGTGGTAGACATGGGTGATGCTCGGGCGGTCCCAGCGGCGCAGGTCGAACCAGCGGAACTTCTCGAAGCAAAACTCGCGGCGGCGTTCGTCACGGACGAACTGGATGATCTCCTGCTGGTCGGTCAGCGTCAGGTCCTTGTAGGCGGACGCGGAGAAACGGCTCCTGCGCAGGGTGTTGAGGTCGTCGACGGCCTGGAGGAAGTTCGAGGTGCGGGAAAGTGCCTCGGCGCGGGTCAGGTACGCTTCCGCCGTGCGGAGGGCGTAGCCCTGGATGCCGGTCGTCTCGTTGTCGAAATAGCACTTGTGCTGCACGAACTTGTAGCCGGTCAGGAAGTTGCCGGTACGGCGGATGAAGACGCCGTTGGAACGGTTGTACCGGTAGTCGCCGCTTTCATAGATGCCCTGCAGGGACGTGGACGGCGGGAAGAAACCGTTGGCGCCGGTCGAGGTGAACATCGAACCGCCATAGCCGTAGGTGAAGAGGACTTCCGGATTGTTGCGGGAGAAGAAGTATTCCGAGGTGGTCACTTCGCCCAGGTTCCAGAGGGCGCCGCCGGTCTGCTCGATGACCTCGGTGGACATCTTCGCCGCATTGTCCCAATCCTGCATGAAGAGGTAGGTACGGGCGAGCAGCAGTTTGGCGGACTGGGCGTTCCAGCGCCAGATCTTGTTGGTGTTGCCGCCGGCTTCGAGGGCGGTGATGGCGTTCTTCAGGTCGTCCACGATGATGGCGTAGATGTCGGCGACGCTGGCGCGGTGGAAGTTGCGGTTCTCGGCACCGACCAGGTCGTTGACCGGGACGCCCATCGCGGAGGAAGCGGTAGCGGGATCATACGGCTCGCCGTAGATGTTGACCAGCATGAAATAGGCATAGGCGCGGATGGCGAGGGCCTCGCCGATAACGGTCTGGCGGTCTGCCTCCGTTCCTTCCGCCTCGTCGATGCCGTCAAGGATCATGTTGACGGTCAGGATCTGGTGGTAGAAGAAAGCCCAGGTACCGTCGGCGCTGATGGTATTCGTATAGGTGTATTCCGGGTTGGCCTGCCAGGTATAGTAACCGAAGGCGGCGGCGCGGACGTCGCTGTTGCCCAGGAAACTCGGACGGGAGAACAGGTCGTCCACGTCGTCGGTCATGGCATCCAGCCATGCGGCATGGTTGACATTGTTCTGCTTGTCATAGATCTCGCCGTTGATCAGTTCGCTGTAGTCGCTGACTTTCTTCGGACGGATCTCGTCCTGGGAGTATTCCTCCAGGAATCCCGAGCAGGATGCGGCGAGCAACGAAGCGGCGGCCAAAAGGGTCAGATATATCTTTTTCATGATCGTTGCAGTTTAGAAGGTGAGGTCGAGGGAAAGGGAGAAGGAAGAAACCGGCGGGGTCGTGGCGCCGAAGCTGCCGAGACCGATCTGCTCAGGATCCTGTCCCTTGAGGTCCTTGGATGCCAGCAGGAAGAGGTTGTAAGCCTCAAAGCGGATATTGGCGTACTGGACGCGGAGTTTCTTGCAGAAGTCCTGCGGAAGGTTGTAGCGCAGGTAAGCGGAGCGCAGGCGCAGGAAGTCGGTGCGGACGACGCGCAGGTCGCTCTGGTTGTACATCTGCCAGCCGTTGTCGGCGATCTTGTACTGCCGGCGGCTGCCGAAGAGGCTCGTGAAGGACATGTTGTTGGTCGAAAGGGCCGGAATGTCGGTGGTCTGTTCGTCACCCGGCTGACGCCAGCGGTCGACGAATTCGGAGGACATGTTCTGCTCCGGGTTCGGCAGGTACTGGCCGGAATTGCTGTAGAGGTAATTCAGACGGCCCTTCGCACCGAGCTGGTAGGAGAAGAACAGGCCGAGGGTCAGGCCCTTCCAGGAGAAGTTGCTGCTGAAACCGCCCTGCATCAGCGGGACACGGTTGCCGGCAAGGTCGAAGACCTGGTCCATCATCTGCTCGAAGGTGGTGTCTTCGCCTTCTTCCGTATCCTTGAAGGTCGGGAGACCCTGCTCGTTCAGGCCGGCGTACTTATAGGCGAAGAAGGAGTTCAGGGCGTAGCCCTTGAGGACGGCGCGGCCGTTGACATAGTCTTCCCAGGTATATCCGTTCTGGGCACCGCCGCGCGTGACGCGGTTGATGTTCCGGGCGGAGTTCAGGGACACGGACCAGCGGAAGTCCTTGGTGCGGACCGGAACGGCGTTGAGGATGAACTCGTAACCCTTGTTCATGATGTCGCCGACGTTGAGGCTCATCGTCGAGCTGCCGGTGGTCGGGGAGACCGGGGTGGAGACGATCTGGTCATGACCGGTCTTGTAGTAGTATTCGACGGTACCGCCGAGACGGTTGTCCAGGAAGGAGAAGTCGAGGGCGACGTCGAACGAGTTGGTCTTCTCCCATTTCAGGAAACGGTTCGGGAGCTTGGAGATGGTGCTGATGTAGTCGCCGGAGAACGGGTCCAGGCCGCCCATCTTGATGATCATGTTCGGGGTCTGGTCGTCGGAGACGTTCCCCTGGATACCGTAGGAGGTACGGAGTGCCAGTTCGTTCATCCACATGACATCCTTGAAGAAAGGCTCGTTCATGATGTTCCAGCGGGCGGAAACGGACCAAATCGGGAGGAAGCGGGTGCTCTTGTCCTGGCCGAACTTGTTGGAACCGTCGGCGCGCACATTCGCATTGATAATATACCGGGAACGGTAGGCGTAGGATGCGATGGCGTAGAAGGACAGGTAGTTGGACAGGCGGTTGGTGACGACGTCCGGGCTCTCGAGGACCATCTGGCCGTAAGCAGGCCATTCGGCCGGGTTGATCTGGACGAATTTCTCACCGCGGTCCGGGAGGTAACCCCACTGGACGGTGCTGATACCGGTATAGCGGGTCGAGCGCGCTTCGGTACCGGCGGCCAGGGTCATGTTGTGGCGGCCGTTGAAGAGCTTGTTGTAGTCGGTCTGGAAACGGGCGGTGTAACCGAAGTTGCGGCTGTCCGCGGAGCGGAGTTCGCCGCCGTAAGGAAGCCGGCACTGGGAGGCGCGGAACGGTTCCGTCGGATCATCCGTCGGGAATTCGACGCCGAGTGGCAGCATACGCATGGAAGCGGCGGCATAGGTCTGCTCGTCGAACCAGCTCTTCTGGGTGGTGTTGGCGATGTTCATCGCGAGGGTGCCGGTCAGGCGGAGACCCGTGATGACGGTCCACTCGAGGTTCGCGTTGAAGTTGGCACCGTCGTTGTTGATGGTCTGGCCGGAGTGGGCGATCTCGTGGAGGACATTGTAAGTCAGCGGGTTCTGGTTACCCATGGACTTGTTGTAGAAAGCCAGGCTGCCGTCCTCGTTGTAGAGCGGAATCGCGCGGGAGGTGTTGTAGGCGTAGCCGTACGGGGAGATGCTGCTGTGCAGGTAATCCTTCGCGGAGGTATTGGCGCGGACCTGGAAGGTTCCGATCAGGTTGTCACGGAAGCGGGCCTGGGTCTTGGCCATGACATTATAGGAAGTGACGCCGGTGCCCTTGACGTTCGCGTTTTCCTTGTTGAAGGAACCGGAGACATAATAGTTCAGGGTGTTGGTGCCGCCGGAAATGGAGACGTTGTGGCGCTGGGAGACGGAGGTGCGGTAGATGGCGTCGAACCAGTCCGTGTTGAGGACTTCCATGTCGGCGACCTTCTCGCGGAAGGTATCGTAGTCGATGTTCTTGTCATAGAGGTCATACAGCAGGCCTTCGTAACCGACGCGGGCCGGGACGAAGCGGTAGGTGAGACCCTTCTGTTCGATTTCACGGGAGACGTCGACCCTTTCCTGGGAATTCATCCGCTGCAGGCGGTTGTAGCCCGGGCGTTCGGTGACGGTCACGGAACCGGCATAGTTGACCCTCGGGGTGCCGGTGCGGCCCTTCTTGGTCGTAACCACAATGACGCCGTTGGCGGCGCGGACACCGTAGATGGCGGTTGCGGACGCATCCTTCAGGACGTCGATGGATTCGATGTCAATCGGGTTGAGGCCGGAGATGGCGTTGCCGATCAGGTTGACGTTGTCCAGGTCGTTGAGTTCCTCGGTGGAGAGGCTGACCGGATCATCGAGGATGACACCGTCGACGACCCACAGCGGCTCACGGTTACCGGAGATGGTGGAGGTACCGCGGATACGGATCTTCGTGGCAGCACCCGGGGTCGAAGAGGAACCGAGGACCATGAGGCCCGGAATCTTGCCCTGGAGCATGTTGTCGACGGAGATGGCGTTGTTCTGGAGGACATCTTCGCCCGCAATCGAGGAGATGGCGGAGGCGGACATGCGGCGGTCCAGTTTCTGGTAACCGGTGTTGACGACGGCTCCGATCAATTCTTCGCTGTCATCCAGCAGGGTGATGCGGTAGTTGTCGCGGTTGAGCGGATGCTCCTGGGTGACTTTGCCGATGCAGGAGAAGACCAGGATCTGGCCTTGCTTGTCAGGGACGCGGAGGGAGAAGGTACCGTTGTGGTCGGTGACCATGCCGATGGTCGTTCCCTTGATCATGACGGTGACGCCGAGCGCAGGCTGACCGTCTTCTTCGAGGACAGTACCGGTGACGGTCTTCATCGACTGGGCGGACACGATGCCGCTCCAGAGGAGGAGAAGGACAGCCAGCAGGGACTGTACGGAACAGAATCTTTTGCTGATTGGCATGTTGGGTTGTTTTTTAGGATTGGTTAAGATATTTGATTCAACTTTTTTATTTCGCGCGGGATGCAATGTTGGGAAGAAAAAACTAGATTTCAAAATGAATAATTATTCCCCTAAAAACTGACAAATTAATCTTTTAAACGTTTTTTAGAAAGAAATTGTGAATTTTTGGCGGCGCATTGGTTACAGTTTTTCGTTTGTTAAGGTTTTGATAAATGTAATTAAAAAATCGATGTCCGCCGAATCCGCCCGTCGACTTGTTCGGTCATTTTTTAATTTTTGCGTCAAATCGGGCAAAAAGTATGTCTGACGTGCGTCTGGCCGTGCTTTTTTTGCTAACTTTGTTCCGTGATGAAAAATGTGACCCTGTCTGTAGCGGCGGTTTTGTCCTGCCTGTTTCTGGCCTTGTCCTGCCGGAGCGTTCCGAGCAGTCCGGAGGCGGCGGGCGGAGACAAATGGGGAACCTTGAACTGGATTCTCCTGCTCGAGCGTGCTTCTTCGGCGGAGGAAATGTACCCCGCTGCACTCCGCTCCATCGACCAAGGTGAGCGCATGGCCCGCGAAAGCGGCGACCGGCTCATGGAACAGGTCTTCCGTTTCGACCGGGGATATGTCCAGACCCGGACCGACAACCCGGCGGAAGGACTGGCGACGATGCAGGAAGTCGTCGCCTGGCTGCGGGTCCAGCCGCAAGCCGGCGTCCGCAATCCCAAAGACATCCTTTCCGTCTGCTACGGGTATCTGGTCGATGCTTATTCCAGCCTCGGCCGGTATGACGAAGCCATCGATGCGAGCATGCTCCGCCTGGACCTGCTGACCCGCCTGTATGCGTCCGGGGGAGACCCTTCCTACCTGGACCAGCAATATTCCAGGACCAGTACGGAACTGGCCCGGCTGCTTGCCCTGACCGGCCAGGCGGACAGCCTGACGGTCGCCCAGGCGGATTTCCTCTCCGCCGCGGATTCCCTGGAAGATGATCCGCTCTCGCAGGCGACGCGCTACATCAGCCTGTACCACCTCCGCCAGCAGGAAGAAGCGGTCGCCTGGAAAGATGCCGAGGCCCGTCGCAACCTGATGATCGCCCTCGCCGCCATCCTGGCCCTGTTGGTCGTCTGCATCCTGCTGTTCATGGTGATCAAGTACTCCCGGGAACTGTCCGGGAAGAACCGCCAGCTGGTTCGGAACCTGGAACAGATGGACGCCTATCGCCAGGAAGTCGCGCGCCTCAAGGACGAGGCCGTCGAGCAGGAAGAACGGAAGCGGACGGCCGTCCGGATCTCCGATGCGGAACTGGCCGGCCGGCTGGACGCCATGATGGAGACCGAACAGCTGTACCTGCAGAGCGACCTGAACCTGAAAACCCTTTCCCAGCGGCTCGCGGTGCCCCAGTCCCGTCTGGAAACCCTGTTCCGGAATCTGCCGGACAGCGAAAGTTTCTCGGATTATCTCAACCGCAAGCGCCTGCTGTATGCCTGCAACCTGCTGAAAGAGAATCCCTACCTGAAGATCGCCGCCGTCAGCGAGGCGGCCGGGTTTACATCCCTGAGCGTGTTCCAGCGCTATTTCAAGAAAGAGATGGGCATGACTGCCGCCGAATACCGGGAAGCGGTCCGGTCCTGAGTATTGGTATTTTCCTCCGGATTGCTTATCTTTGGAACATGGATCCCGTCGGAATCATATGGACCGTTTTCATCATCGCCATGGCCGTCGTGCCGGCGATGATCGAGAAGCGACTGAAGAAAGCGGCGAAACAGGCGCCGCGTCCTTCGGCACCGGCCGCTGCCGAACCGGTCCAGCCTGCCGTGCGTCGATCGGTCTCCAAACCGCTTCCTTCCGAGGCCCGGCTGTCCGAGCCGGCCTCCCGGCGGGCCCTGGATTCCGTCCCTGCTTCCGAGGGGGAGTGCGTGCTGCCGCATCCGTCCGTCCCGGTCGTCTCCGAGCCTGAAGCCGAACCGTTGGAGATCGACCCGGAAAAGATGATCATCTATGCGGAAATCCTCAAGCCCAAGTTCGATGAATGAGGGTTTTTCGTTTTTTCGGCCGTGAATCCCGAAAAAATGTTTATATTTGCAAGCGAAAAAGGGTTCTGTCAATCGGGCAGGACTCCTTTTTAATTATGTTTGATCAAAACTGTTAACCAAATGGCAGATATCCATTATATGACCCAAGAGGGTCTTGACAAACTCAAGAAGGATCTGGCGGATGCGCTGGCCCGGCGCCCGGTCATTTCCGCCGCCATCGCGGAAGCCCGCGAGAAAGGCGACCTCAGCGAGAATGCCGAATATGACGCCGCCCGCGACGCCCAGGCCTTGCTGGAGATTAAGATCGCCAAGCTTAAGGACATGGTCGCCAACGCGAAGGTCATCGACGAGTCCCAGGTCAATACCGACACGGTCCAGATGCTGACCCGCGTCAAGTTCCAGAACCTGGCCAACAAGATGACCATGGAATACACCATCGTCGGCGAGACCGAAGCCGACTTCACCCACGGCAAGCTGGCTGCCACGACCCCGATCGCCAAAGCCCTCATGGGCCACAAAGTCGGTGAAACCGTCGAGGCGAAGGTACCGCAGGGCATCCTGAAACTCAAGATTCTCGCTATTTCCCTGTAAGCCATGGCCACGATTTTCTCCCGCATCGCCGCCGGCGAAATCCCTTCCTGGAAAGTCGCCGAAAACGAGGATTACTACGCCTTCCTGGATATCAGTCCACTGGCCAAGGGCCATACCCTCGTCATCCCGAAGCATGTCGAAGACGATTATATCTTCCACCTGGATGAGCTGACCTATGCCGGCCTGTGGGCCTTTGCCCGCAAGGTCGCCGTCGCCCTGAAAGCCGCCGTTCCCTGCAAGCGGGTCGGTGTCGCCGTCCTGGGCATGGAGGTCCCGCATACCCACATCCACCTCGTCCCGCTCCAGACCGAGGGAGACCTGGATTTCCGCAAGCAGCACCTCAGTCTCGAAGCGGAAGAAATGAAGACCATCGCCGATTCAATCCTTGCAGAATATGAGAAACTGTAGACTGCTCTGCGCCGCGTTGGCTGCGGCACTGCTTACTTCCTGCGGCAGCAAGGCCGTCATCGAAGGTGTCGTCACCGATGCGCCGGATTCCGATGTCATCGTCTCCCTGCTCGATGTCAACCGCTACCAGGTCCTTGACACCGTCAAGACCGATGCGCAGGGCCGCTATACCTACAAACTGGAGATGAAGGAGGGCCAGCCCGAGTTCATCTATCTTTTCCACGGCGCGAAGCGCATCGCCTCCCTGCTTCTGCAGAAAGACGACAAGGTCAAGGTGACCTCCGATACCCTCGGTAACTACTCCGTGACCGGTTCGCCTGAGTGCGACCGCCTGGCGGAAGTCGAGCGGACCCAGGCGGAATTCGGCAACAAGTTTGCCGCTACGCAGGCCCAGCTGGCCGACATGGACGCTTCTTCTCCGGAAGCGGCAGTGCTCCGGGCGGACCTTTCCCGCCAGTATATCGCCTATTACCGCGACCGCGTCAAGTATGTCCTTGAGAATTCCAAGTCCCTGACCGTGGTTCCGGTGCTCTATGAGTCCATCGGCGGGACCCTGCCGGTCTTCGGCCAGACGACCGACGCCATCCATTTCCGCAATATCAGCGACAGCCTCAAGACCGTTTATCCGGAATCCCGCTATGTCAAGGCGCTGGAACAGGAAGCCGCTCGCCGCACCTCTTATCTCGAGATGGACAACCGGCTCCGCAATGCTGCCGAAGTCAACTATATCGACATCGCCATGCCGGATGTCAAGGGCAATACCGTGAAACTCAGCGAGGTTGAAGGAAAGGTCGTCATGGTCGATTGCTGGGCCTCCGAGATTGCGGAGCAGAAGATGTTCAACCTGGATGTCGTCAAGCCGGTCTACGCCGACTACAAGGACAAGGGTTTCGAGATCTATGCCGTCTCCCTGGATACCGACAAGGCCAAGTGGGCCACGACGGTCCGCAACCAGGAACTGGACTGGATTAATGTCTGCGACGGCCGCGGCTCCGCCTCGCCGGTCGTCACCACCTACAATGTGCAGAGCATCCCGTCCCTCTTCTTCCTGGTCGACGGCGACCTCGTCTCCAGCACCGGCGTCCGCAACGAAGCGACCCTCCGCTCCTTCCTCGCCGCCCATCTCCGCTAAGATTGCAATCCTAAGATATCCGCGATGCCCGAAACACAGTATTTCGGGCATCGCTTTTTTATAAGGACCCACCGTCGCCTGCGGGGCGGATCAACCGATCCAGCGGCGGTATTGCTCGATGTGTGCGGAGCCGGAAGTGTAAATCCGGTCGCGCAGGCGTGATTTACGGGTATAGAAGGTTCCGGGGTTGATGTCGAGGATGATGGAAATTAGGGTTGCGTCGAAACCGATGATGACGAAACTCAGCAACTGGAAATCCTGCTCCTTGAAATTCGGGAAATCTTCCCTCAGGTGGGTCATGACCCCTTCGGCCCTTCGGTCGATCCTCTCCTCACGCTCCCTTTGTTTTGCCGGGTCGGTGAACTTACCGACTGCCTGCTGTGCCGCTGCGAGGAGACCTTCCTGCTTCCGTTGTTCGCTTTTCGGCCCCATGGCCTGTTCAATCAGGGTCCCGATTGTCTCGAATTGCGTCTTATAGGCGGCGGCGAACTCGTCTTTCAACGCCTCGATTTCTCCATCTTTGGCCCGCATCCGCTCGCGCACACTGTTCGCCAGTTCCTGCATACGTTGCAGTTCCTCTTCCTTCTTCCTGTCCAGACGATGATAAAAAGACATGACAAGATAAATGAACAGGACGGAGAAAACGAACAGGACCAAAATGTACCCGTTCGTCTCGTTCAGGAAAGCTGGCCACATCATCGGCAGAGTCATACGCGGTTATCTTAACGGAATTCATCCATACGAAGATAAGAATAAAAAGTGAGAAGTAGCGGTCGGTGAACTTGACTTTTGCCTCCAAATGGAGAAAAACTCTCTTACAACAATGGATCTCGGATAATCGTAATCTATTACAGATCAGTTAATTATGATTTTGTGTAAGCCGCGGACCCTTACAGTCCGAATGATCATCATCTTAACTAATTGATTATAAAATAATTACTAATTATGCCATGATAGGCCCTGTAAGATAGGAAAACATTCGTTTTTAAGGATCATCTATTATCTTCACATTCGAACACATATTAATACGAATGATATAATTTGTTATGGAAACTGATCGTATTGTTTTGAGAGATCAGGTAACGGTCCATCTGGTTATTTGGGGATGCTTCATGATTCCGTGCAAGCGGTTGTTCTCACTGACGGAACCGACTTGGATGGCATCCGTGTCGGCAATCATGCTGGCGTTGGTCGTTATCGCCCTGCTTGTCCGGGTTTCTAGACTGAATAAGGGAAAGATCCAACCCTTTGAGGAAACGCAGTGGAAAAGCCCGCTCTATACGGCTTTGGCCGCATTCTGTATCGTCGCATTGGAAACTTCTCCCATATTCTTGCTTCTCGCCGCTTTGCTTGCAGCGATGTCTTTTTACCTCCTGTACCAGTCTGTGGTCATGCTGAAGGAAAACGGATCGATTTAGTTGCATTTCAATAGATAATTCAATATCTTGCATACAATCATCCTGGTAGGTCATGAAATTATCGGAAGCGGATCGCAAGGAACGGGAAAAGCAGGTTTGTCTCGATGTTTGGCAGCTCCATATTGTAGAGTGGGGCGTGTTCCTTGATATCCTGCTGCGTCTTTGTCCGCTTCCGGAAGCCGTGTCCGATAATCTGGGGCTGGGCCGATTCATCCTGTTTGTCATCTTCGTCATCCGCTTCGCTGCGCTTTGGAGAGGGAAGATCGTCCCACGATATGAGCCGCAACAACTCTTTGTGACAGCGTTTGTGATCTTGTTCAATGTGCTTGTCCGGTTATTTTTTGGGAAAGAAGCCATCATCGATGGTCTTTTCTTCACAGCGGCTTTGCTGGCATTCGGCTTCTATCTCTGGAAAATCCTTTGGAAAGGGGAAATCCGGAAGAAAGAGTAGGGGAGATTGTCATAGAAACGAGCCCGGGACCAGCAGGTTCCGGGCTATTCTTTTGAAGGATTTTCAGGGGGATCAGAAGAGTTTCTTGCGGCTGACGGTGGCGACGAAGTCCTTGAGGTAGAAGGGCTCGAAGTAGGCGACATCCTCGAAACGCTTTTCCCGCCAGGCCTCCTGGGCCGGGTGCAGCATGGAGGCCGCCTCCGGCCGGCATCCGATGAAATGCGCGTTCGGGTGGGCGAGGACTTCGCTGCATTTTTCGGCGCCGTCGCCGATGAAAAGGACGGGACCGCCGGCAAGCAGCTCGTCATAGGCGCCGGCTTCGACGATCTTCGGCTCAATCTCCGTGCGCCGCTGCCCGTCCGGAGAAAAGACGGCCGTATAGACTTCCATCCGCCGGGCGTCGATCATCGGAACGACCGCCGTGCAGCCTTCCGGGAGGAGTCCCCGGTCGATGGCCTGCCAGACAAGGGTGTCGAGGGAACCGACGGCGATGAGCGGAAGACCGGCTCCGAAACAAAGCCCCTTGGCGGTGCTGACGCCGACCCGCAGGCCCGTAAAGGACCCCGGCCCCATGCTGACGCCGACCGCGCTGCAGTCGCTTGTCTGCAAGCCGCGTTCTTCCAGCATTTCCTTGACGAAGGGAGCGGTATGGGCGGCGTGGTCTTTCTCGCAGGAGCGGACGGAGACAACCTGTCCGTCTTCCACCAGGGCGGTGGAGCAGAGGGAGGTCGATGTCTCGATGAGGATGAATCTTTCCATAGTTATTTGACGAGCAATTCCTTGAAATAAGGGAAGACGGCGTAGGCGATGTCCTTGACGTGGCCGTACAGGACGCTCTGGTCGAGGACCTCGGGCTTGACGAGTTCCAGTTTCGTGTTGAGGGTGTTGAAAAGAATGACGGCGATCCCGATGGCCAGTCCGGCTTTGAGCAGGGCGAAGGCCATGCCGAGCAATTTGTCGAGCCAGCCGAGCATGGCGAATTTCAGGATGGAACGGACCGCCTTCCCGACCAGGGCCAGGACGGCCATGACAACCAGCATGATCAGGAAGAATGCGATGGCCTGGAGGACGGCGGGGGAGACTTCCAGGTACGGCTCCAGCCAGGTGCAGACCAGGCCGGAGAAGCGGAAGGACAGCCAGGCCCCGGCGATGACCGAGACCAGCGAGACCAGCTGGTGGATGAATCCTTTCGCAAACCCCTGCACGACGGCGGGGACCAGGCAGATCAGCAGGATGATGTCAAGTGCATTCATGCGTCCTTTGAATAATTCAAAGTAAATGTGTATCTTTGTAAGATATTTGGTGCGTGCGGCCTGTGGCCGCATTGCCGGTGCAAAGATAACTAAAAAAGTGACAAATATGTTCAAGGAGTACAAAGGATTGAACCTGGTGCAGGTCGGCGCGGATGTGCTGGACCGTTGGAAGAAGATGCATGCTTTCGAGAAGTCGCTCGAAATCAGGGAGGGGGCACCGGAATTCATATTCTTCGAGGGCCCGCCGTCCGCCAACGGCATGCCCGGTATCCACCATGTCATGGCCCGTTCCATCAAGGACGCGATCTGCCGCTACAAGACCCAGACCGGGTACAAGGTGGCGCGCCGCGCCGGCTGGGATACCCACGGACTCCCGGTCGAACTGGGCGTCGAGAAGAAACTCGGGATCACCAAGGCGGACATCGGCACGAAGATTTCCGTCGCCGAGTACAATGATACCTGCCGCAAGGAAGTCATGAAGTATACCGCCGAATGGGTCGGCATGACCGAACGCATCGGCTACTGGGTCGACATGAACGATCCGTACATCACCTACGACAACCGGTACATCGAGACCCTGTGGTATCTGCTCCGCAAGATTTATGACAAGGGACTCCTGTACAAGGGATATACCATCCAGCCTTATTCCCCGACCGACGGTACCGGCCTGAGTTCCCACGAACTCAACCAGCCGGGCTGCTACAAGGATGTGACCGATACGACGGCGACGGTCCAGTTCGAGGTCATCAAGGACGAGAAATCCCAGATCCTTTACGGAACGGAGACCCTCCCGGTCTACATCCTGGCCTGGACGACCACGCCATGGACCCTTCCGTCCAACACCGGCCTCTGTGTCGGTCCCGACATCGACTATGTCCGCGTCCGTTCCTTCAACCCGTATACCGGTGCCGAGGCCGTCTATGTCTGTGCACAGGCGCTGGTCGGCTCCCTGTTCAACCCGAAGGCCGCCGAATGCAAGTTCGAGGATTACAAGCCGGGCGACAAGCTCGTGCCGTACCGGGTGCTCGAAGGGACCTTCAAGGGCTCCGAACTCCTGGGTATCCGCTACCACCAGCTGATTCCGTGGTTCCGTCCCGACGGCGACGCCTTCCGCGTCATCCCGGGCGATTACGTCACGACCGAGGACGGTACCGGTATCGTCCACATCGCACCGACCTTCGGTGCGGATGACAAGCGGGTCGCCGCGGCGGCCGGCGTCGTCGGGATCATGCCGCTCGACAAGGACGGCAATCCACAGGCCCAGGTCGACCGTCAGGGCCGTTTCTTCCGGATCGAGGACATGCAGCCCGCCTATGCGCAGACATCGGTCGATCCGTCTTACAAGGAATTCTCCGGACGCTATGTCAAGTCCGGTTTCGTGAAATATTTCGAAGGCCGCGAGGAAGAGACTTCGCTGGATGTCGACCTCTGCCTCATGATGAAGGCGGACGGCCGCCTCTTCAAGATGCAGAAGCATGTCCACAGCTATCCGCACAGCTGGCGGACCGACCTCCCCGTGCTGTATTATCCGCTGGACTCCTGGTTCATCAAGGCTTCCGCCGTCAAGGACGAGATGGTCGCGCTCAACAAGCAGATCACCTGGAAGCCGGCCAGCACCGGTACCGGCCGTTTCGGCCAGTGGCTGGAGAACATCCAGGACTGGAACCTCAGCCGCAGCCGCTACTGGGGCACGCCGCTCCCGATCTGGCGGACCGAAGATGCGAAGGAAGAAAAGTGCATCGGGACCGTCGCGGAACTCTATGCCGAGATCGAAAAGGCCGTCGCGGCCGGTATCATGCCGTCCAACCCGCTGAAGGAGAAAGGCTTCGACCCGGCTGACATGAGCCTGGAAAACTACGATAAGATCGACCTGCACCGCCCGTATGTCGACAACATCTTCCTGGTGTCCGACTCCGGCAAGAAGATGGTCCGCGAGAGCGACCTGATCGACGTCTGGTTCGATTCCGGCGCCATGCCGTATGCCCAGGAAGGCCTGCGCAACCTCGGCAGCCCGGCATTCGGCTGTACGGCCGACTTCATCGCCGAAGGCGTCGACCAGACCCGCGGCTGGTTCTACACCTTGCACGCCATCCATACCATGGTCAGCGGCACGCCGGCGTTCAAGCGCGTCATCTCCAACGGTCTCGTCCTCGACAAGAACGGCAACAAGATGTCCAAGCGCCTCGGCAATGCCGTGGATCCGTTCTATGCCCTCGACAAGTACGGCGCCGATGCCCTCCGCTGGTACATGCTGACCAACGCCCAGCCTTGGGACAACCTGAAATTCGACGAGGACGGTGTCGACGAGGTGCGCCGCAAATTCTTCGGCACCCTGTACAACACCTACTCCTTCTTCGCCCTGTATGCCAACGTCGACGGCTTCGATCCGGCGGCGCCGCAGGTTCCTTATGCCGAACGTCCGGAGATCGACCGCTGGATCATCTCCCTGCTCAATACCCTGATCGGCCAGGTGCGTGCCGCGTACGAAGATTATGACCTGACGCTGGCCGGCCGCCTGATCCAGGAATTCGTCTGCGACCACCTCAGCAACTGGTATGTCCGTCTCAACCGCAAGCGTTTCTGGGGCGGCGAGAAGGGTGCTGACAAGCAGGCGGCCTACCAGACCCTGTACGAAGTGCTGAAGGATGTAGCCGTCCTGGCCGCTCCGATCGCCCCGTTCTACATGGACCAGCTCTGGCTTGACCTCGTTCCGGGCTCCGAATCCGTCCATTTCGAGCTCATGCCCGAACCGGCGGCCGCCCTGGTGGACAAGGACCTCGAAGAGCGCATGGCCCTCGCCCAGAAGGCAACGTCCATGGTCCTGGCCCTGCGCAAGAAGAGCAAGCTCAATGTGCGCCAGCCGCTGGCCAAGATCCTCATCCCGGTTATCTCCGAGAAGGTCCGCACCCAGTTGGAAGGCGTCAAGGATCTGATCCTGAACGAAGTCAACGTCAAGGAGGCGGAGTTCATCACGGATACCGCCGGACTGATCACCAAGAAGATCAAGCCGAATTTCAAGACCCTCGGCAAAGCCTACGGCAAGCAGATGAAGGAGATCGCCGCCGCGTTCGGTACGTTGGACCAGCAGGCCATTTCCGCCATCCAGGACGCTGAGACGGCCGGTGCGGCATACGTTCTCTCCCTGCCGGGCGGTGACGTGACCCTCCAGCCGGGCGACTACCAGATCTCTTCCGAGGACATGCCGGGCTGGCTCGTCGCGACGGAAGGCCAGTTGACCCTCGCCCTGGACATCGCCGTGACCGAAGAACTCAAGCGCGAAGGCGTGGCACGCGAGTTGATCAACCGCATCCAGAATGTCCGCAAGGACAGCGGCTTTGAAGTGACCGACCGGGTCCTCGTAGAAATCTTCGCCACCGGCAACGATTTCTTCGAAATTTCGGAGGCTGTTGATGATTATTATGATTACGTGACGTCCCAGACATTGTCCGAGATCGATTCCGTCAGTGCCGATCCGGCACCGGAGGAAGCGGCCGAGGTCGAATGGAATGAAGGGACGATCCGGATCCGCATAACGAAAAACATCTAATTAATCGTGAAAGATATTATGGCAGAAGAACTCAACAACAAGACGCGTTACAGCGATGAGGAGCTGGAGGAATTCCGGCTGATCATCAATGAAATGCTAGACAAGGCCCGCAAGGAGTATGACACCTTGCGGAAGATCGTCATGCACAACGGCACGAACGACATCGAGGACACTACTCCGTCTTTCAAGACCGTTGAAGATGACGGTGCGATGCAATTATCCAAGGAGGAGGCCAGCCAGCTGGCCCAGCGTCAGTACAAGTTCATCCAGAACCTGGAAAATGCGCTGATCCGTATTGAAAACAA
>CADCRA010000099.1 GCA_902803715.1 uncultured Bacteroidia bacterium
CCTCGGCTATCTCACCCTTGCCGGCGCCCGGTACCTGTACGACGAACCGCTCTTCACGGCGGACTACCTGCGCGGCGCCGCCCGGCACCCCTTGCGGCTGCGGCACATCCAGCGGGCTTTCCGCCGGACTTCCGGCAAGAAATTCCAGCCGGCCTTCCGGGACATCATGCAGACGTTCCAGGACCTCTGGTCCGCCGAAAACCGTGGTCCATGGACCCCCGGCGAAGCCCTCGACCCAGCCCCTGCCTGGTATACCGTCCAGGCCAGTCCGCTCTTTTTCGACGGCAGCCTCGCCCGGCTGGAGCATTCCAAGATCCGCCCGACCCGACTCATCCTCCGGGAGAGAGGAAAAGAACGCCGCCTGCCGTTCTCTTCCGCCACCGGCGACCTGCGGACCGACGGAAAGCGCCTGTACTGGAGCGAGACGGTTCCGGACCTTCGCTGGGGACTCGCCGCCACCTCCCGCATCCGCTACCGGGAAAACGGGAAGACCCATGACCTGACCCGCAGCGGCCGCCTCTACAACCCGGCGCCCTCGCCGGACGGCAGCCGGATCGCCGCCGTGGAATATCCCGTGGAAGGCGGGACGCGCCTCGTCCTGCTGGACAGGGACGGCAACCGCCTGCAGCAGATCCCGGCCCCGGACGGCGTCCAGTATGTCGAAACCGCCTGGAGCAATGAGCGCCTGTACCTGAGTTTCATCGCCGGGAATGGTGGCAGCGGCATCGCCCGCTGGGACGGCGCCGGCGTGCCGGAGACCCTCCTCGCCCCGCAAGCCGTTTCCATCGCCCACCTGCAAGGGACGGCCGACGGCCTGCTGTTCAACTGCGACCGGACCGGCGTGGGCGAGATCTACCGCCTGGCCGCGGACGGGACCTTGTACCAGCTGACCGCAACGCCGTACGGCGCCGCGGATTTCACCCTGCAGGGAGATACCCTCTGGTATTCCGCCCAGACCCGTGACGGCGTCCTGCTGCACAAGACGGCGGCCCTGGCGGACCGGCCGGTGGACTTCGCCGCCGTCGCCCCGCATCCGGTGGCGGACAAGCTCTCCGCCCAGGAAAAGGCCCTCACCCCGCCCGTCGCGGCGGATACGGAGACCTGGTCCGAGGCGAAACCGTTCCGGAAATTCCCCGGGATCTTCCACATCCATTCCTGGGCACCCGTTTATTTCGACTATGACCGGATCGAGCAGCTCAGCGGCGACGTAACCTGGCGCGAGGCCGGAATCGGCGCGACCGCCCTGTTCCAGAACCTGCTGGGCACGTCTTCCGGATCCGTCGGCTACAGCGTGCATAAGGATGCCGACGGAAGGTGGCGCCACGCCGGCCGCTTCCAGATGACCTACACCGGCCTCTACCCCGTCCTGGAACTCAGCGCCGACATCGGCGACCGGGACCTGTTCCAATACCGCCGCGTCCGGCAGGAAAGCGGCAGCATGGCCCTGTCGTTCCTGAGCGGGCAACCGGTCGAAAAGCCCTCCTTCCGGGCCAGCCTGAGGGCCTATGTTCCCCTCAACTTCTCCCGCGGCGGCTGGCACCGCGGCCTCATCCCGCAGGTCTCCTACACCTTCACCAACGACCGGTTCAACAAGAGCCTGCCCATCCTGACCGTGGCCGACCCGCTGGAAGGATCCTCGTCGTTTGCCAGCCTGTCCCGGCTCGAACCCGGGGACAATGTCCTCATGCAGCGCCTGACCCTGTCCGTTCGCGGCTATCAGGTCCTGGGCACCGCCGCCTCGCAGGAGTATCCCACCCTCGGCATCGGCGCCGAAACCGGCTGGCAGACCCGGCTCGGCCTGGAGGACCTCTATTCCAACACCTTCTACGCCTATCTGTACGGCTACCTGCCGGGCCTGTTCCCGGCCCAGGGACTGCGGCTGACCGCCACGTACCAGCACCAGAGCGGCGCCCCCACCGGAGAGAATGCCATCTCCGCCATACCGCGCGGCTTCCAGGACACGCGCCTGTCCTCCTGGCTCGCCGCCCATGCTCCCGAGCAGGTCAAGCTGACGGCCGATTACGCCATCCCCTTCAGCCTCGGGGAATGGTCCGCTTTCAGCCCGCTGTTCTACGTCACCCACTTCGTGGTGAAGCCCCATGCGGACGTGCTGACCTTCGCCGTGGGACGGGGATTCGAGGGCCATGGCACCTTGCTGAGCGCAGGCGCCGAAGTGACGGCCCGGCTGGCGAACTTCCTGTGGCTGCCCTACGACACCGCCGTCGGATTCACCTTCGACTGGAACGGCGGACCCGACTTCGACTTTGTCGCCGAACAGGGAACGGAGCTGGCCCGGACCTGGATCGGCGGCGTCTTTACGGTTGATTTCTAGCGGAAATACCGGGAGAGCCAGGCGGCATCGACCTTGGCGAAGCCCCCGCCCGTCTGTACGGCGGGATTGCGCTGCAGGATACCCCGGCAGTCTTCATAGACATTGAAACCGATCTGCACCCCGTGCATCTGCCCCTCAAAGGGATAAGACATGGTAATTTCGTTGTCGGCTCCTTCCATGCGGAAAAACTTGAACGGCGCATCGAGCAGGACGGCCGCATGGGCGCGGTCCTTCTCCGCCAGTTCCATCTTCGTGACGTATTTGCACATCTCGAGGATCCGGTCATCCAGGCCGGCATCATGGATATTGACCTTCTCGATGAGCGATCCGACGTCGTCCACGCGGCGGAGGACATAGCCTTCCAGGCCGGCGGCCTGGGCGTTCAGCGCCGCCTCGACGGTTGCGACCTGCTCCTCGGGAACGGCTCCGGAAGGCAGCAGCCAGACCATGAGCCGGAGTTCGGGATCATGGTACAGGACCTGGCTGCGGATCAGGTTGACCGTCCCGCAGTCCGGGCATTCCCAGACAAAGAGGGAGCCGTCCTTGACCCGGGCTTTCAGTTCGGGTTCATCGGCGACGTTGATCCCGTTCCAGACAGGGATCGCATGGGTCCTGCCGCAGGCAGAACACGTGGCTTGCAAGGTGGATTTCATCGTTTATTTGCGTTTGTCGATCCATACCCAGAGCCGGTACATGAGCCAGCCCCAGGCCAGGAAGAGAACGACATGGACCCAGTAGGGAACCCGGGTCCGGTAGACGCCTTCCCGGGCGATCGCGTCGTAGCCGGGAATGTCCGCATAATAATAGGCGCCCGCCCCGAAGTCATAACCGGAGACGACGCCGAGACGGTGGGCCATAATCCAGACCGCACAGAACAGGACGGCCACGGCCATGACGGCCGTGACCACCTTGAAAAGTCTGTCCTTGCGGAATCCCACTATTTGTAGAGATCGAGGACCGGGATGTCGAAGACCACGCCGCTGAGCAGGAACCAGACGGCGAAGAAGGTCAGGGCAATGTTGAACACCTGTCCGATGACATAGAGCCAGAGGACTTTGCCGCCCTGCATCTGGCGGGCGATCTCCTTGAAGTTGGTATCCAGTCCGATGCTGGTGAAGGCGAGAACGAACGCCCAGTTCTTGTACTGGTCGAGGACGCTGTTGATCGCGGAAACCTGGCTGCTGCCGGCCAGCGGAAGGATGATGAAGGAAGCCACGAGGGAGGCCACGAAGAAACCGATGATGAACTTCGGGAAACGGGTCCAGATCTC
>CADCRA010000100.1 GCA_902803715.1 uncultured Bacteroidia bacterium
AACTCAGCCGTTTGGTAATATTGTAAATTATTGGTTATCTTTCATTAGTGTCCGGTAAAAATTCAAAATAGTTCTTTGAAAAAATTGAAAGTTAGGCAATTACAAAGTTTTTTGGAGTCAACCGATTAGAAATTATCTGGAAGAAAAGTATAAGAATAAGAAAGGGGGTGTATTCTTTGGGAAAGCCTTAGAATACACCCCCTTTCTTCTGCCAATGGATCCGGTTATTGGATCTCGATCAGCCGGTTGGTATCTTCCGCCTTGACCTTGGCGATCTTCGGGATGCTGACGCTCAGCACGCCGTTGTCGACTTTTGCGGAAATCTTTTCGCGGTCGGCGTCATCCGGCAGCAGCATGGTCTGCTGGAATTTGGTGTAATCCCACTCACGACGCAGGTAGTGACCTTTCTCTCCTTCTTCCTTCTTCTCTTCCTTCTTCTCGGCCTTCTTCTCCATCTTGATCACGAGATCGCCTTCGTTGTCGAGGGTGACGTTGAAGTCTTCCTTGGTCATGCCAGGGGCCGCCAGCTCCAGTTCATAACTGCGGTCTTTCTCCACGACGTTGATGGCCGGGGCGGTCGTGCTGGTGCGGACCATGAAATTGTCATCGAAAATGTCGTTGAAAATGTTCGACATCCAGTTCTGGTTTCTTCTGACAGGTACCATAATTCAATCTCCTATACTTTAAATGTTCAACTTTTCTTTTCGGCGTCCTGCGGTTCCGACCGCCGGACGACTGGATAACGGACAACTCTTGCGCCAATACCCAAAATTATTCAAAAGGTAGACATAATGGCAGCGCAATCCGTCAAAATGACATATTGTATTGTCATTTTGGCGTATTTTGGGGATTTGGGCTTCTGGAAAGGAATCTGACGGGGGATTGCCGGAATCCGGGGAATTATGCGTATCTTTGCAATCTGATCGAATTGACACATGCCGGCAGAAGGGAACATCATCATCAAGGGAGCGAAGGTCAACAACCTCAAGGACATCACCGTCGAGATACCGCGCGGGAAATTTGTCGTGATCACCGGCATCTCCGGTTCCGGCAAGTCTTCCCTGGCCTTCGATACCCTGTTCGCAGAGGGACAGCGCCGTTTTGCGGAAAGCCTGTCCTCCTATGCCCGGCAGTTCCTCGGCCGCATGACCAAACCGGATGTCGAGCGGATCGACGGCGTGCCGCCGGCCATCGCCATCGAACAGAAAGTCAATACGCGCAATCCGCGTTCGACCGTCGCCACGACGACCGAAATCTATGATTATCTCCGGATGATCTTCGCCCGGATCGGCCGGACTTATTCGCCGGTCAGCGGCGTCGAGGTCAAGTGCCACGGCGTCCAGGATGTCCTCGCTTTCCTGTTTGACGGGACAGCATCGACCGTCTATCTCCTGGCGGACCTGGACTGGGAAAACCGGACGGACAAGGTCGAACTCATGCTCAGCCTCAAGGAACAGGGTTATTCCCGTTTCTGGGGGGAGGAAGGCATGCTCCGGATCGAAGAGGTCATGCAGCGGTCGGAAACCGGGGACTTCCCGGCCCAGTTGTACCTGCTGGTCGACCGCGCCCGGCTGACGGAAGAACCGGACGAGGACCTGAAGACCCGGCTTCACGCTTCGGTCGAGAATTGTTTCAGCGTCGGCATGGGCAAGATGCATGTCCTCAAGGACGGCCGGATGGAGACCTTCGTCAACCGTTTCGAAGCGGACGGACTGACCTTCCGCGAGCCGGACGAGTATATGTTCAGTTTCAACAGTCCGCTGGGCGCCTGTCCGGTCTGCGGCGGACTGGGCAAGATCATCGGTGTCAGCGAGGACCTGGTCATCCCCGACAAGACCAAGAGCATCTACGACGGGGCGATCGCCTGCTGGCGCGGCGAGAAGATGAGCTGGTTCAAGGACCGGCTTGTCCAGAACGCCGAGCGGTACGGCATTCCGATTTTCACGCCCTATTGCGAACTGACGGAGAAGCAGAAGGAAATCATCTGGACGACGCGCGGCGACGAAAAGGATGACACGACCTTCTTCGGAATCGACGAGTTTTTCGAGTGGGTCGAGGCCAGCCGGTACAAGATTCAGTTCAAATACATGCTCAGCCGTTTCAGCGGCCGTACCGTCTGCCACGAGTGCAAGGGCAGCCGCCTGCGCAAGGACGCGCTCTACGTCAAGGTCGGCGGCAAGAACATCCATGAACTCCTGACGATGAACGTGGACGAACTGCTGGCTTTCTTCGAGACCCTGCAGCTGACCCCGTATGAATACGGCATTGCCCGCAAGGCCATCGAGGAGGTGACCTCGCGCCTGCGGTACATCCGGGATGTCGGCCTGTCCTACCTGACGTTGAGCCGCGCATGCAACACGCTTTCCGGCGGCGAAAGCCAACGGATCAACCTGGTGACGGCCCTGGGCAGTTCCCTGGTCGGCTCCATGTATATCCTGGATGAACCTTCGATCGGCCTGCATCCCCGTGATACGGACCGGCTGATCTCCGTCCTGAGACGCCTGCGGGACATCGGCAACACGGTCATCGTCGTTGAACATGACGAAGAAATCATGCGGGCAGCCGACGTGCTGATCGACATGGGGCCGGAAGCCGGCGTGAACGGCGGGGAAATCGTCTTCCAGGGCCGGATCGGCGATCCTGTTTCCCCGCAGACCCTGGACCGTTCCCTGACCCTGCAGTACCTGACCGGGCGGCGGCAGCGCCAGCCCCGTGAAAAGCGGCCCTGGAACTACTCGGTGACGGTGGAGGGAGCCATGGAGCACAACCTCAGGAACATCGATGTCCGTTTCCCGCTGGGCGTGCTGACCGTCGTCTCCGGCGTGAGCGGCAGCGGCAAATCCTCGCTGGTGGGCGATATCCTGTATCCCGCCCTGTACCGGAAGATCAACGAAACCGGCAACCTGCCCGGGGTGTTCCGGCGCCTGTCCGGCAACGTGGACCGGATCCAGCAGGTGGAATATGTCGACCAGAACCCGATCGGACGGAGTTCCCGCAGCAATGCGGTCACGTACCTGAAAGTGTACGATGACATCCGCAAGCTCATGGCCGAACAGCAATATGCGAAAATCAACGGCTATACGCCGTCATACTTCTCCTTCAACCAGGACGGCGGACGCTGCTCCGAGTGCCAGGGGGAAGGCTTCGTCAAGATCGGGATGCAGTTCATGGCTGATGTGACCATGGTCTGCGAAGCCTGCGGCGGCAAACGGTTCAAGCCGGACATCCTCGAAGTCCGTTACAAGGACAAGAACATCGACGACATCCTGAACATGAGCGTGGAGGAGGCCATCGCCTTCTTTGGGGCGCAGCCGGAACCGGAGGCGAAGACCATCGCCCGCAAACTGGGCCCGCTGGTGGAAGTCGGACTGTCCTACATCAAACTCGGCCAGAGCAGCAGCACGCTGTCCGGCGGTGAGAGCCAGCGGATCAAACTGGCGTTTTTCCTGAGCCTGAACGATTCCGACAACGGCAAGAAAATCCTGTTCCTGTTCGACGAACCGACGACCGGCCTGCATTTCCACGATGTGGAGAAATTGCTGAAGGCTTTCGATGCCTTGCTGGCCAAGGGCCACAGCGTCATCGTCGTGGAACACAACCTGGACGTCATCCGGGCGGCGGACTGGGTCATCGACTTGGGACCGGATGCTGGCGACCGGGGCGGGGAAGTCGTCTTCGCCGGCACGCCGGAAGACCTTGTCGCCCGGGGCGATACATTTACAGCACGATATTTGAGACAATAAGGACCGATGGACATCGTCATCACATACGTCGACGGACGGGACCCTGCCTGGCAGCAGGATTATGAGCGGACCATGAACGTTCCGGTCATGGTGAAACGTTACCGGGACTGGGATACGCTCCGCTTCCTGTTCCGGGGGATTGAACGCCACATGCCTTTCATCCGCAACGTCTGGCTGGTCGTTTCCCGTGACAGCCAGGTACCGGCCTGGATCGACCGCAGCCAGGTCCATGTCGTCCTGCATGAAGAGATCATTCCGGCGGAATACCTGCCGACGTTCAACAGTACGACGATTGAAATGTTCCTGCACCGGATCCCCGGTTTGTCCGAACAGTTCCTGTATTTCAACGATGACATGTATCCGGTCATGGACATGACGCCGGAGGATTTCTATCCGGGCGGGAAAACGGCCATGGGCTTTGCCCGCTGCCTGTTCGCCAGGGGCATGTACAAGCGCCAGACCCGCAATTCGGACTGGCTTGCCCGCGAGGCCCTCGGCTTGAAACCCGGCCTGTTCTTCCGCCGTCCGCAGCATACCTGCTCGCCCATGCTCCGGAGTTTCTCTGAAGAGGCATTCGGACGGGTCGCCCCGCAGATCCTGTCGCGGCTGTCCCGGGCCCGTACCATGGAAAACTGCAACCAGTATTTCTTCCTGGATTATCTTCTATACAGCGGCCGAGCAGTGTCCCGCCGCCTGTCCAACAAGCATTTCTCCCTGGCGGCAGCCTCCATCGGGCGAATCTGCGCCTTCCTGGAGCAACCCAACCGGAAGCTCGTCTGTATCAATGATGTGCACATGAAAGAGTCGGTGTTCCAGCAGGCCCGTGAGCGTTTGCTGGCCGCTTTCAGCCATCACTTCCCGGAACCGTCCCGTTTTGAAAGATAAGACCGGAACAGGGTCTCCCACTGTTCCATGATCCGGTCCATGGTGAAGGATCCGGCGGTAAGCCGGGCTTCTTCGCCCAGTTTCTTGCGCGCCTGCGGGTCGCGGATGACCTGCAGGATCCGCTGCGCCAGGCCCTCTGTGTCGCCCACGGGGACCAGGTAGCCGTTGCTGCCGTTGCGGATGATTTCCGCCGGACCGCTGGAACAGTCGTAACTGACCATCGGCAGTCCGCACGCCGCCGCTTCCAGCAGAATCATCGGGAATCCTTCGAAGACGGAACTCATGACGGCGCAGGAAGACCGGAGCAGTTCCCGGCCGATCTGTTTGGAGTGGCCCATGAGCTGGACGGACGGTTCGAGCCCTTCTGACGCGATCTGGCGCTGCAGTTCCTGCCGCAGGCTGCCTTCTCCGAAGATGGCCAACGTCCAGTCCGGGGCCTCCCGGGCGACGGTTTTCCAAGCATGGACCAGGTCCTTAAAATTCTTCTGCGGCTCCAGGCGTCCGACAGCGATACAGCGTCTTTCCTCCAGGAGGGCGGTTTCTTCGGGCTTGAATGTCAGCGGATTGTAGATCTGATGAACCCGGGGAAGGCGATCCTGCCACCAGGCCTGGTCTTCCCGGGTCAGGACGATGAACCCGTCCATCCGCGCGGCAGCCCGGGCAAACCGGCGGGTACGCCAGCCGGCATAAGCGCGGCCGAGGGCGTTGCGGCCGTATTTCAGTTCGTATTTCCGATGTGAGAAATGGTATTCTGCCAGTTTGATGCTCCCATCCGTACAGGCCGGCAGGCTGTATAGTTCGCGTCCGCAGACCGAGAGGGTGATGTCCGGCCGGATCTGTTGCAGGGCTGCGTTCAGTTTGCGCCGGAATGTCGGTCCGTTGAAAAACAGTTTCTCGTTGACGTCCAGGTCCAGGGTCCGGACGGCTTCGTCCAGCGGGAAGAACGGTTTCCGCCCGCGCATGGAAGCGGTGAGGATCCACACTTCGTGTCCGCGGCCGGCCAACGCGTTGGCTTTCAGCGTCAGGACGCGTTCGATGCCGCCGGAACGGTGCAGGGAATGGATGCAGTAGGCGATTCTCATAGACGGTAGGCTTCCAGTCCGTGGTCGATGCGCTTGCTCTCGGGCGGGAGCTGCATGTAATCGCCGAACTGCTGTTTCAGGAAGGCGTCCCAGGCGGCGACGGCGAAGAAGCGGCTGTCCTCGAAATCCAGTTCCACGTAGCGGCTGAAAACGTCTTTCGGATAGACTTCGATCATGCCGCAGGCTCCCGAGAGGGGACCGGCGAATTCCGCTTTGTCCAGGTCGTATTGCGTCATGAACGCAACGCATTTTTCGAACCAGTACTGGGTCGGATGCCGATGGGCTTCGATCATCGGGAAAAGCGGATTGTGGAAAGACAGCGGGAACCAGGGTTTCTGGCTGAACAGGATGCGGTGCCGCAGGCTGGCGACACGGTGTGCGAACGCTTTCTGCGCTTCGGGTTCGGAAGGGGCCCCGTCGACCGGAAAAACGTCCAGGTTGAGGCCGAATTCGAAGATGCCCTTGCGTTTCTTCTCGATGCTGAGGGTCCGGGTATCTTCGACCTTGGCGTAACAGGAGATGAAGCGGTGTCCGGGTTCGGCCGCATTGTACAGGCAGCGGAAGGGGCCGCGGTCCCGGTACAACCGGACGAAACGGTCGAAGTCCGCCCGCGGCATCATGATATCGATGTCATCGTCCCAGGGAATGAATCCGTGGTGGCGGACCGCACCGAGCAGGGTCCCGTAGGCGAGGGAATACTGCAGGCCGTTTTCCCGGCAGAATGCGTCGACATCCTTGAGGATTCCCAACAATACGGACTGGATTTCTTGCAAATTGAGTCTGTCCATGTACAATTCAAGCTGGATCTTGGCAAAAATACTGATAAATTGTTACCTTTGCAAACCCCGCCAAGTTACCTATGAAAGAAATGTGCCTCGCTGACCTCCAATCGGTCAGTTTGGATATTCTCAGAGATGTCCACGCCTTCTGCGTTGGACACGATATTCCTTACACGCTGGCCTATGGCTCCCTGTTGGGAGCGATCCGGCATGACGGTTTCATCCCGTGGGACGACGACGTCGATATTTTCATCCCCCGGCCGGAGTATGACCGGTTCTGCCGGACTTTCCGGGCGGAAGGGTTGGAATGTGTAAGCAGCCTGACTCATCCGGATTGCCTCATCGCCTTCGCCCGTGTACGTGACACCCGCCGGACCCTGGCGGTGAACCGGTATCCGTGGATCTTCGAACGGGAGAACCAGGGCTGCTGGATCGATGTCTTCCCGTTGGATGCCATGCCGGATGATCCGGCCGCTTACAGCGAGCGTTACAGGACGGTCCAGTATCTGTATAAGCAGGTGTTCCGCCGCCGGAAGCTGAAAGGGGATGCCCGGCCGTTCGGCACCGTGCGTGTCCTCAAGCAGTTTTTGCATCGGATCCAGCATCCCGGCTGGTTCCTGGGCGATCCGCGGCCCCATCTGCGGAAATTGGAGGCGGAAATGGTCCGGATTCCGTACGGATCGACGTCGCTTGTCTCCCAGCTCGGCTGTCCGGACAACGAAAAGGATTGTTTCCGGACGGAATGGATGACCGACCGGATCCTCCATCGCTTCGGTGACGGCGAATTTTACATTCCC
>CADCRA010000101.1 GCA_902803715.1 uncultured Bacteroidia bacterium
AGGAATACATCTTCGTCGGCGGCGGCGCCGGCATGGCCCCGCTCAGAAGCCACATCATGCATCTGTTCAAGACCCTCCGCACCAAGAAGGAAGTCCACTTCTTCTATGGCGCCCGTGCCCTCGTCGAAGCCTTCTACCTCGAAGACTTCGCCGAACTGGAGGCCGAATTCCCGAACTTCCACTTCCACCTGGCCCTCGACCGTCCGGATCCGGCAGCCGATGCAGCAGGCGTGAAGTATACCCCGGGCTTCGTCCACAACGTGATGAACGAGACCTATCTCAAGAATCACGAGGCACCGGAAGACATCAAGTACTTCATGTGCGGTCCGCCTATGATGGTGGCTTCCGTCAACACGCTGCTCGACAGCCTCGGTGTTGCTCCGGAAAGCGTCCTGTACGACAACTTCGGCGGTTAATCCCCTGCCGTTCAATCCTTTCAAAGATCCCGACCCTCCCGGCCGGGATCTTTTTTTTTGTATTGCTCGGGACCGGATCGAAAAAAATGAAAAAAGAAAGATTCTTCAAAATCCGCACACCGTTCCCCGGGACCCCGTCCGCAAGCAAGTCGCCGGATCCTATCTTCGCAGCAGAGAAAAACACCGCAGCATGCCGACTCCTAGCCTTACTGTATCCGAAGACCGTGTATCTGAAAAGACGAGCATCGCACTTTGCAACTGTATCATTCTGATGGCCGCACTCGCGCCGGTCTTCTGTCCCGGATGCACCGGGCCGGTATCCGCCTTCCCCGAGGAGGCGGACACGGTCCAGGTCGCCACCCGCGTCTCCCTGGCTGCTGCGGGGGTGGTCCCGTCCGGGATCCGATGTCTCGACCTGTTCTTCTTCAATGATGACCAGTTGCAGCGGCTGGACGCTTACCAACGGATCGAAGGAAGCGCGCTGACCGCTGCCGTCGGGGCATCCAGGAGCGGCAAGAAGATTCTTGCCGTGCTGGCCAATTCCAACGCAGACCGATACCGGTGGGCAGACGTGAACTCCTTGCAGGGGCTGGCCGCACGGACCGCCCGGCTGCAGGAGGAAGATCCGTCCCATCCCCTGGGGCAAGCCCTGCTCCGCATCGACGCCGGCCGTTCCGTCACCGTCAGCCTGGCGCCGCTGTCCGCCCGCATCCGGCTGGCATCGATCAGTTGCGACTTCAAAGACCGGCCCTATGCCGGAGCGAAACTGGAGGATGTCCGGGTCTACCTGACCCATGTCAACACCTCCAGTCCCCTGCTGGCGGATTCCGTCCGCGTCCCCACGGACTTCATCAACGCCGGACGGCTCAAGGAAACAGACCTGGAAGGATTCCTGTACCCGGGAATCGTCCAGGCCCGGCTCCCCGCGCCGGTCGGCGTCGGCGTGCAGTATCCCGGCATCGACCTATACTGCTATCCCAACGCACCGGACGACCGCGGGCCCGGGACGCCGTCCACCCGGCTGGTGATCGAAGGAACCCTGCTGGGTACGACCTGCTACTATCCGCTGGAGATCGGACTGGAGAACGGCCGCGCGGGCGTGCTCGGCAACCGGACATACCAGTATGACATCACCCTGACCCGGCGCGGCGCCTCCGACCCGGATACGCCCCTGCAGCCGGGCGTCATGCAGACACGGCTGGAGGTCCTCCCCTGGAAAGAACCGGACCCGCTCGTCATCCCTTTCTGACATGAAAAAGAGATTTCTGCTGCTCTGCCTGCTGGCCGGCACGACCGCCTGCCGCAAGGATACGGACACGGCCCGCCAGCTGGATATCCGCTGGGACGCCGGGGTCCTGCTGACCCGTTCCGCCAGTCCCGACGAAGAACGGATCAGCGACCTCAACCTGTTCGTCTTTTCTGAAGACGGCGGCCTGGAAGACCACCTGTTCCTGGATGCCCGCACGCTGGCGCGGACCGGCAGTTCCTGCCGGATCAGCCTGCCGCAGGGCCTCCCGTACAGCCTGTATGCCTGTGTCAATTTCGGGTACCGGATCCCCGGCATCAGCCGCCGGGACGACCTGCTCGCCTACCGCTACCACATGGCCTATCCGGACGAATACAGCCGGGGAATCCCGATGAGCGGCGTCGCGGAAATCGACGGGGAAACGACATTCGTCACGATCCCGCTGGAGCGGATGATGTCCAAGGTTTCTGTCCGGATCGACCGGCGCGCGCTGGCGGAAGACGTCCGCTTTTCGGTGCGGAGCATGATCCTGTGCAACGCGCCCCGGTCGGCTGCCGCCTTCGGTCCCAGCAAGGCGGCCGGAAGCCTCGACGTGTTTTCCCGCGGCTTCGAACGGGCGGGCGTGCAGGCGGATGACCTGAACCGGGAAATTGCGGCCGGAATCAGCCGGGAAGTCAGCGTCTACATGCTGGAAAACCTGCAGGGCGAAACGCCCCAGCAGCCGACCTACCTCGAAATGGCCATCGAATACCAGTCCGGCGCCTATCACTCGAAACCCGGCGAGTACCTTCTCTACCGGTTCTACCTGAGCGACGGAGACGGAGTCTGCGACGTCCAGCGGAATTTCCATTATCGCTATACCGTCCGGCCGGAGGGAAACGGCTTGCTCACGGAAGACAACTGGCGCGTCGACCGGACCGGCCTGGCCGCCTACGGACCGGCGACGCTGACCCTTCATCCGGCCGAATATATCGAAGGAATGCCGGGCGAAGAAATCCATGTCTGGGCGGAGGTCAACCCGCCTGACGGCTGGTTCGATATCGGGCGCGAAGAACTGGAAGAGGATCGCATCCGGGGCATTTATGACTACCGGATCGATGAGGACGGGCACGGGGTCCGGCTGACCCTCCGCAACCCGGGAACGGGGATTGTCTATTTCGAAGCGGGCCGGCCAGTCAGCGATGCGGCCATGGCCGTCATTGTCGTCAACCATGAGACGGAAAGATGAAATAATCCGGCGCAAGGGCAGGAATCGTATGAATTTTTACTATTTTTGTATGATTAACCACACGCGTTATGAGATCCTATGTATTTCCGGGCGATATCGACCCTGCCATCATGGCCATCGGTGCCAAGCCCTTCCTTTATATGAGAACCGATGCGTTCTCCCAAATCAACAAGGAATCCGAGCAGATCCTGCTCGACCTGATCCACTGCACCGGCGGCCGGACGATCATCTACACCGGCTCCGGAACGGGCGCGATGAGCGCCGTCGTCGAGAACTATGTCACGACGAAGAAGAAGGCCATCGTCATCGACGGCGGATCCTTCGGACACCGCTGGTTCCAACTCTGCGAGTATTACGGCGTACCGGTCGTCCACTATGAAGTCGGTTTCGCAAAGGACATCGACTACGAAGACCTGGAACGGACCGTTGCCGCCGAACGTCCGGACGTCTTCCTGTGCCAGCATCATGAGACTTCGACAGGACAGTTGTTCGACCTGGGAAAGATCAGCGCGATCTGCCGCAAATTCGGCATCTCGCTCGTCGTGGATGTCATCAGTACCTTCCTCGCCGAGCCTTTGAGCATGGACGAATACGGAATCGACATCTGCATTACCAGCACCCAGAAGGGCCTCAACATTCCTCCGGGCCTGTCCATCCTGTTCTTCAGCAAGAACCTGGAAGGCTACGCCTGGAACCACAAGGGCTACTACTGGGATTTCGACGACAACTTCTCGAACCTGCGCCGCGGCCAGACGCCGTTCAGCCCGGCGACCATCCTCTACCTGCAGCTCCATGCGCGGTTGCTGCAACTCAAGGCCGAAGGCGGCGAGGACAAGAACATCGCCCACGTCAGGCACCGTGCCTTGAAATTCCGGGAATACTGCCGCAAGTACGGCTGGGACGTCCCGGCGGAGGTCCCGTCCTATGCGATTACCGGATTCCAGACGCGGGACACTGCGGAACGCAAGATCTTCAAGGGCTTGATGGAGAAATACGACACGTACATCATGCCGGGCGGAAAGCCGGGTTTCTACCGGGTCTCGCACATGGGACTCCAGACCGACCGGGAACTGGAAGAACTGGCGGAACGCATCCATGAATTCGAACCGTAGGCTATGAAAAAAGTCATCACATACGGGACGTTCGACCTGCTGCACCAGGGGCACATCAACCTGCTCCGGAGGGCCAAGGCCCTGGGCGACTGGCTCATTGTCGGCGTGACCACCGACAATTTCGACCTGGAACGCGGGAAGATGAACACCTGCGGCAACGTCATGGACCGGATTGAAGCCGTCAAGGCCACGGGCCTGGCCGATCAGGTCATCATCGAGGAATACAAGGGACAGAAAATCGACGACATCCAGAAATACGGAGTCGACATCTTCGCCATCGGTTCGGACTGGACCGGTTATTTCGATTATCTCAAGGAGTTCTGCGAGGTGGTCTACCTGCCGCGGACCGAGGGTATCTCCAGCACGCAGCTACGCGAGGAGCGTCCCTGCCTGCGGATCGGCATCGTCGGTACGGGCAGCATCGCCCGCCGCTTCGTGCCTGAAGCCGCCTTTGTCAACAGCAACCGGATCACGGCCGCATTCAACCCGGATGAGGAAGCGTGCCGGGCATTCTGCAGCGAATTCGGCATCCCGACGGTCGCTCCGTCCCCGGAAGCCCTGTTCGACGCCTGCGACGCCGTCTACGTCGCTTCCCCGCACTACACGCACTACCGCTACGCCAAGGCCGCCCTGGAGGCCGGCAAGCATGTCCTCTGCGAAACGCCGCTCGTCCTGTCGCGCGGCGAAGCGGAAGAACTGTTCGCCCTCGCCGACCGCACGGGGCGGATCCTGATGATGGCCCACAAGACCGCCTACTGCCCCGCCTACGGGCATCTGTTCACCCTGCTGAAATCCGGCGTCATCGGCGAGATCGCGGAAGTCAACGCCTCCGTCACGACGCTGACGGACGAACGTTCCGAGAAACTCGACAGCACCCGTTGGGGCGGCTCCATGAACGAAAACGCCTGTTTCCCGCTGCTGCCGATCCTCCAGCTCCTCGGCACGGACTGGCGCAACATCAACTTCTATTCGAAGATGAAGAACGGGGTCGACATGTTCACCAAAGCCGTCTTCCGGTTCGACTCCGCCGTCGCCTCCTTCCAGGTGGGACTCGGCGTCAAGTCGGAAGGCAACATGGTCATTTCCGGCACGAAAGGCTACGTCTATGTTCCCGCCCCCTGGTGGAAGACCGACTACTTCGAGGTCCGCTACGAAGACCAGAACCAGAACAAGAAATTCTTCTATCCCTTCTTCGGCGAAGGACTCCGCTATGAGATCAAGGAGTTCGTCTCCAGCATCCTCGACGGCGGCCGCCAGCGCTCCCGCATCAGCCGGAAGGTGCTCCTCGCCATGTGCCAGGTCCAGGAACAGTACCTCAAGGGAACCAACGTATACAAGATATGAAACGGATCCGGATGACGACGGAGGAGTTCCGCCAGACCATGCTGGACATCATGGACCGGATTGACGCGTTCTGCACGGAAAACGGCATCCGGTACTCGCTGGACGGCGGATCCCTGCTCGGGGCCGTCCGGCACAAGGGATTCATCCCCTGGGACGATGACATGGACGTCATCATGCCCAGGGCCGACTATGACCGCTTCTGGCGGCTGTTCAACGAAACCCATACGGATTACAAGGCCGTCAACTTCCAGGTCGATCCTGATTTCCCGCATACCTTCACCCGCGTCATGGATACCCGGACCCTGGCGATGGACCACAACCGGGTCAACAAGTTCGGGATCTTCGTGGACATCTACGCCGTCGACGGCCAGCCGGATGACCCGGCCGTCTTCGATGACTATGTCCGCACGTATATCCGCCTGAAGAACCGCTTCCGCAAATCAGCTCCGCTCTGGCATTGCACGGACAGCCCGTTCGTCGCGCTCAAGACCCTCCTGCGGCACCCGTTCTATCCTTCCCGGGAAAAGACGGCGGCCGACCTGGAAGCCCTCTACCGCCGCTGGCCGATGGGAGCCACGGCGCACGCAGGCCATATCATGGGCGGTTCGGAATGGGATACACACATGCCGGCCGGCATTTTCGAAGAATACATCCGCCTCCCGTTCGAGGGAAGGCAATACTGCTGTGTCAAGGATTACGATACGTTCCTGAAGAGCCTGTACGGCGATTACATGCAGCTTCCGCCCGTCGAGGAGCGCAAGCCGTACCACAGCATCGCCTGCTACCGGCTCGAGCCGTAATCAGCGCCAATAAAACTTGATATGATCCAGCTGGAGAGGCAGCCGTAGCTCCGGCGGAGGCAACTGCATATAATCCCCGAACATGTCTTTCAGGATCTCGTCATATGCAGCGGGAATGTAAAATTCGCCGTCACCGAAGCGATGGAGGATCCGGTCGGTCATCCATTCCGTCCGGAAACAATCCTTTTCGTTGTCCGG
>CADCRA010000102.1 GCA_902803715.1 uncultured Bacteroidia bacterium
GCGCTGGGAGCGACGGCGCTGGCACAGACGCCTGTCCTCCTCGGCGGGGCGGGCCTGGCGGCCGGCCTGTTGCTCGATACCGTTTCGGAGCAGGAGGGCGGCAGCGCTTCGGACACCTTCGGGGTGAGTGCGGCGGAGAGCCTCAGCGGCTCGATTGTCAACAAACACGCCGACCACTGCGTCCGCAAACTGGAGAAGGCCGCCCAGCGGCTGGAAGCCGGGCAGTCCGCGGGGATGTGGAGCACGACCGTATTCCTTCTTGGGGAAAGCCGGTCCGTGGACACGGTATCGCGACAACTGCAGGCCCTCGTCTGCGGGAAAGAAAGCACCCAGGAGCCGATCCGGCTGCACGACGTCACCGCGGCCTTCGAGCGCATCGGAGGGCCGGACCTGGAGAGGATGCCGCGGCTGCATGTTTCCTCCTCCGGCGAGGTGCTGGGAGACCCGTTCGGACGGGGCGGCGCGGAAGTGGCGACGCTCCTCACGACGGCGGAACTGGAGATGTATTTCCACCTCCCGGCCAAGGCGGTCGACGGCATCCGCACGGTCCCCGTGACTCCGGAAGTCAGTCTTCGTCCGCCGGAGGCGGCCGGTCCCGCCCTCCGGCTCGGCAAGCTCCTCAGCGGCGGCGTTTCCACCGGCATGGACTGCCCGCTCGGCATCGACGCCCTGGCCCGCCACGCGCTGGTCTGCGGCATCAACGGCAGCGGCAAGACCAATACCATCCTCGGCATCCTTTCCGCCCTGCAGGACCGCGGCATCCCGTTCCTTGTCATCGAACCGGTCAAGTCCGAATACGCCGACTGGGCGCTCCGCTACAATGCCTGCCATCCCGAACGGGAACGGATCCGGGTCTTCATGCCGGGCCGGGAGAGCTATTCCGCTCCGGCCGGTCCCGACGGTATGCGGCAGGGCAGGACGCTGACCGACCGGCTCCGGTTCAACCCCTTCGAGGCTTTCGAGCCGGACTACGCCTGCCCGGACAACCGCGCCTGCCGGACCGAATCCCATATCAGCCTGGTCAAGACCCTGTTCAGCCTCGCCTTCCCGATGCAGGACATCCTTCCCACCGTGCTGGAACTGCTGATCACCCACCTTTTCGACCAGGCTGCGGAAGAGGGCAGGACCCCGACCCTGGCCGACATGCAAAGTGCCCTGACGGAGGGCTTCGTCGAGAAACTCGGCTATGACATGCGCAACACCCTGGTCATCAAAGGCGCCCTCAAAACCCGGCTGAACAGCCTCCGGCACGGATGGCGGGCGGATTTGCTCGACAGCCCGGCCGACTTGCATACGGATTGGGACGATTTCTTCTCGCACCCGGTGGTGCTCAACCTCTCCGCCGTCACCGATGACGGCGACAAGGCCCTGATCACCGGGCTGGCCGCCCTGTTCCTGTCGGAATACTGGCAGGCCCGCTCGGAAAGGCCGGATTTTTCCTACAGCAGCGACAGCCTTTCGCACCTGCTGGTCATCGAAGAGGCACACCGGGTCATGGCCGCCGGTGCCGATCCGGATTCCGGACCGGGCCGGGTCGCCCGCTTCTTTGCCAATTTCCTGAAGGAAATGCGCGCCTATGGAGAGGGGCTGATGGTCGTCGACCAGGTCCCCGGCCGCCTGCTCGGAGACGCCATCGACAACACCAACCTCAAGCTGGTCCACCGGATCGTATCCGGGACAGACCACGATGCCCTGGCCCGGGCCATGGGCTTGTCGGAAGGGCAGAAAGCGCTTCTGCCGCGGCTGGGCACCGGCCAGTGCCTCGTCTCCGGACTGGGCTGCACCCGGATCGGCGAAACGGTCGAGAACGATGTCTACTGGTGCCTGGTCGACAAAAATAAGGACGCATGATAAGTTCTGCGCCGCAACGACACTCTCTAAAAACAAAAAGCCATGTTTGAAGATTTTGAAATGATGGATGAGGTCGCCGTCCTCGAGGCGCCCGTCGACAAGATCCAATGGACCGAAATCGGTGAAACCCTGTGCGGATTCGAGGAACTCCGCCTCGACCGGTGGAACGAACTGTCGCTGACCGAGCGGCTCGATGTGCTCCAGCGCATTGAAAACGAAGCCGCCCGGATCGCCCACCGTCCGGCCTGCGCCGTCAAGGCGGACTGGCTCCCCGAAACGACCAACGGCCATTTCATCGCCGGTGACGGCATTACTCTCAACTATTCCCGCCTGCATGAATCCACCGGATCGCAGCAGGCGCTCGACCAACTGCTCGAGACCCTCCTGCACGAAGGCCGGCACGCCTATCAGCATTACAACATTTCCACCTGCGTGATCCACTCCTCCCCCGCCCAGGTCCGCCAATGGGCGGAGAACTGGGCCCAGTATTTCGACGGCAACAGCATCGAATGGGGCGGGCGGCACATTCCGTCGCCGTTCCTCCGGGAGACGGAGTACCGGCTCTACTACCTCCAGCCCCTGGAGACCGATGCCCGGCAGTTTGCCGCCGAGGCCGTCGACTACTTTTTCGCCAACCGGTAAAAGGGGATGGACCATCGCTGTCCATCCCCTTCGGGTTTCCTGACGATTCTCAGGCCGGCAACGGCAAGGCTCTCAGCCGGGCGCGGAGTTTCCTGTACATGGGGACGGCTCCGCGGACCTGGCGGATCCAGCCGACTTTTCCGCAGACGCTGCGGTACTCCGCGGGAGTAAATCCGACGGTCTCCATCCGGTGGATCTGCGCCCGGAGGTCCTTGATCCACTTGCGCGAGACGTTGACCTTCCGGCAGACCGTCAGCCCGGTCACTTCCTGGCGGGATCCCCGCTTCTGCAGGCGGGTCTTCTTCTCATTGATCCGGAAACCTTCCTCCCGGATGACCGTCTCCATCAGGCTCCGGAAATCGCCCCGCGGGCCGAATGCGTTGTACTGCGCACTGAAGGTCATGTCATCCGCATACCGCGTGTAATCCAGGCTGAACTCCGCCGCCAGTCCGGCCAGCCTCAGATCCAGCATCATGCAGGAGATGTTGGAGAGCAGCGGGGACGTCGGCGCGCCCTGCGGCAGGATTTCCCGGCCGTCGTCGCCGGGGACGGTGCAGATCTCGCTGAGAAACCGGGCCGTGCGCCGGTCGAAACCGGCTCTTTCCAACCCCCGGGCCACCATCTGTTTCGTGATGCTCGGAAAGAAATCTTTCAGGTCCAGGTTGAAGACGTAGTTCTTGCCGACATGCGGCTCGGCGCCCGAGACGACGGAGCGTCCGGAGGTAAATCCGTGGACATAACTGTGTTTCGGCTCCCAATACAGCGACAACAGGCTGTTGACCGTCGTCAGGATGTCTTTCAGGTCTCCGGTCGGCGCCATGATCGTCCGGACCCCGCCACTCTTCTTGGGGATCTCGAAACGGCGGTAAGCCGCCGTCCGGCGGGCCGGATGGCGGAATTTCCGAATGGATCCCGTCCCCGGCAGCAAGGTCCGCCGGCAGACGGCCGGCAGGGCCAGCATGATGGACATGCAGAGTTCGTCCGGCGTTCCGACAGGCAGTGATTCCGGTCCGAGGTTGTACAGGAAAGCGTTCATGATATCGTCTGGTTTGGTGAATATCCATGAAAAACGCTCGGGCCGGCCGGGACTTCTGAAGCCGAGCTTGCTCGGCCCGCAGACGGCACTCCGCCGTCTGCGCCTGGGTGATGACATTGTATCGGGACCTAGGAACTCCCGACATCCGCCGATGGCAGCGGACAATTGGTTTCAAATCCGATCCGGTCGTCGCCCGGGCGTTTTCATCCCCTAGAGAGGGCGGCTCCCCCGGATTTCTTATCCCGGTTACCCTTCTTTTTGGTCGCGGACGACCCGGAAACCGAGCCGGCAGATCAACGCCAGCGTCTTCAGCGCCGTCCTGCGGTCGTACTCCTTTTCGGATTCCGGCAGTTCCTCATACGGGATCAGGCAGGGATGGGTTTTCAACCGGTCGTCGCGCTGCGGTCCCAGGACCCAGCCTTCCTGCAGTCTTCCCTGCATCCATTCTTCATGTACTCCGGCGGCCAGGGCTTCCACCAGTTCCGGAGCGAATTTGTTCGTATTGTCCATCCGTTTTCCGTTTATCGGTTGCAACTATTGAAGAGGCATTCCCGCTTCCCATCTATCCGGCCCATCATTTTCCCCCGGGAAAAGGATAGATAAGAACCCGAACCTCCTCCCTGTTAACAGACAAAGATAGCAACAACGCAACAAATTTTAAAAAACCATGAACGACCAGCGCTATTTTACCTTAATCTGGCATGCCGTCTACTCCGACGAGCGCCGTGTCAAGTACACGGCATCGTTCCGCACGGAAGACGACGCGATGAAAGCATTCCGGATGCTTGTCGACGGCGGGCAGGAAGCCGCATTCTGGAAAGACGCCATCTATACGAATACGGACACCTGTTTCCGCGCCCGGACCGCAGACGGGCGCCACTGCACCATCCAGCTCGTCACCGTCGACTATGACAACCCGGATTCCTCCCTGAAGAATACGGGGCCGCTCGCCTTCAGCCCGGGCAGCGTCCGCTGTACGGACAAAGCCTTCCCGGGGCGCTTTTACATTCCTGCCGTCTACCGCGGCGCACCGGTCATGGCGATCGAGGACAACGGGTTCCGCGGCTGCGACCGCGCCCTCGGATTCATCCTTCCCGCCAGCATCCGGACCATCGGCAAACATGCCTTCGAAGGATGCTCGAACGTTTCGATCCTGGGCATCCCCTACGGGGTCCGCCGCATCGAACAGGGCGCCTTCAAGAATTGCCGCAACCTGAGCGTCGTGCGCATCCCCGACACGGTCGAATACATCGGCCCGGACGCCTTCAAGGGCTGCTTGAATCTCCAGACGGTCATCCTTCCCGCCAAGAAACTGGAGACGATCGAGAAGGGGACGTTTGAGAACTGCAAGCGGCTCACATCCCTCCGGATCCCGGCCTGTGTGAAAAAGGTCAAGAGCGGCGCCTTCAAGGGCTGCGATGCGCTCGAGAACATCCATGCGGAAAGCGAAGCGACGAAGTTCGCCTTTACTGCAAAGTAAAAAAAAACCGGCCGTCCGGAATCATTCGAACGATCTCCGTCTAGACAGAACCGAATAACTGCGTTTAATAATTACAATTGCTTATCAGCCATGTTGATTGACTACAAAAACCACCGGATCTTTGCATTTTCCGATACCCACGGGATGTACCGTCGCCTCCGCGTTCCGGAGGAGACGGACATCCTCATTTGTGCCGGAGATGCCTGCGAAGGATTCCAGCCGGAAGGACTCCGGGATTTCTTTGATTGGTACGCCGAACTTCCGGCCAGACTCCGGATCTTCGTCCCAGGGAACCATGACAGGGTTTTCCAATTCGACCC
>CADCRA010000103.1 GCA_902803715.1 uncultured Bacteroidia bacterium
AGTTCTTCCTGCGAGATGGTGCCGTCTTCCACGGCGGCGATGATGCGGTCGATTTCGTTCTGGTTGCCCGGTTCCATGAGGTCGTTGCCGGACCACGCGGACTTGACGGTACCGGCCTTGTTGCCCCAGTCGGTCATGACGATGCCCTTGTAGCCCCACTCGTCACGCAGGATGGTGGTGAGGAGGTCTTTCTTCTGCTGGGTGTACTCGCCATTGAGCTGGTTGTAGGAGGACATGACGGTCCAAGGCTCGGATTCCTTGACGGCGATTTCGAAGTTCTTGAGGTAGATCTCGCGGAGGGCGCGCTCGCTGACGCGGGCGTTGTTCTCGTTGCGGTTGGTCTCCTGGTTGTTGGCAGCGTAGTGCTTGATGGAAGTACCGACGTTGTTGCTCTGGATGCCGCGGACATAAGCGGCAGCCATCTTGCCGGAGAGGACCGGATCCTCGGAGAAATACTCGAAGTTACGGCCGCAAAGCGGGTTGCGGTGGATGTTCATACCCGGAGCGAGGAGGACATCGACGCCATACTCGTGGACTTCCTCACCCATGGCGGTGGTCACCTGCTGGACCAGGTCGACGTCCCAGGAGCTGGCGAGCAACGTACCGACCGGGAAACCGGTGGCATAGTAGGTGTTGCTGTCACCCTGGCGGGTCGGGGAGATACGGAGACCGGCAGGACCGTCAGCGAGAACCGTACCCGGGATGCCGAGACGGTCGATCGGGCGGGTGTTGCCGGCAGCGCCGGGAACCTTCGCAGCCGTGCCGGTAGGCACGCCGTCGACGATGACGGCACGAGCGCCGCCGACGAGAAGGGTCGCCTTCTCTTCGAGGGTCATGGCCTTGAGCACTTCATCAATGTTGTCCTTGCGGAGTTTCGGCTGCGCGACGGCCGAAAGGGTCATCATCGCGGCAGCGGCAATCAAGAAAATTTTTTTCATAAGATTGTATTAAGAGTTTTGTGTTATGTTCGCTATTGCAAATATACACAAAGAATCGAAATATAAAATCATACTCACGTACAGAATAATGCACGAAATGTTCAAAATCGAGTACGGATGTCAAAATCCGCGGAGTGAAAGGCGATTCATCCCTTCCTTCAAAAGATGGGTTTCCCCACCCCAGACAAAGGTTCCTTCCGTCCCGGCCGGGAGTTCGATTTCGGCCTTCAATCCCCGGCGCGACTTCTCATAACGCACCCGGATGTCGCCGGACGGATGCGGCATCGTTCCGCCGATTTCCGTCAGTTCGCCCAGATGCGGCTCGATCCGGACCTTCCGGAAAGCGACGGCGTCGCTGTCAATGCCCAGCACGGTACGGAAAAATTCGATATTCGGGCTGGCACCCCATGCATGGCAGTCGGAACGGGCGCCGTTGACATCGGACGTCTCGCCCCAGGTCGTCATGCCCATGGCCAGGTTCTCCCGCCAGATATCCAGCCAGGACAGGTATTCATCGCCCAGACCGGCCCGGACGAGGGCCTGGTGCAGGTAGAACTTGTAATAGACGGAGCAGGGGCTCAGCGAATCGTCTTCCAGCAGCTTCCGGGCGACAGCCCGGGCATGGTCGCCGGAGACGAGGCCGCACAGGATGGCCAGCGCATTGGCATGCTGGGAGTAGAGGTCCTGCTCGGCACGGTCGGCATACAGGCCGCGCGCTTCGTTCCAGTAAGCGTCCTGCACGGCATCGGCCAGCCGGTCCGCCTCGTCCGCATAGCGGTTCGCCCGCTCGTTGAACCCGGCCTCGGACTCCATGTCCGCCATCATTTCATAAGCGTACAGGAGCTGGAGGTCCATGTTGATCGAACAGCCGTCCGCTCCCTTGAGCGGGGCGCCGTAGTTCCAGCCCGGCGTATAGACCCAGTCGGAGAAGTTCCAGCCCGGAAGGTTCCGGAGACGGCCGTCAGGCTGCTGGAAGCGGCTGAAATACGTCAGGATCTGTTCGGCGCCCGGCAGCAGGTCAAAGACAAACTGCGTATCGCCACCATACATCATATAATCATGGAGGGCGTAGATATAACTCAGCGCATAGGGCTGGATATACTGGGCCAGGGTCGTGGGATAACGGCTCTTCGTGATCCCGTCCGCATTGCGGCTGATGTCCGCCAAGTGCAGGAAATTCTTGACCAGGCGGTCGTCACGGGTGTTGAACAGGGTTATCAGGGCCTGGATGCGGGTATCGCCCAGGTACTGGAGCTGTTCATAGTACGGGCAGTCCATGTACGTCTCGGTCGCACACAGACGAGCCGTCCGCCAGCCCACTTCCAGCATGTCCTTGAGTTCCTGCCGGTCGGTATCGAGGCTGGCAGCCAGTTCGAACGGGTAGCCCGTGAACGTACCGGAGACATCGTCCAGGACCAGCGGTTGGTCCGCCGTCTCGACCTGGATACGGACATAGCGGTAGGTGCGCCAGCTCAGGGTCGTGAAATCCTGCCCGGCAGCGCCGCTGGACAGCAGCACGTCTTCCCTGCCCTGGAAAATCTTGCCTTCCACCTCGTTGCGGTTACCCTTTCCGGCCGTGCGCTGCATGCGGGGCCGGTTGGCGTACTGGGCGATCACATCGGCCGGGATGTCCTCCATCTTCAGGCCGGGCGGCAGATCCGGTCCTTCCGGCTGCGGCGCCGGAACAAAGAGGGACTCGGCATAACCGACCGTTACTTTCGCACCCTTGCCGCCGCTCATGCGGATGTTGAAATAGGCGTTCGTGAGGACGCCCTGGTCCAGCAGGATCTCCGCCTTCGTACGGGCCGGGACTGTCAGGCTTGCCTGACCGGCCAGAAATCCTTCGGGAACCTTGACCCCTTCGGCCTTGCGGACCGCAGCGAGCCGCTGCGGTGTCAGTTCCATCTGCGGCAGCATGGAAGGAACGAGGTTGTGTCCGTCAGCCTGGTTGCTGCTCATGACATTTTTCGGCTCGCCCGCAGGGCCCTGGCGGGCATCCAGCCAACCTTCGGTGCTGACTGCTGCAGAATTCCATCCGGCCACCTTCCGGTTCATGTCCACCTGTTCGCCCGGACCGGCAACATAATAGCCGGACACGGAAACCCGAAGCGGGCTGTATGCCTTGTCTTCCAGGCACTTCCATGTCCGGTCCGTATACAGGCCGCGGGCATTGCCCTCGCCCTGCAGGAGGAAACCGGTCGATACGGAGATCTGGGAATCCGGTTTCTGGTCGCCCTCGTGGTAGACCAGGGCGGCGATGACGTTCCTGCCGGTCTTCAGGTACGGAGCCAGGTCGACCGTTTCATAGTTCCAATGCGTCGCGTCGCCCTTGGCCGGGCCCAGCGACACCAGGACTTCATTGACATACAGTTTGTAGCGGTTGTCGCCGGTGACGTGGACGATATAATCGTCCGGCACGGCGGCCAGGTCGATGTCCTTGCGGAAATAAAAGACGCCATAGCCCTGCTGCGCGGTCTGAGGAACGGAGATCCACCGGGCATTCCAGTTTTCCGTAGCCAAGTCAAAGGGCGCGGCGGGATCCCGCTGGGGTCCGAACTGCGCAAAGGCACCCGCGCCCGAAAGGAGCGTGAGTGCCAGGAAGGTTGCCAGATGCTTTTTCATGGGATTATTGTCCGAGATAGACAAGTTTCTTGGTCTGGGGATCGCGGCGGAACTGCTTGAAATAATCCCACATGATCTGCGCCGTCGGCTGGAAGTTCCAGTGGCCGTAATCCTTGACGGCGACAATCTTGATCAGCGGAATGTTCCCTTTGTAAAGCTGGCCGGTTTCGATTTCGATGCCGGCGCCCTTGTTGGTCTTGAGGGTCTGGCGGTCCTGCAGGCGAAGACCGAAGAGCGGATCGGCGGAGAAATCCAGTTCGGACGTAACCTCCATGCCGTTCATCTGCTGGTAGGCGTTCCAGGCGTTGAGATAGCCGTTGCCCTTCCAGTTGTCAGGCCGCACGAAGGGGACGACGTTGTCCGCCGTACCGAGGACGGAGCAGTACGGCATTTCGACCGCACCGCGCTTCTGGGTCGCCTCGTTCCAGATCGGGTTGAAACCCGGGAAGGCGCCGCCGAAACCGCCCATGATACCGCCCGAATGGCCGCCCACCGCCGCAAAGACATGGGACTTCTTGATACCCAGGGCGCTGGCCGTCATCGAGCCGGCCGAAAGGCCTTCGGCATAGACACGGGACGGATCGAGTTGCGGATACTTGGCCAGAAGCTGGTTGATGACCGTCTCGATGCCGTCATGACCCATGGCCTGGTAACTCTGGCTCCCCTGCCATTCCATCTCGACAACGAAGAAACGCTCCTTGCCGGCCAGCTGGATGAACCCGGAAGTCTCGGCCTGCGTACGCGGGTCGTTGGCGTTGCCGTGGAGCAGGACCATGACCGGGACGCTCTGCGGAGCGGCGCCTTCCATCAGTTCCTCCGGCCAGTATTCGTACCAGAGCTGCTTGGGACCGCTTGCGGCCTGCGGGCCGAAGCCCTGCGGCTGCTCGACGACGATCCGCTTGATGCCCAGGGCCTCGCAGTCGAGGTAGGGCTCGAGTTCATACGGGCCGAACTGGCCGAACTGCTGCCCTTCGTAATGGGTATGCTTGTAGTTGTTGTAGCGGTAGTTCCGGCCCAGGACATCCTTCCATGCGGCGGCGAAGACATCGGCCAGCGGCCGGTCGGCCGGGTCGGAATAAACCGTCAGCAGTTCCTCCTGCGGGTTGACGTAATGGTCCCCGGCCTTGACAGCCTTGTTGAGGGCCACGTATTCCGCCGTCACCTTGGCGGCGGTCTTCTTGCCGGAAACATAGGCCGGAACGCCGTAGGAATCCACGTTCTTGCCCAGCTTGGCCGGCTGGCCGCCGACCGTCAGGATACCAGCGATATGATCCCCGGCCTTCGGGGCAACGACCTGGTTGACGAAGGTCGCGCCGGCACCGATGCCGATGACCTTGAGGTTGCCGCTGCGGGATTTGTTGAACATGGCGACGAAGGCATCGAAATCCTTGGCCGCATCGTATTTCTCACCGACCGGATTCAGCACGATGGCCGTACCGTAGTTGGCGTCCAGGACCGGCTGGATGCCCATCTCGGCCAGCAAAGCCTGTGCGCCTGCCTTGTCCAGGCGGCTGTCCGGGTAGACGAAGAACACCGGGGTGAAATTGTAAGACCGGCCCTGCGGGTTGGTCGGTCCGCCGTAGACCAGCTGCGTGGCCGCCCGCTGGGTATGGACGACATACTCCGGGTCCGGATCCGGAATGAAGCGGCGGCCCGCTCCGGGAACGTTTTCTCCGACTTCCCGCCCGCCCGGCTGGGCGAAGGCCATGGTGACGGAGAGACCCGCCGCCATGACAAGAATTGCAATGCGTTTCATGGTCATGTATGGTTTTGTTGACAATTGTTTTTCCTTCCTTGCAAATTTAACAAATTCTCTCCGTGAAAACATTGCATTTTCAATATGTCGCATCACATAATCTCATCAAATGTTCTACCCGATGTTCAGTCCTATCAAAAAACAAAGTCCGATTATCATTTATCCAAGTAGGAGAAGCGGGAGGTTTTCCGTATTTTTGTATCCGTTAACCTCAAATGAACATGTTCCGAAAAATCTTCACTGCATGCGCAGCCTGCCTGCTCGGCCTCAACCTGACGGCCCAGCCGCTCGCCGAATCCTTCATGAACCCTCCCCAGCAAGCCCGGATCCGGGTCTGGTGGCACTGGATGGACAGCAACATTTCCAAAGAAGGCATCAAGGCCGATCTCGACTGGATGCATCGCACCGGCATCGGCGGCGTGCAGAAATTCGACGCCGGCGGCGACATGATGGGCAGCAGCGCTCCCATCGTCCGCCGTCTCCCCTACATGCAGGAAGAATGGAAGGACGCTTTCCGCTACGCCATCCGCTATGCCGACTCGCTCGGCATGGAGGTCGCCATCGCCTCCGCCCCGGGCTGGAGTTCGACCGGCGGCCCGTGGGTCAAGCCGGAAAACGCCATGAAGAAACTGACCTGGCGGACGCTGGAAGTCACCGGTGACCGCAAGTCCCGCAAGCCGCAGGTCCTGACCCTGCCCGAGCCGTTCCGGACGGTCGGAAAATTCCAGAATGCGGGAAGCGCCGGCAGCATCACCGACGGCTCCACGGACGGCATCGAGCCCTGGTACCGGGATGTCGCCGTCGTGGCGGTCCGGGTCCCGGAAGATGACAAGAGCATGGCGGAGATGGGCGCCGAGGTCTCGTCCAGCGGCGGAGCCTTTACCGTCGACATGCTGACCGACGGCGACCTGGCCAACGGCGCTGAAGTGCCTGCCGTCGAAGGCGGCGCAGGCTGGATCCAGTACACCTTCCCGGAACGCACGATCATCCGCGCCGTCACCCTGGTCGGCGGGCCGGTACGCGGCCAGTGGGCCTCCGAAGCGCCGTCCTACCGCAATCTCCTGCAATCCAGCGAGAACGGAACGGACTGGACCGATGTCTGCCGGATTCCTTCCGGATCCGTCGCCCAGCAGACCATCGACATTCCCGTCACGACCGCCCGCTACTTCCGCCTCGTCCTGGCCAATCCGGTCGGCGACCAGACCTACGCGGCCCTGGGCTACGGCCAGCCCGCACCCAAGGGAACGAAGGTCCATGAATTCGTCCTGCACGGAGTCACCCGCGTCCACCACGCCGAAGAGAAGGCCGGCTTCGCCGCGCCGCACGACCTGGCGGACAACCCGACGCCCTTCTGCCCCGATCCCGTCCTGGAGACCGTCGACCTGACCGGCCTGATGGCCCCGGACGGCACCTTGACCTGGCAGGTTCCCGCCGGAAAATGGCGCATCTACCGGTTCGGCGCGTCCCTGACCGGCAAGCAGAACCATCCGGCGCCGCCGGAGGCCACGGGCCTCGAGGTCGACAAACTCGACAAGGAAGCCTGGCTGGATTATTTCCGGAAATTCATGGACATGTACAAGGAAGCGGCCGGCGGCCTCGTCGGACAGCACGGCATCCAATACATCCTGACAGACAGTTATGAAGCCGAGCAGATGACATGGACCCCTTCCCTGCCGGAAGAATTCCGCAAGCGCCGCGGCTACGACCTGATGCTCTGGATGCCCGCCCTGGCCGGTGAAGTCATCAGCAGCAGCGAGGAGACCGAACGGTTCCTCTTCGACTGGCGCGAGACCCTCGGCGAACTCTTTGCTGAAAACTATGACCGCATCAATGACATCGCCCGCGAATACGGCATGAAAGGCCGCTACACCGAATCCCACGAGAACGGCCGCGTCTTCGTCGGCGACGGCATGGACCTCAAGATGACGGCCGCCGTGCCGATGAGCGCCTTCTGGATGCCGGGAACCGGCGGCGGCTCCACCGTCGAGATGGCCCAGGCCGACATCCGGGAATCCGCCTCCGTCGCCCATGTCTACGGCCAGAACATCGCGGCCGCCGAATCCTTCACAGCCGCCGGCCTGTCCGGGAACGCCTGGTCCTACTACCCCGGCAACCTCAAGCAGATGGCCGACCTCGCCATGTACAGCGGCATCACCCGCTTCGTCATCCATGAAAGCGCCCACCAGCCCTCCGACGCCCACAAGCCCGGCCTGGGGCTGATGATTTTCGGCCAGTGGTTCAACCGCCACGAGACCTGGGCGGACTATGCCCGCTACTGGGCGGACTACCTCGCCCGCAGCTGCTGGATGCTCCAGCAGGGCCGTTACGCCGCCGACATCCTCTGGTATTACGGCGAAGACACCAACATCGCCGGCATCTACGGCCATGAACTGCCGGACATCCCGGAAGGCTACTCCTACGATTTCATCAATCCATACGGCGTCCGCAACGTCCTGTCCGTCAAGGATGGAAAGATCCTGACGCAGTCCGGGATGCAGTACCGGGTCCTCGTCCTCGGCGAGCGTTGCCGGACCATGAGCGTCGAAGTGCTCCGCGCCCTGGACCGCCTCGTCCGTGAAGGCGCCGTCCTCTGCGGTACCGTTCCGCAGGAACCGGCCGGCCTGCTCGACGACCGGGCGGAATTCGACCGTCTCGTCGATGACATCTGGCGCTCCGGACGATCCAACGTCCATACGGGATCCCTGGCAGGCGTGCTGCAGGCGAACGGTATCGAACCGGACTTCCGCTACATCGCCGACGCCGACCTGAAATTCGTCCACCGCACCGACGGGGACCGCCAGATCTATTGGATCCGCAACTTCTCCGACGCTCCCGTAACTGCGCGGGTCTACCTGCGCGATGCCGCCGGGGGCCGCACGGTCTACAATCCGGAAACCGGCAGGACCCTTGAAGGCGTCCTGGACGGCGATTCCCTGACGCTGGAGGCCAACCAGGCGCTCTTCATCGTAGCGGACAAGAACGGCCGGCCGGCACCGGCCTATGTGGCGCCGCGCCGCACCGGCGCCGTCGCCCTGGACGATTCCTGGTCCGTCACGTTCGACGGCCTGAACGCCCCGAAGGGTACCCGGAGTTTTGACCGGCTTGCCTCCCTGACGGAGTTCTTCGAGGATGAGATCAAGTACTTCTCCGGTACGACGACCTACCGCAACACCTTCACCCTTGGCAAGAATGAGAAGGCCGACGGTCTCGACATCGACCTCGGCGCCGTCGGGCAGATGGCCGACGTATGGATCAATGGAGAGCACGTGGAATTCCTCTGGAAAGCCCCGTACAAGACCCGGTGGATGGGCACGCTGCTGCCCGGCAAGAACACCGTCGAGATCCGGGTCGTCAACCTCTGGCCGAACCGGCTCATCGGCGACGCCCAGCCGGGCGCGAAAAAGACGACCTATACGACCATGCCCTTCTACCGCGCCGATGCCCCGCTACGTCCCGCCGGCCTGATCGGCCCCGTCCGCCTGGAGAAACTCGCCCGGTAAACCCGCCGCCCCCGCGGCCTGGCGGCTATTTCAGGCCGGCGGGATTGCGATAACTGACGTTGACGCCGAAGTCACGGACACGGGCATTGAGGCCCATCATCCCCTGGCCGGCATCTTCGCCCTTTCGGGATCCGTCGATCATCTCGGCCGAGATCCGTTTGAGATCGCTGATCCGCTGGAGCGTTTCCGGGTTCGAACCCATATAATGGCCCGGATACAGTTTCTCGATGCCGAAACGGCGCATGTACATCTCGATGCGGGTCGCCGTGGCCAGCAGCGTGGAGAAGTTGGTCGTCAGCAGGAGATTGCCTGAACCGAAGGCGTCGCCGCTGTAACCCCACTTCCTGCCATCCATCTCAAAGAAGCATGTACTGCCCGGCGTATGGCCCGGCGTGAAGATGACTTCGATGCGACGGCCGCCGAGATCGAAGACCTGGCCATCTTCCAGATAGTTGATCTTGCCCTTGTAGTCCGGCATGAACTCCGGAACGCCGACCATGTCGGCCGCATTGATCCAGATTTCCGGGAAATAATGGATCGCGGAGCCCGTATGGTCCGGATGGACATGCGTGGCGATCAGGGTGACCGGTTTGGACGTGATGCCGGCGACAATCTTGTCGAGGTCATCGATCTTCGTGCCGGCATCGAGCAGGATCGCCCGCTCGGACCCTTCGATGATGTAGATGGTTTCGTTGGCCATCAGGTGGCCGTTGCCCTCCCAGGTATGCTCATCAATCTGCCGGATGACTACGTCCGGTCCGGAATAGACTTCCTTTTCCTCGTAACGAAGGGCCGGCATACCGCCCTGAGGGCCCTGTCCGCTGGGACGAAGCGGATTCTGCGGCCAGCTGAAAAATCTCCGTGCGTCGGCGAACGGTGTCAGAAAGGTGGCGGAGGCAAGGCCCGCGGCACCCATACCCATCAGTTTAAGGGCGTCTCTTCTGTTGACATTCATAATCTTATCGAATTGGCAAACTGCGTTTCCAGGCAAAATACTCTTCCATCAGTTCCAGCTGCGGTTTGTTCGGTGTCTCGATCAGGGACGTGCCGTTCTTGAAGAACATGACAGTCTTTTCCCCATCCTTGTAGACCGGCCATTCGTCCAGACCGTCCCCGTTCGGGTCGCCGGTCTTTACGAAATTGACCCAGTAATTGTGCATCGCATCGCTTACAGCCTTATCGCCGCCTTCGAAGGGACGGCCCCAGGAAGAACCGAAGACATAGGGCATTTCGCTTGCATGGTTGGCGCCGCGTGGTTTCGGGGCACCCGGGCCGCCGAACATCGGCCGCTCCGGATCGAACTGGTCGAAATAATACAGGTAGACCTTGCCCTTGCCGGTCTTCTGCTGCAGGTTCGCCCAAGCCCAGGTCGGCCAGGCAAAAGCCGTCTCACGGAAGATGTCGGAAAGGGCGCCGAAGGTCTCCTCATCGGAAGAAGCCGGATACAGCGCAAGCATCCGCTCGGCAAACGGTCCGTACTCGGAACGTATATCTTCCTGATACTTCGCAAGTTGCGTTGGACGGCTAAACATGGCGCCTTCATCGGAATTGGTTCCGATCAACACGTTGACGTCGTTGTAGTTGCCCTCCTCGTACATCTTGTACTGGTCGTCCGGGAGGACATAGCCGTCAACCGTCGGCCAGAAACCGCCCACACCGATGGACGGAGCGTCGGACACCCACTTGTTCCAGTCCATCTCCCGAAGTTCCGCCAGCGACGAAGCGCCGATGCGCTTCATGAAATCCAAGCCGAATTGCTCGGCACCGGCTACGTCACGGATGCCGTTGTTATCGAAGCGGACGCTGTCGACCGGGCAGAAGGAGCCGCCGCTCTCGGAGATTGCACCCCGGAACAGGCCTTTGGCCAGCGGAGAAGCGCAGAGCATGCTGACCGCAATGGCACCGGCAGACTCGCCCATGATCGTCACCTTGGACGGATCGCCACCGAAGGCTGCGATGTTGTCGCGCACCCACTTGAGGCCCTCGATCATGTCCAGCAGGCCGTAATTGCCCGAAAT
>CADCRA010000104.1 GCA_902803715.1 uncultured Bacteroidia bacterium
ACAGCTTGAGCTGCTTGCTCCGGCAAGGAATGCAGATATCGGCATCGCAGCCATCGACTGCGGTGCCGATGCCGTATATATCGCCGGTCCCGCTTTCGGCGCCCGTCAGGCCGCCGGCAATTCCGTTGCGGACATCCGGCGGCTGTGCGACCATGCCCACCGGTTCGGCGCCCGGATCTATATTACCCTCAACACCCTGCTGTACGAAGACGAACTCGCGGACGCCTACCGTTTCATGCTGGAGGTGCAGGAGGCCGGCGCGGACGGTTTCATCGTACAGGATCTGGCGGTACTCGCCCTGGCCCAGGGCGGTCCGGACGGCACTGGACCGGCGGTCACCCTCCCGATGCACGCTTCGACCCAGTGCGCCATCCGCACCCCCGAGAAAGCCCGTTTCTATGCATCCCTGGGCTTTTCGCGGCTGGTGCTCGAACGGGAGATTTCCCTGGAGCAGATCCGGGCCATCCGGGAAGCCGCCGGCTGCGAAATCGAATTCTTCGTCCACGGCGCCCTCTGCGTCTGCTACAGCGGCCAATGCTACCTGTCGGAGCATCTGGCGGGACGCAGCGCCAACCGCGGCGCCTGCATGCAGGCCTGCCGCTCCCGCTATGACCTGACCGACGCGAAGGGGAAGGTCCTGATCCGCAACAAAGCCCTCCTTTCCCTGAAGGACTACAATCTCGGAGCCCGGATCGGGGACATGGCGGAGGCCGGCGTCTGCTCCTTCAAGATCGAGGGACGCCTGAAAAACATTTCTTATGTCCGGAACGTCGTGCGGGAGTATTCCCTCGCGCTGGATGCGTTCATCGCATCGCATCCCGGCTATGTCCGCGCTTCGTTCGGCCGGGTGCACGGCGGATTCATGCCGGATCCTGCAAAGACCTTCAACCGGGGTTATACCGAACTGTTCATCGACGGACGGCGCAGCCGCGGATGGGCGGCCATGGACATGCCCAAGAGCATGGGCGAGGCCGTCGGCACCGTCCGCTCGATCCGTCCTGCCGGACGGGACGGCATGGAGATCCTGCTGGAGTCCGCCGGTCCGCTCAGGCTGGCCAACGGCGACGGCTTCGCGTTCGCCACGGACGAAGAGATCATCGGCTTCCGGGGCGATGTCTGCGAAGGACGGACGATCCGCTGCAAACGCATCTCCGGACTTCGGCCGGGCATGATGCTCTACCGGAACATCAGCGTCGACTTTGAAAAGGAACTGGAGCGGAACCGCTGCCGGCGCCTGCTGGATGTGGACCTGCACCTTCGCGTACACGCCTGCCGCATCGATACGGAGGCTGTCAGCGAAGATGGCCGGAAGGTCGTCCTGGCGGGCGACACCGTCTGGCCTGCCGCCGGGGACCCGGCCCGCATGGAAGCGATCATGTCCGCCCAGTTGGGCAAGACAGCCGGCGATTACGCCTTCCGCCTGGCCTCCCTGGAGGCTCCGGACGGGCTGCCGCTGCTGCCCGCTTCCGCCCTCAACGGCATCCGCCGCGCCGTCGCCGCGGCGCTGGACGCCCAGCCTTGCGGACGGAGGCCGTTGCTGCAGGCCCGGCCGTCTGCGGAACAGGCGCCGGTCCGGACGCTGGACTACAAGGCCAATGTCGCCAACAGCCTGGCCCGCGCCCTGTACCGTGATCGGGGCGCCGATACCGCCGGCAACGCCTTTGAACTGGATCACCCAGCCGGTGCCGAACTGATGCGCAGCAAGTATTGCATCCGCTATGAACTCGGTCTCTGCCCGAAGCACCAGGGCGCCCGGGAGACCGGTCCCCTTTTCCTGGTCAACAACGGCCGGCGCCTCGCGCTGGGATTCGACTGCCGGGCCTGCGAGATGACCGTCCGCCAGGCCTGATCCGCCGGCGGCTACCGCTCGACGAGCGAAAAGGTCAGGTCCACGTCGCCGAACCGGCTGGGGACGTCGCTGTAATGCTCGAAATATTTTCCGGAAAGGCTTCCCCGCCAGACGATGTCGTCACGCGTATGGAAAGGCAGGGAGACCCCGAATCCGTATGTCTTCGACTTGATCTTCACCTCTCCCTCCGCTTTCCAGGTCGTCTGCGTCCCGCCGTCATCTTCCGTGATCATCAGGGCGCACGTCTGCAACTGGTCCGTCCAGTTCGACACCAGGACGACGTTGAAGGGCAGTTCCTGGGCGATCATCAGCCGCCGGACCACAATCATGAAATCCGTAATCAACGGCTGATAAAGAAGCAGTTCCGCCTCCGTCGATGCATAGAAGTCGTCGATGGCTCCCAGTTTGACAAAGAATTCCGAAGCGCCGGCGAGCCAGGGATCGAACTGCCGTCGCATCTTGAAGGCCTTCAGCACCAGGCTGCGCAGTCCGGATGCGTCGGTTTTCGTCGCAGGGACCCACCCGGACTGCAACGGCCCCACGACAAGGGTCCCGCCCGGATCGGAGCCCCATTCGGGATGGTCGCGCCGCAGGGTCTCCAGCGTCGGATAGCCGGCATCGTCGTTGCGGTTGACGACCCAGACCGGATGGTGCCGGGCATAGGCCTCGTCGACGATGATCTCTTCGACGCGGCGGGAGCCGTCCGCCTCCTCCCGAATCCGGTAGCCGACGTTGACAGTCGATCCGTCATCCGGATCGTAGGTAATGACCGGCCACTCCCCGCGGCCTTCCTCCAGTTCCGAAAAAGGCCAGTAGATCTGCATGTCCGAAGCCGCCAGGACCTGGAGGTAATCCTCCGCGGACAGGCCCGCTTTCGTCGCAGCCGCAGCGCGGACATAGTCCCCGATCAGGTCCCGGAGCGGGACTTCATAATCCCCCGGCGCCTTGGTCGCGGGATCGCCGACGCCGGTTCCCGGCGCAGCGAACAGGTCCGCCATCCGGTATTCTTCGTCGTAGCCGTTGGCGACAGAGGCCGTGACGGCATCCCGCACCTCCGCGACCTGGCCCTCGCCGATCGGAAGGGCAGCCAGCAGCCGGGCAACCTCTTCCGGCGGGATGACAGCCGGATAGCTGCCCGTCTGTTCCCCCGCATGGTCGATTTCTTCACACGCCACCAGCGCGGCAAAAAGCAGAAAAAAGAGTCGTTTCATGGTTCTTCCTTTTTTTCTGCAAACGAACGAAAAAAGAGCCGTTTACCCAACGGGCAAACGGCTAATGTCCAAAATCGGCCTTACAGGGCCTTCAGAGGCTTACTTCTGGTAGAAGATAAAGCGGTTTTTGTCATAGAAATCCTTGATGACTTCCGTCGTGGAGAAGCCGGCTTTGCGGAAAAGGAGTTCCGTCTGGGCGCCGAGGACTTCGTTGATCTCGGTCAGGCACTTTCCGTCCGGCGCGAGCAGGCGCTTGCTCCAGGCCGCGATGGCGCGGTAGAAGACCAGCGGATCCTCATCCGGGACAAAGAGCGCGGAGGCCGGTTCGAAGTTCAGGACATTCGGCCGGAGCACGCTCTTTTCGGATTCCATAATATAGGGCGGATTGCTCAGGATCAGGTCGAATTCCCCGAAATCGAAAGGCTGCTCCGTGTCCAGGACATCCAGTTTGACGAACTGCGGCGCCGTCGCGCCCGTTTCTTTCAACTGGGCGGAGAAATCCTGGCTCCGCGCAACGGCGAGGGCTTCTTCCGAGATGTCAACGGCGACGACACGGGCAGTCGGAACGGAAAGGGCGACTTTCCAGGCAATGCAGCCGGAACCCGTGCAAAGGTCCAGGATACGGACCGGCTCGGCGGTCTTTCCGTAAGGGATGCGCATGCGGTAGATCCGGGAGCCGATCTTGATGGCTTCACGGACCAGGAGTTCCGTTTCGGGACGCGGAATGAGGACATTGGAATTGACCTTGAAGGTCAGGCCGCAGAACTCGCATTCCCCGGTCACATACTGGATCGGTTCGCCGTGGACCAGCCGCGCCAGGCCCTCTTCCAGGGCTCCCTGTTTCGCTTTCGGGATCTCATAGCCCGGTTCGACGATGTGGGTGTAGCTTTTCGTTCCGATCAGGTGCTCGCAGAGCATCAGGACGATCGTGCGGGCTTCCTTGGTCGGATAAAGGCTTTCCAGGGCCGTTGTTCCGCCCGAGATGAATTCGGTCAGCAGCATATCAGGAATTTTCAATGATTTCGGTCAGGAAGGCCGTCATGTCGAGACCGGCGGTCCGGACCATCTTCGGTACGAGCGAGGCACTGGTCATGCCCGGAATCGTATTGACTTCGAGGAAATACAGTCCGTCCGCCCCGTCGATGTAATCGATCCGCACGACGCCGGAGCAGTCGAGATGCTCGTAGATCCGGCGCGTCGTCTCCCGGATCCGGTCGGAGTGTTCCGGAGAAATCGGGGCCGGGCAGATTTCGCGGCTGTTGCCGTTGTATTTGGCATCGTAGTCGAAATACTCGTTGTCCGTGACGATCTCGATGACCGGCAGGGTCTGCACGCCGTCGGCGTTACGGTAGGCTGCACAGGTAAACTCCCGGCCGGAGATGGCCTTCTCGATGATCACGGACGGACCTTCGGTGAAGGCGTACTGGATCGCAGAGACCAGGTCTTCCGCCTGCTTGACCTTCGTGATGCCGAAACTGGAACCGCCGTCCGTCGGTTTGACGAAGACCGGCAGGCCGAGGCGGTCGAGGATCTTCTCTGCGACGGCAGGGATGTCCATGCCCCTGCGGACGAGCACGTCCGGAGCCAGGTGCACGAAATCCACATCACGCAGGTAACTCTTGCAGGAATACTTGTCGAAGACGACCGTGGAGACGAAGGCGCTGCAGCTGCTGAACGGGATTCCGAGCATCTCGAAATACCCCTGGAGCAGACCGTTTTCGCCCGGTTTGCCGTGCTGGACGATATAGGCGTAGTCCAACTTGACTTTCTCTCCGTAGACATTGACGGAGAAATCATTCTTGTTGACTTCCGGCCGGGCCCCTTCCGGGAAGGTGATCCGCATCGAATCCTTCTTGCGGAACGCCACCAGCTGCCATTTGCCGAAACGCGCGAATATCTCGTAGATACTGTACTGCGTATCATCGATGCGGGATGCGACGAACTCACCGCTGCGGCAGGAGACTTCCCATTCGGAGGAGTCGGAGCCGTAGATGACTGCTATGTTGGAATACTTTGCCATAATAGGAAATTAGTCGAAATATGCTTCTGTTTCACGACGTTCGGAGCTCTCGCGGGCGTCGCTCTCGCCGCCGCTGCAACTCAGGTCGACCGTCATGCCGGCCGGGCCGATGAACTGGTCCGCTTCGGAAACGCCCAGGGTTCCGTCCTTGAGGACCTTCTTCATCCAGATGCCCCAGATCGGGAGGGCCATGTTGGAACCGCCGCCCAGCGCCGTGGACTGGAAGTGGACCTGGCGGTCCTCGGCGCCGACCCAGATACCGGCCGTGATCGTCGGCGTGTAGCCGATGAACCAGCCGTCGGAGTTGTCGTTGGTCGTACCCGTCTTGCCGCCGATCTGTCCCCGGAGGGCATAGACGCTGCGGAGGCGGGAACCGGTACCGTTGTTGACGACGCCCTGCATCATGTTGGCCATCAGGAAAGCGGTTTCCTCACCGATGGCTTCGTGCTGGCGGGTATTGAATTCGCTCAGGATGTTCCCCTGGTTGTCCTCGATCTTGGTCACGAAGACCGGCTCGACATAGACGCCCTTCGACGGGAAGGTGTTGTAGGCGGAGACCATCTCATAGACCGAGACGTCCGCGGATCCGACGCACAGCGAAGGCACGACGTCGAAATGGCTGCCGACGCCCATCTTGCGCATCATCTGCACCATCGCCTCCGGCCCGAATTTCTTCATCAGGTAGGCGGAAATGTTGTTCGAGGAGTTCGTCAGGCCCCACTTCAGGGTCACGGTCTTGCCGATCCACGCGTCCTTGTCGGTACTGCGCGGGGTCCAGGTCTGGTCGCCGATGATGAAGGTCTGCGGGATGCAGACGGTCTCGTCGCAGGGGGTCATGCCCTCCTGCATCGCCAGCGTGTAGAGGAACGGCTTGATGGTCGATCCGACCTGGCGCTTGCCCTGGCGGACGTTGTCATATTTGAAATACCGGTAGTTCGGGCCGCCGACATAGGCCTTGATGTGGCCGGTGCCCGGCTCGATCGCCATGAAGGAGGCGCGGAGAATCGACTTGTAGTAGCGGATCGAATCGTCCGGGGTCATGGTCGTGTCGATGTATCCCTTCCCTTCCCAAGAGAAGATCCGCATCTTCGCCGGCTTGGAGAAACTGTCCATGATCTCCTGTTCGGAATGGCCGGCCGCCTTCATCACGCGGTAGCGGTCGCTCCAGCGGCGGGCCTGGCTCATCAGCCGGTTGATGGTCGCATCGTCGACGTCGTTGGAGAACGGACGGTTCTTTTTCCATTTGATGTCGTTCCAGAAGGATTTCTGGAGGTTCTTGCCGAGGTGTTCGGCGACCGCTTCTTCCGCATACTGCTGCATCTTGTAGTTGATCGTCGTGTAGATGCGGAGTCCGTCGCGGTCCAGGTCGTATTTCGAGCCGTCGGGCTTGGTGTTCTTGTTGAGCCAGCCGAACAGCTGGTCATCCTGCCACAGCAGCGAGTCGACGGAATAGTCCTCGCGGAACTGGTAGTCGGAGCGCTTGGGCTTCGTGGCGTTCATGTATTTGCGGAGCATGTCGCGGAAATACGGGGCATGGCCGGCATTGTGGTCCATCACCTGGTAGGACAGGGTGATCGGGATCTGCTGGATGGAATCGCGCTCGGCCTTGCTCAGGTAACCGGACTCGCACATGCGGGAAATGACCGTGTTGCGGCGGGCGAGGGCCTTGTCCGGATTGAGGGCGGGGTTGTAGCGGGTCGGTTTGTTGACCATGCCGACCAAGGTGGCGCTTTCCTCGACGGTCAGGTCTTTCGGCTCCTTGGCGAAGAACGTCTGGGACGCGGCCTTGACACCGTAGGCGCTGCTGCCGAAGAAGACGGCGTTCAAGTACATGGTCACGATCTCGTCCTTGGTATAGTCGCGCTCGAGCTTGACGGCCGTGATCCATTCCTTGAGCTTGGTCCAGACCATCCGGACCTGGTAGACGCCCGGCACTTTGCTGCGGGTCTCGGTTCGGGGATAGAGCGTCTTGGCCAGCTGCTGGGTGATCGTACTGCCGCCGCCCTGGCTGGAATCCCGGCTGAGGAGCGTCTTGAAGAAGACGCGGGCGATGCTCTCGTAGTCGATGCCCGAGTGCCTGTAGAAGCGGGCGTCCTCGGTCGAGACAGCCGCCTGGATCAGGTACGGGGAGAGATCGAAGTAATCGACGTGGGAGCGGTTCTCGATATGGAAGGTCGTCAGGAGCTCGCCGTCTTCCGCCAGCACCTGGGTCGCCAGCTTGCTGTCGGGGTTCTCCAGTTCCTCGAAGGAAGGGATGTCGGCGAAGGCCCAGACGAGCAGGATCAGCAGCGCGAACAGCCCGACAGGGACGGCCAGCAGGATCCAGAACCACTTGATTATTTTCTTTTTCGTCAGATCAGTCATACCGTAATTCTTTTTCCGTTCCCCCGGCCTTTAGGCCGGTCCGGGAACACCATATTATAAGATTACAAAAATAGCAACAAAATTTGGAAAAATCGACCAAAACTTGTTTACTTTGCACTCTTGAAACCGAAAGGGAGGGTCGTTTTCCTCCCCAACTTGTGAAACTTGAATAGGATATGAAGGGCAATCTGGTTATCGTGGAGTCTCCGGCCAAAGCCGGGACCATCCAGAAGTTTCTGGGAAAGGATTTCATCGTAAAGCCGAGTTTCGGGCACATCCGGGATCTGCAGGAGAAGAAAATGGGGGTCGATGTCGCTGACGGCTTCAAACCCGAATATATCGTACCGGCCGACAAGAAAAAAGTCGTTGCGGAACTGAAGAAACTGGCGAAAGAAGCGGACACGGTCTGGCTCGCATCCGATGAGGACCGCGAGGGAGAGGCCATTTCCTGGCACCTTTTCGAGACCCTGGGCCTGCAGGCGGAGCATACCCGCCGCATCGTGTTCCATGAAATCACCAAGGACGCCATCCTCCATGCCGTCGAGAACCCGCGGACGATCAACATGAACCTGGTCAACGCCCAGCAGGCCCGCCGCGTCCTCGACCGGCTCGTCGGTTTCGAACTGTCGCCGATCCTCTGGCGCAAGATCCAGCCGAAGCTCAGCGCCGGCCGTGTCCAGAGCGTCGCCCTGCGTCTGATCGTCGACCGGGAACGGGAGATCATGGCCTTCCAGAAAGAGCCGTACTACCGGGTCGACGCCGTCTTCCATCCCGAAGGGACCCCGGCCGCCGTCAAGGTCAAGGCGACCCTCGACACCCGCTTCAAAGGTTTGGAAGAAGCCCGCAGATTCCTGGAAGACAGCATCGGCGCCCGTTTCTCCATCCATTCCATCGACAAGAAGGAAGGTCTCCGCAGCCCGGCCGCGCCGTTTACGACGTCGACCCTGCAGCAGGAAGCCGGCCGCAAGCTGCACTTCCCCGTCAGCGTCACCATGCGGGTGGCGCAGCAGCTGTACGAACGCGGTCTGATCACCTATATGCGTACCGACTCGACCAACCTGTCGGGGCTGGCCATCAACACGGCCAAGCGGTTCATCGGCGAACACTACGGCGAAGCCTACTCCAAGGTCCGCCAGTTCCGGACCCACAGCAAAGGCGCGCAGGAAGCCCATGAGGCCATCCGCCCGACCTATATCGACAATACCGACATCGAAGGCACGCCGCAGGAGCGCAAACTGTACGCCCTCATCTGGAAACGCACCGTCGCTTCGCAGATGGCGGACGCCCGCATCCTCCGGACCGACATCCGCGTCGCCTCCGACAAACGGCAGGAGAAATTCGCCGTCCAGGCCTCCCAGGTCCTGTTCGACGGTTTCCTGAAGATCTATATGGAAAGCACCGACGAACCGTCCCAGGACGATGAGGAAGTCCTGCTGCCCGAACTCCATGAAGGCGATGTCATGACAGCGAAGGGGATCACGGCCGAATGCAAGTTCACCGCCCCGCCGGCCCGTTATTCCGAACCGACCCTCGTCAAGAAACTCGAGGAACTCGGCATCGGCCGTCCGTCCACCTATGCGCCGACCATCAGCACGCTGACGACCGGACGCGGCTACATCGTCAAGGGTGACAAGGAGGGCGAGAAGGTCGCCGTGACCAACCTCTCCCTCAAGGGTTCCGAGATCAAGGAAACGCCCAAGGCCGAGGTCGTCGGCGCCGAGAAAAGCCGTCTGCTCCCGCAGGAAATCGGCATGATCGTCACGGATTACCTCGTCTCGCATTTCAGCACCATCCTGGACTACAACTTCACGGCCAACATCGAAAGCGATTTCGACAAGGTCGCGGAAGGCGGGAAGGTCTGGAATTCCGTCATCGCAGAATTCTATACCCCGTTCCATGCCAAGGTGGAGGAGGTCCTGGCCGACCACCAGTACAACCACGTCGAGCGCCCGCTCGGCAATGATCCGAAGGACGGGCTGCCGCTGACCGCGAAATTCGGCCAGTACGGCCCCTACATCCAGAAAGGCGAAGGCGAGCACCGCCAGTTCGCCCACCTGGCCCCCGGCCAGCTGATCGAGAACATCACCCTGGAGGAGGCCGTCAAGCTGTTCGACCTGCCGCGCACCGTCGGAACCTTCGAGGGCCTGCCGGTCATCGCGACCAAGGGCCGCTTCGGGCCGTACCTGAAATTCGGGGACAAGAATTACTCCCTGCCGAAGAAGGCGGATCCGCTGACCGTCACCCTCGACGAATGCATCGCCGCCATCGAAGAAGGCCGCAACAAGACGACGGCCATGACCGTCATGGCGGAATGGGGCGACATCCAGGTCATCAACGGCCGTTTCGGTCCGTACATCAAGGCCGCCGGTTCCAACTACCGCATCCCGCGGGAAACGGACGCCGCGGCCCTGACCGAAGAGCAGTGCAAGGAGATCATCGCCAACGGAAAGCCTTCCTCCGGCGGCTCCCGCAGAAAACCGTCCAAAAAGAATTGAAACCCGAAAATCTGCCTATTTTTCTAAATAAACGTCCAATTGGGCGGAATTTTAGTTAGGGTTTAACTATTTATTCGCACAAAAAGTTAGAAATTGAAAAAATTTCTTTACTTTTGTGCGAATTAATCTTATAAATCGTAACGAACAATGGCAAATTACCACATTGATCCGACTGACCAGAAGATTCTCGGCTTCCTTGTCAAGAACGCCCGCATGCCTTTTCTTGAAATCGCCCGTGAGTGCGGCGTCTCCGGAGCAGCCATCCACCAGCGCGTAAAACGCCTGGAAAACAACGGCGTCATTACCGGCTCCCGGCTTCTTGTCAAGCCCCAGGCCCTCGGCCTCAACATCTGCGCATTCGTCAGCATCTCCCTTTCGGAAGCCAGCAAATACAATGAGGTCGTCGCCTCCCTGCGCCAGATCCCCGAGGTGGTGGAGTGTCATTTCGTTACCGGAAAATACGCCCTGCTCGTGAAGCTGTACTGCTTCGACAACGACCACCTCATGGAGGTGCTGCTCAATACGATCCAGAAGATCCCCTTCATCCAGGCGACCGATACCATGATCGCCCTCGACGAGGCCATCGACCGCCAGGTCTGGGTTAAGGATTATAAGAGCACCAGCTTCTCGAAATAAGTTACCGACCCTCCCGCTGCAGGGCCTCCGCCAGGAACAGGTCCTCGGGCGTGGTCAGTTTGATGTTGAACCGCTCGCCTTCGCAGAAGGTGAGCGGTATTCCGTATGCGGTGGCGACGGAGGCGTCATCGGTGAAAGCGGGATCATAGGCCTGGGCGTAGGCGGCCTTGAGGTCTTCGGAAAGGAACATCTGCGGGGTCTGGACCCGCCAGACTTCGCTGCGGTCGATCTTGCCGTCGCCGATCAGTTCGAGACCGTTTTCCCCGGTACGGAGCCGGGTCAGCGTATCGGTCGAAGGAAGGACCGGGATCAGGCCGCGGCGGCCGTCCTGCATCCGGGCGGCCATTTCGCGGATCAGGGAGACGGAGAGGAAGGGGCGGACGCCGTCATGGATGGCGACTACGGCACCGTCCGGGATGCGGGCGAGTGCGTTCCGCACGGAATGGAACCGGGTGATACCGCCGGCCACAAGGGTCTGTGGCACAGGGAAATTCTTCTCGAGGCAATAGGTCCGCCACCAGCCGATCCAGTCTTTGGGCAGGACCGTCACGATCCGCGCGTCGGGAATGGCTTCGCGGAACCGCATGATGGTCTTGCGGAGCACCGGGACGCCATCGATGGCGAGAAACTGCTTGGGGCGGTCGGCGCCCATGCGGACACCCTTGCCGCCGGCCGTGACGACGAGATAAAATTCTTTTGCCATATTCCGGGAGAATTACTCGGCAAATTTAAGAAAAATTCGTACTTTTACGGAAAATATGTTCAATCGGAAAATTTGAAAATCAGAATATGGCATTCGGATTCTTTACGCAAGAATTGGCTATCGACCTCGGAACCGCCAACACCGTCATTTTCCAGAATGACCAGATCGTGCTGGACGAGCCGAGTATCGTTGCCATCGACAACAATACAGGCAAGTGCATCGCCATCGGCCAGAAGGCCAAGCTGATGCATGAACGCATCAACCCGGGCATCAAGACCGTCCGGCCGCTCAAGGACGGCGTCATCGCCGACTTCAACGCGGCAGAGATGATGATCCGCGGTTTCATCAAGCAGGTCAACAGCAAGCACCACAGCATCTTCAGCCCGAACCTGAAGATCGTCGTCGGCATCCCTTCCGGTTCCACGGAAGTCGAGATCCGCGCCGTCCGCGACTCCTCGGAGCACGCCGGCGGCCGTGACGTCTACCTCATCTTCGAACCGATGGCCGCCGCCCTCGGTATCGGCCTCGACGTCGAGGCGCCGAAGGGCAACATGGTCGTCGACATCGGAGGCGGTACCGCCGAGATCGCCGTCATCTCCCTGGGCGGCATCGTCGTCCAGGAGAGCATCAAGACCGCAGGTGACGAACTGACCAACGACATCCAGTACTACCTCCGCCAGCAGCACAACATCCGTGTCGGCGAGATCACGGCCGAGAAGATCAAGATCGGCGTCGGCGCGGTCATCCCGCAGCTCGACGACGAACCGGAGCCGTTCATCGTCCGCGGTCCGAACCTGATGACGGCCCACCCGGTTGAAGCCCGCATCACCTACCAGGAGATCGCCCACTGCCTCGACAAGAGCATCGCCAAGATCGAGTCCTCGATCCTCCACGTCCTCGAGCAGACGCCGCCTGAGCTCTACTCCGACATCGTGGAGAACGGCATCTACCTGTCCGGCGGCGGCGCCCTGCTCCGCGGCCTGGCCCAGCGTTTCACCGAAAAGGTCAACATCCAGTTCCACGTCGCCGAAGACCCGCTCCGCGCGGTCGCCCGCGGCACGTGCATCGCCCTCAAGAACGCAGCCAACTATTCCTTCCTCAAGCGCTAATGAGGAAAACCGGCAAGATAGTCACCCTCCTTGTCAACGCAGCAATCTTCATCATCCTGGAGATTGCTGCATTGGGTATGCTGCGCTCCGACCGGGCCCAGGACTTCTTTGTCTCGAAGGGCGTGCATGCCTTCATGGCCAAGGTCTGGGGCGGTACGGAAGCCGTCAAGCATTACTTCTCCCTCCGGCAGGTCAACGAGGAACTGTCCGCCGAAAATTTCGCGCTCAACCAGGAACTGATGGCCTGGCGGCATGAAGCCGAAACCGCAAAGCGCGATTCCATCGCCCGCAGTTTCACCGACATCGGCGAATTCCACTACATGCCCGCCACGATCGTCAAGATCAGCCGCAACAAGCAGCACAACTACCTCATCATCGGACAGGGTTCCGAAGACGGGGTCGTGCCGCATTCCGGCATCATCACGTCGGAAGGCGTCGTCGGCATCGTGGATGCTGTCAGCAAGCATTATGCGTACGCCATTTCGTTCATGAACACGGACTTCAGCCTCAGCGCCCGGCTCGGGCGGGAAGGGGCCGTCGGCCCGCTGGTCTGGGACGGCAAGACGTCCGGCGGCGCCATCCTCAAGGAGATTCCGCTCCAGTACCGGTTCGCCCCCGGCGACACCGTCTACACCAGCGGCTACTCGTCCATCTTCCCGGCCGACATCCCGATCGGCCTGACCGGCGATTCCCGCATCGTCAACGGCGCCACCTACGAGATCAACATCCGCCTGCTCCAGGACTTCGGAGCCGTGCGGTATGTGACCCTCGTCAACAACGTGGGACGCCAGGAAATTGAATCTTTGGAAGAGGAGGCCGCGCCATGAAAAAGAACTTCATCCTGCTCTACGTCCTGCTGGTCGCCGCACAGATGCTGATCTGCAACTACTTGCATCTGACGTCCTATGTGCAGCTCAGCCTGCTCCCGGCCCTCATCCTCTGCCTGCCGACCAGGGTCCGGACCTCCGTGGCCCTCCTCATCGCCTTCGCCACCGGCATGGCCGTCGACCTGATCGCCGAAGGCGCCCCGGGCATCAACACCGTCGCCCTCCTGCCGGTCGCGCTGCTCCGGCGGACGGTCTGTGACTTCATCTTCGGGGAAGAACTGGTCCTGCGCGGGGAAGAATTCTCCATCCGGAAATACGGCCTGCCGAAGGTGCTCTTCGCGCTTTTCCTCGTCCAGGCGCTCTTCCTGCTGATCTATCTCTGGGCAGACGGCGCCGGCACCCGGCCGTTCCTGTTCAACCTGATCCGTTTCGGTGCCTCCCTGGCCGCCGGCATGCTCCTCGGCATCCCGGTCACGGACATGCTGACGCCTGACGACCGAAAATAGACCATGGACCTTTCCCGGAAAAACAAACTCCTGATCGGACTCGTCGCCGTCGCCGTCATCCTGCTCGCCAAGATCTTCTACATCCAGATCATCGACGACACCTACAAGATCAGCGCAGAGAACAACTCGATGGTCTATGAGATCATCTACCCCACCCGCGGGGTCATCTACGACCGCAACGGCACGATCATCGTCGGCAACAAGGTGGCCTACGACATCCTTGTCACGCCGCGGGAAGTCAAGGATTTCGACACCCTGATGCTGGCCCAGGTGCTCGACACGTCCGTCACTTTCATCCGGGACAAGATGGCCGAATACCGGCGCAACCGCAAGCGCATCGGCTTCCAGTCGATGACCATGCTGCGCCAGATCCCGACCGAGACTTACAACCGCTTCGCCGAGGTCCAGTACCAGTTCCCGGGTTTCAAAGGCCAGGTCCGAAGCATCCGCGACTATCCGGTCAACGCCGGCGGCAACCTGCTCGGCTATGTCTCCGAAGTCGACGCGGCCTATCTCAAGGCCCATCCCGACGAGTACCGTTCCGGCGACTATGCGGGCCGGACCGGCATCGAGGCAGCACGCGAGAAGGACCTGCGTGGCGTCAAGGGCTACCACATCTTCCTGCGCAACTCGCACAACCAGATTGAGCAGCCGTACAAGGACGGGGAGATGGACAAGGAAGCCATTCCGGGCCATGACATCGTGACGACGATCGATGCGGAACTCCAGCAGTACGGCCAGCGCCTCATGCAGAACAAGGTCGGCAGCGTCGTGGCCATCGAACCGGGGTCGGGCGAGATTCTCGCCATGGTCTCCAGCCCCGGCATCGACGTCAGCCAGCTGGCCGATTTCAGCCGGCACTACAACGAAATCATGAACGACCCGTACAAGCCGATGTTCAACCGGGCCGTCCAGGCGCCGTACCCGCCGGGATCCGTCTTCAAGCTGGTCAACGGCCTGATCGGCCTGCAAGAAGGGACTCTCCGGCCGGATTCCATGTTTCCCTGCGCCCACGGCTATCCCCTGGCCGACCACCGGCCGGGCTGCCATGGCCACAAATCCCCGATCAACCTGGAAGAGGCGATCATGATGTCGTGCAACTCGTACTTCACCTTCGCCCTGCGGGACATCCTCGAGAACAAGAAATATCCGGACATGGACGCCGCCCTCGACAAATGGCATGAATACGTCGAAAGCATGGGCTTCGGCCGCAAGCTGGGCAGCGACTTCCCGTCCGAACTGGGCGGAACCATCCCGACGTCGAAACTCTACAACCGCCTTTACAAGAAGGAACTCGGCGGATGGAAATTCAATACGATCAAGTCCATCTCCATCGGCCAGGGCGAAGTCGGCGTGACGCCGATGCAGATCGCCAACCTGGCCGCGACCGTCGCCAACCGGGGCTATTACTACATCCCGCACATCGTCAAGGAGTCCCCGGGCATCGAGATCGATCCGAAATACAAGGAACGCCAGTACACCATGGTCGATACGACCGAGTACAAGAAAGTCATCCAGGGCATGTGGCGCGCCGTCAACAGCGGCGCCGGCATGGGCGGAACGGCCTGGGCGGCTCATGTCGACGGACTGGATATCTGCGGCAAAACCGGCACGGCGCAGAACCCGCGAGGCGCCGACAACTCCGTCTTCATCTGCTTCGCCCCGAAGGATGACCCGAAAATCGCCATCGCCGTCTATGTCGAGAACGGCGGCTTCGGTGCGACCTGGGCGGTGCCGATCGCCTCGCTCCTCGTCGAAAAATACCTCAAGGGAGAAATCGCGGACAACCCGGCCCGCAAGGCCGTCGAACAACGGGTGCTCGATGGAGACCTGATGTCCCGCGTCAAAACCGATTAGCCCATGGAAGAGACGTTCAAGGCCCGATCGATGAAACAGAGTTTCGACTGGAAGCTGGTCCTCATCTACCTGCTTCTGGTCCTCATCGGCTGGCTCAACATCTACGCCTCGATCCATTCCTCCGAGCCGAACGGCATCCTCGCCTGGACCTCCCGCAGCGGCAAGCAGTTCGTCTGGATCCTGACCGCTTTCGGCCTGGCCGGCCTGATTGTCTTCGTGCTGCCGCCGCGCATCTGGGAAAGCGCGTCGATCCCCTTGTACATCGGCGTCCTGTTCCTGCTGGTCGCCGTAATCTTCCTGGGGGTCGAAGTCAAGGGCTCCCGGTCCTGGTTCGAGTTCGGGCCCGTCCGGTTCCAGCCGGCGGAAGTGTCAAAAATCACGACCTCGCTCGTGCTGGCCTTCCTCATGAGCCGGCCGAATTTCAGGATCACGAAACTCAAGGACTTCCTGACCGCCGCCGCGGTCATCGGCCTGCCGATGCTGGTCATCCTGGGAGAAAGCGAGACCGGTTCGGCGCTGGTCTATGTCGGGTTTATCTTCATGCTCTACCGGGAAGGCCTCTCCGGCTGGTTCCTGGTCGTCCTCGGCATGGCCATCCTTACCTTCATCCTGACGCTGACCGCCTCGCCCTACACGGCCATCCTCGTCCTCATCGCCCTGATCCTGCTGTTCAACTTCCTGAACGGGCGCCGGGGCTGGAAATTCATGCTTCTCGGCATCCTGTACATCCTGGTGATGGCCTTGTTCCCGAAAGGATGGAACCTGCTGTGCGAGTCGCTCATTCCGGGCGCCAGCCTCATCGGTACGGTCGACCCGTCCGTCGAGATGAGCATCCGCCAGGCCTCCTCCTGGGCCTTCCTGCTGCGCGTCAAGCCGCTCTATTTCCTGATCGGCTCCGCCCTGGTCTGCCTTCCTTTCCTGCTGCGGCTGGCCTATCGTGAGAAAGACACGTTCCTCTCCCTTTCCGTCCTGGCATTCCTGGCAGGCGTGGTCATGGTCTTCTCCGCCGATTTCATCTTCAACAACGTCCTGCAGGACCACCAGCGCAAGCGCATCGAAGTGCTGCTGGGCATGAAGGAAGATCCGGCAGGAGTCGGCTACAACGTCAACCAGAGCATGATCGCCATCGGTTCCGGCGGTGCGTTCGGAAAGGGATACCTGGGCGGCACGCAGACGACGTACGGTTTCGTCCCGGAGCAGAGTACCGACTTCATCTTCTGTACCGTCGGCGAGGAATGGGGATTCGCCGGTTGCCTGGTCGTCATCGTCCTGTATGTCATGATGATCTGGCGGATCATCCAGGATGCGGAAAAGAGCCGGGAAGCCTTCACGCGCATCTATGGTTACTGCGTCGCCAGCTGCCTGTTCATGCACCTGTTCATCAACATCGGCATGACCATCGGCCTGATGCCGGTCATCGGCATCCCCCTGCCCCTGATGAGTTATGGCGGCTCCTCCCTCTGGGCCTTCACGGTCCTGATCTTTATCTTCGTCGTCCTCGACCACGAAGAAAAGAAGTATTTCTGACGGATAAGGGGAAAAATTCATCCGGGGAGCCTGCATGCTTCAGGCTCCCCGGATTGTCTGTTTTTATGGACGGATCTTAACTCGGAGGGTTTCCCCGGTGGAATATGCGGTATCCTGTCATTGGTTAGTCAACCGTCGTGATCAGTCCTGCTAATAATCCTAGAAGTTTAGGTATTAGGGTTATAGTACGCGGCAATATACTGAAAACTTTCGATTTTTCAAAATAAATTTCATTTTTGAAGGGTTTCCGGCATCAAAGGGATGACCATCCGCGATCCCTTCTTTCCGCCCACATAAACCTGCTGACGGGCCACACGCGTCTTTCCCTGCAGGGCCCAGACGCCGGCGTAATTGCTGTGGACCGCATATTCCGGGAAGTTGGAAGACTTGATGTCCAGCCGGAGACTGTTGCCTTTCTTCACATTCCACAGGATCGGCAGGGCCTCGATTTCGAGTTCCACGCGTTCGCCGGGACGGTAAGGGACACGGGGCTTCAGCAAGCCGTCCCGATAGCCGAGCGTGGCGATGGACGTCCGCATGTTGTAGGTCTCTCCGGACGGCGTCACCTCGCTCAGGGTAAAGGAGAAACTCGTATCATCCACATCGGTGCTGACCTGCAGGAAGACCTTGATGGCCCCTGCGATGGTCATGTCCTCTTCCAGGGGACCCGTCACGAAACTGAGCACATCCGGGCGGGACCCGGCTTCGGGCTGGAGATGGCTGCCCCGGCGGCCGGTCGTTGTGAAGATCGTCTCGCCGCCCGCCGCATAAACCGGATCCTGCGGATCGTAATCATAGGCCAGCCGGCCTTTCTTCACCCGCTTTTCCTGCAGCCGGTATGACCGGGTATCCCGGGATTGCGCCGAAAGGTAGAGGGTCTCCGTCCGGTCCGTGCGCACCGGCCATTCCTTCAGGTTGACCCAGCGGTCTTCTTCGATGACATAGGCGCGGACCTCCGGGTCCGGGAGTTTCTCCTCGACCAGCAGATGGTAGAACCAGTCGAACTGGTCCGCCATCGTATTGAAATCCCGCGCATGGTCCGTCGGCACATGGGTCGGCGTCGGCTGGAAACTGTGGTTCCAGGAGCCCAGGATCAGCCGGCTGTGCGCCTTGGTCTCGGGCCGGAGCCGTTCGTATCCGAGCAGCGTTCCTTCCTCGTGGTGGTCGAACTGGCCGGCGACGATGGTCACCGGGACATCCACCTCGTAGGGAATCCGCTTCAGGTCGCCCCAGACACCGGTATTCCAATAGGGATCCGTATAATCCGTATGGGTAATCCAGTCCCGGTAGTAGTCCAGGCGCTGGCCCAGGACGGCGACGTCCGCCTCGACCTGCGGCCGGTACAGGTAGAAATCATAGTAATTCTCTCCGACGGGCTGGCCGGGCTTGCGCTCCGGATGACGGATGTCTTCCTCGGCATTGTCGATGGCCCAGCCGCTCATGATATCCTCCCGGAACAGGCCGGAACGGTAACAGGAGATATGGCGGTCCACACCGTAGTGGCTCAGGTAAAGGCCTTTGAGTTTCGGTACGGAATCCGCGACCAGCCATCCCGTCAGGGCCGTGTAGGATGATCCGAAAATGCCGATGGACTTGCACCACGGCTGCGCGGCAATCCAGCGGTACAGGGCGATGCCGTCTTCCCGTTCATAGATATTCGGACTGTAGAAGCCCTCGGAACCGCCTTTGCCGCGGCAGTCCTGCTGGATATAGCCGATCCCGCGCCGGGCATACTCGCGTCCGGTCGCATTGTTGTCTCCTCTTCCGCCGAACACGTAAGGCGTCCGGGTCACGACGACCGGCCAGGGGCCGTCCCCTTTCGGAAGATAGATGCGGGTCAGCAGTTTCAAGCCGTCGCCGCCCAAAACCATCTCCTCGGAATAAACATATTCATGCGTGGCCGGCGCAGAGAAGAGGGCCGAGTAGTCCGGCGTGCGGTAGGCGCCGGGCGCCGGCGCCGAAGCCTGCGGCTGGGCCATTGCGAAGAAGACCGGCAGGAAGCCGCACAACGCGGCGAGAATTGCTTTCTTCATATTCATACGGTTTTCAATGCAGGTACCGGATAAAGGAGGGGGCCGTATTCCTTGTTGTCGGAAAACAGCCCCTTCAGTCAGTCTTGGTTGCAACTATTTGCTTTCGGCCTCTTCGACAGCCTTGAAATAGCGATAGGAGTTGACCTTCAGTTCGCCGACGGAATTCTCGTCGCAGACGATGGTTCCGGCGGGATGGCCCTGCAGGCCGCTGAGGGTGCAGTAGTGGGACATCGGACCTTCGATGGCGTCCTTGAGGGCGCGGGCCTTCTTCGAACCGAACGCCAGGATGACGACCTCCTTGGAACTGAGAACCGTGGCGACGCCGACCGTAAGGGCCTGCTTCGGAACCTGGTTGAAATCGCCGTCGAAGAAACGGGCGTTGACCTCACGGGTATCCTGGGTCAGGGTCACGACGCGGGTGCGGGATTCCAGCGAGGAGAACGGCTCGTTGAACGCGATATGGCCGTCTTCGCCGACACCGCCGAGGAAGAGATCGAAACCGCCGGCCTTGACGATGGCTTCTTCATAAGCGGCACATTCCGCTTCCGTATCTTCGGCATTTCCGTTGAGGATATGGATGTTCTCCGCCGGTTCGTCGATGTGGTCGAACAGGTACCGGTGCATGAAACTGTGGTAACTCTCCGGATGGCTCTCCGGGAGGCCGACATATTCGTCCATGTTGAAGGAAATGACATTCTTGAAACTGAGTTCTCCGGCCTTGACCATGCGGATCAGTTCGGCATAGGTTTCAATCGGAGTGGACCCGGTGCAGAGCCCGAGGACGAAGGGTTCGCTGGTGCGGGCCGCCTTTTCGCGGATCTTGCCGGCAATGTAATGCGCCGCCCACAGGGAGCCCTCTGCGGAATTGTTGCGGATAATGACTTTCATTTTTTTATCTAATTGTTTCAGGATCGTTTTCTACAGCTGGGAATCCCGCATCTGGAAGATCTGCAGGCCTTGCTGAACATCGCCGGATTTCAGGCCGGCGGCCAGCCAGTTGACGCGCTGCTGGGCCGTACCGTGCGTGAAGCTCTCCTCGACGGCATAACCCTGCGCCTTCTTCTGCAGATAGTCGTCGCCGATGACGGAAGCGCAGTGGATGGCCTCTTCCAGGTCGCCCTGCTCCAGGGAACCGAAGTTCTCATTGTCGTGGTGCGCCCAGACGCCGGCCAGATAGTCGGCGAGGAGTTCGATCCGGACGCTCATCCGGTTGGCGTCGGTCTTGTTCATGCGGGCCATCTGCTGATGGGCCTGGCCGAGGACGCCGAGCAGGTTCTCGACATGGTGGCCGACCTCGTGCGCAATGACATAGGCATAGGCGAAATCCCCGTCCGCACCCAGCTGGCGCTTCATCGAACTGAAGAAACTCAAGTCGATGTACAGGCATTCATCCGCCGAGCAGTAGAACGGGCCCATGGAAGCGGATCCGGTACCGCAGCCGGACTGCGTCGTGCCGGTATAGAGGACCATGGTCGGATTGCGGTAAGTGCCGATGCCCTTGGCCTGGAAATACGCTGACCAGATATCTTCGGTACCGGCCAGGATCTTCTTGGCGAAGCTGGCCAGTTCCTGTTCTTCTTGGGTGAATTCCACGGTACCGGTTTCTTCCACGGCACCGCCGAGACCGAGCTGGCTCGGATCCACTTGCTGGCCGGTCAGGAGATAAATCAGGCCGGCAATCAGGAGACCGCCGATGCCGAGTCCTCCGGCGATGGCGCCGCCGCGTCCTCTGCGGTCTTCTACATTCGTACTTTCACGTCTTCCGTCTAGTTGCATGGTATGGGGAATTTTTGATTAACGCTGGTTGGTGGATCCGCCTCCGACAAGGGTCGGCTTGAGGACCGTCTTCTCGGCCGGTCCGTTCTCGATCATGCGGACGAGCGTCTCGACGCTCTTTTCGCCCAGTTCCTTGAGCGGCTGGACGATGTGGGTCACGGTCGTCGCATAGAGACTGAAGATGTCACTTTCATCGAAGCAGACGAGCGCCAGGTCCTTCGGGGTCTGGATCCCCTGTTTCTTCATGACGGAGAGAACCTGGGCGGAGAGGGAATAGGTCGGGAGGAACAGGCCTTCGACGCCGCGGGAAAGGGCGTCCTGGATGATCTGTTCGATGTCGGCCGCCACGTCGCTGTAGGTCGTATAATGGATCTTGGCGAAATCATACAGGTCGTGGTCCATCATGGCCTTCCGGTATCCCGTTTCGCGTTCGGAGAGACTGGAAATGCCCAGTTTGTAGGAGATCATCTCAATCTTGCGGTAGCCCTTGCCGACCATTTCGTCGATGGCCATGCGGCCGGCCTCCTCATCGTCGAGCAGGACCTTGCCGACATCGTTCAGGCCTTCGATGTCCCGGTCCAGCAGGACCACGGGGACACGCATGTCCGTCGCCTTGGAGATGGCGTATTCGCCGCCGGCGACCGGTGCGACGATGACACCGTCGATGTTGTGCGCCAGGACGGCGTCCAGGACCTCACCCAGTTTCTCGGGGTTTTCGTCGGAACTGGCGAAGAAGACTGTGTATCCCAGTTCATGGGCCTTGTCTTCGATCCGGCGGGAAATGCCCGCGAAGAATTTATTGGAGATATCGTTCGGAATCACCGCAATCGTGTTGGAACGTCCGCTGCGTAGGGAAGCTGCTGCGAAATTCCGACGGTAACCCAGGCGTTGGGCAACTTCCAGGACCCGTTTGGCAGTCTCCGGATTGACCGGGCAATCCAGTTTGCCATCCTTGTCCCGTTTGGCGTTCATTACAAAGGAAACGAGCGTCACGGATACATTGGCTTCGCGTGCGACGTCGCGGATGGTGATTCTTTTCATAATATACTCAAATTTATGTGGCTTCGTCCCAATAATCTTAATCAAACCGCAATTTACTTAAACTTTGGAATAAGTCAAATAATTTTTTTTAAAAACCCCGTCCAGCAGCGCAGAACGGGGAATGAATGGCAGGATTTGGGGATCAAACGTGCAGCAGAACCGTCAGTCCGGCCATGACGATCGACACCATGCTCATCAGCTTGATCAGGATGTTCAGCGACGGGCCGCTCGTGTCCTTGAACGGATCGCCGACCGTATCGCCCACAATCGTCGCCTTGTGCGAGGCGGAATTCTTGCCGCCGAAATGACCTTCCTCCACAAATTTTTTCGCATTGTCCCATGCGCCTCCCGAATTGGCCAGGAAAATCGCCAGGACAAAACCGGCACCCAGGCCGCCAGTCAGCAGGCCGACGACGCCGGCGGGGCCGAGCAGCATACCCACCGCGATCGGGACGGCGATGGCCAGCAGGGACGGAACGACCATCTCCTGCTGCGCCGCCTTCGTGGAGATCCGGACGCAGGACGTATAATCCGGCCGGCGCTTTCCTTCGAGGATGCCGGCGATCTCCCGGAACTGCCGGCGCACTTCGATGACCATTTTCTGGGCTGCGCGGCCGACGGCGTTCATGGTCATGCCGCAGAACAAGAAGGCCATCATCGCGCCGATGAAGACGCCGACCAGCACCACGGGGTTCATCAGGGTGATATTGTAATGTTCCACGATCTCCGGGATCGATGCACGGGACAGATCGGCGAACTGCGCCGCCATTTCGCCGCCCTTGGCGGCCAGGTGGCCGAATCCGATCTTGATCTCCTCAATGTAGGAGGCCAGAAGCGCCAGGGCCGTCAGGGCCGCCGAACCGATCGCGAAGCCCTTGCCCGTCGCCGCCGTCGTATTGCCGAGCGCATCCAGCACGTCGGTCTTCTCACGGACGGAAGGATCCAGGCCGGACATCTGCGCATTGCCGCCCGCGTTGTCGGCGATCGGTCCGTAGGCGTCCGTCGCCAGGGTGATGCCGAGGGTGGAGAGCATGCCCACCGCCGCGATGGAAATGCCGTAGAGACCCTGTCCCAGCAGATCCGGATCGAAACGGAATCCGGTCGCGAAACCGTACGCCAGCAGGATGGCGACGGCGATCGTGACGACCGGGATGGCTGTGGAGATCATGCCGAGTCCGACGCCGCTGATGATGACGGTCGCACTGCCCGTCTGGGCGCTCTCCGCCAGCTTGCGGGTCGGCTTGTAGGAATGGGACGTGTAATACTCCGTCACCTTGCCGATGATGACGCCGGCCAGCAGGCCGCTCAGCACCGACAGGGACAGCTGCCACCAGTTCGGCAGGTCCAGCAGCCGGAAGATCCCGAAGGTCAGCACGGCGATCAGGCCCGCGCTGAGGTTGGTGCCTACGCTCAGGGACTTCAGCAGGCCCTGCAGGTCGGCGTCTTCCTTCGTCCGGACGGCGAAGATGCCCAGGATGGACAGGGCCACGCCGACGGCGGCGATGGTCATCGGGGCCAGGATGGCTTTCATCTGGAGGGCCGTATCGCCGAAGAAGGCGGAAGCGCCCAGGGCCATGGTCGCGAGAATCGATCCGCAATAGGATTCATACAGGTCGGCGCCCATGCCGGCGACATCGCCCACGTTATCACCGACGTTGTCCGCAATCGTAGCCGGGTTGCGGGGATCGTCCTCCGGGATGTCCTGTTCGACCTTGCCGACGATGTCCGCGCCGACATCCGCCGCTTTCGTGTAGATACCGCCGCCCACGCGCGCGAAAAGCGCCTGGGTCGAAGCGCCCATGCCGAAGGTCAGCATCGTCGTCGTGATGACCACCAGTTTCTGGCTCATGTCCGGCGTATCGACGAAGGCATTCAGCACGATCCACCAGATCGAGATGTCAAGCAGGCCGAGCCCCACGACGGTCAGTCCCATGACCGCACCGCTGCGGAAAGCGATTTTCAGGCCGCTGTTCAGGCTGCGCATCGTCGCGTTGGCCGTACGGCCCGAAGCATAGGTCGCGGTTTTCATGCCGACGAAACCGGCCAGACCGGAGAAGAAACCGCCGGTCAGGAAGGCGAAGGGGACCCAGGAATTCTGGATTCCGAATCCGTACGCCAGGACAGCAAAAAAGACCGCCAGGACGATGAAAACGATCGTGACGACCTTGTACTGCTGCTTGAGGTAAGCCATGGCTCCCTCCCGCACATACTGTGCGATTTCTTTCATGGTAACATTCCCCTCGCTCTCCCGCATCATCTGGCGGAAGAAGATCCAGGCGAACAGCAACGCAAGGATTGCCGCAGCAGGGACGGCATAGAACAATGCATTCATAGCAACAAAAGTTTTAGTGTTATCATGGCGGGGTTCCCCGCTTGGTTTCGTTTCGAAAGTCTGGTTATTTCGTTTTACAAATATAGTAAATAAATTAAACTTCAAAACAAAATGTGCTAAAACTTCATGCCCTGCACCCTGAAAACAGGGACAAAAAGAAAAAAGATGGCCGCTCGGGTCATCTTTTTTCTATCGGGTCCGTATTCGGATTATTCCTCAGCCTTCGGGGCTTCCTCGGCGACCGGAGCGGCCTCGGCCTTCTTGGCGCGGCTGCGGCGGGTGCTCTTCTTAGCCTCCTTCGGAGCGGAAGCGAGAGCGGCCTCGTTGAAGTCGACGAACTCTACGAGCGCCATCTCGGAACCGTCACCCTGACGGAAACCGGTGTGGAGAATGCGGAGGTAGCCGCCCGGACGGTCAGCGATCTTCGGAGCGATGGTCCGGAAGAGCTCGGCAGTGGCGTTCTTGTCCTTGAGGTAGCTGAAAACGACACGGCGGGAGTGGGTGGAATCGTCCTTGGATTTGGTGATGAGCGGTTCAACGTACATCTTGAGGGCCTTGGCCTTGGCAACAGTGGTATTGATCCTCTTGTTCAGGATGAGAGAGGATGCCATGTTGGAAAGCATGGCCTTGCGGTGTCCGCTCTGGCGTCCGAGGTGGTTGATTTGTCTATTGTGCCTCATGGTTATACAATCTTTTTCTTAGGTTCAATGTTATACTTTCTGACATCCATCCCGAATGAGAGTTTCATCTTCTCGACGAGGATATCGATTTCGTTGAGGGACTTGCGGCCGAAGTTGCGGAACTTCATGAGTTCGGCGCGGCTGTAGGACACAAGGTCGGCGAAGGTGTCGATATCGGCGGCTTTCAGACAGTTGTATGCGCGGACGGAAAGTCCCATGTCGGAAAGCTTCGTCAGCAGGAGATGTCTCATGCGGAGACTCTCCTCATCGAGCTCCTTGGAGTCGGTTTCCACCGTGCTCTCGAGGGTGAGTTTATTATCATCCGTGAAGAGCTTGAAGTGGTAAATGAGGATTTTGGCTGCTTCCTGAAGGGCTGAATCCGGAGAGATGGAACCATCGGTCACGATCTCAAGATTCAGTTTTTCATAGTCGGTCTTCTGCTCGACGCGCCAGTTCTCGACGGTCCAGTTGACCTTGCGGATCGGGGTGTAGATCGCGTCGACCGGAATGGTACCGATCGGCGTGTTCTCATCGCGCTCCTCCTCGGCCGGGACAAAGCCGCGTCCGTGGGTGATGGTCAGGGAGATTTCGAGCTTGACGCTCGGTTCGAGCGAGCAGATATGCAGCTCTGGATTCAGCACCTTGAAAGAAGACAATCCTTTGGAAATATCCTCTGCAGTAAACTCCTGTTTACCGCTGATGGTGATGTTTGCCACCTCGGAATCAACGCTGTCGACCATCCTCTTGAAACGGACCTGCTTGAGGCCGAGGATGATGTCTTGCATTCCCTCGATGACGCCCGGGATGGTCGCGAACTCCTGGTCCACGCCGGCGATGCGGATCGAGCTGATAGCAAAACCTTCCAGAGAAGACAAGAGGATGCGGCGAAGGGCGTTGCCAATGGTCTGTCCGTATCCAGGCTCGAGCGGCCTGAACTCGAAACGGCCTACGGTCTCGGTGCCTTCGAGCATGATGACCTTATCCGGTTTCTGAAATGCTAAGATTGCCATATCAATTCTTTTTAAGGTGTTAA
>CADCRA010000105.1 GCA_902803715.1 uncultured Bacteroidia bacterium
ATCCGCCGTCACCATGGAATCGCTGAGCTTGATCAGGAAGGCCGTCGTATCGTGATCCGCGGCCACGTCGTCCTCCCGCCCGGAGAAGAGCATCTCGGAGAACCGGGACGTCGTGAACTTGCGGCTCTCGTCCCGGTGGCCGAACGAGGCGATCGCGGATTCGACATACTCCCGGGGAACATGGCTGAAGAAAAAGGAGAACTGTTCCAGTTCCCGGATCAGGTCCGGATCCGTACCGAAGTCTTTGCGGAGCTGGGGAATGAAGACGAAATCGTAGCCGAAGCAGTAGAACAGCAGGACCAGTTCGTCCAGGTGGCGGAAAATCTTGTCCGACATGTTCCGGATCCGTTCCCGAAGGTCCTCGTCGCAGAGCTGCTTGTCGGGATGGATGAACGTCGCCTTCCGGCCGTCGAACTTCAGCCGGTCGGCTCGTACCGAGAAGATCCGGCAGTCCACGGACGTCTTCCCTTCCTGCGGGACCAGCGCCGCCTTCAGGCCTTCCAGCAGCACTCCTTCTTCCGGAGAATAGGAGCCGTCCGCCCGGGCGATGGCTTCCAGATCCTGCAGCAGCCGGGTTCGGACGTCCGGATCCAGGTTGCCGATACGGTCGACCGCCTTCTCCAGCGTCAGGGTCTGCGCCTGGAGGACGGTGCGGTTTGTAATGCCGTATGTCTCACCAAGCAACGCATTGAGGCACTGCATTTTACGGACGCCCGTAACGGTTTCCGCGTTACAGAGTTCCGCAATGACCGCCGCAATGGCTTCTTTTTGTCTGAGGGTAAACTTCATAATCTGACGGGCTGGCTCGGTCCTGCTTTCTAACAAAGATACGATTCCGCAGGGAAAAAACCAAGCGGACCGGATCGGACGTCCGAAAAAAGGAAACGGGCGATGCTTCCGGCTAATTTTGCTATCGGATAAAAAGACGAAAGAATCATGAAAAACGCTTCCCCACTCTCAGACCGGCAGACCGTCGAACGGCTGCTCAGCGGCGATGCCGCTTTCGCAGAGGTGTTTTTCAAAAACACCTGCAGACCCCTCCTTTCCGGCCTCAACCGGAGGATCTTCATGGGAAAACTGAACACGGACCATATGGCGGAATGCCTCCATTTCTACTTGAAACAGCACGACTGGCACCGGCTGCGGACCTTCCGGGGTGAAACGACCCTGTACGGCTGGCTCCGGATCACCGCCCGCCATCTGTTCTTCGACAACCGGCACGAGTACCTGTCCGAACTGACCAAGCCCCGGCGCGGCGAGCCCGTCCGGGAAGTCGACGAATCGGAAATGGGGCAGGGCCCCATCGTCGAAACGACGGGCAGGATCATCATCCGTGTCGACATCCGCAACGCGCTTTCCTCGCTGAAAAACGACAAGGAACGCTATGTTATCCAGACGCTGATCCTGGAAGACAAGGACCGCAAAAGCGTGGCCGCCTCCCTGGGCGTCAAGCCCGGCTACCTGGACATCATCCGGAACCGCGCCCTCAAGAAAATGAGAACCCTGTTGACAGACTGACACCATGCAAGCAATGATGAGCCCCTCTCCGTCCGTCCGCTACATCCTGGGGATGGACCTGGGCGCCGCCGAATGCGCCGGCGCCGTCTCTGAACTCCGGCCGGGACTCTACGGCCAGCACCACAAGAAACCGGAAGACATCCGCCTCTGCGGAAACAGCCATGTCCTCCCGTCCGCCTACGCCATCGTCGGCGGCACCATGTACATCGGCCACTCCGCCCTCCGCCATATCCACGAAGCCTCCTCCTTCCGGATTTCCTTCAAGCACAAGCCGACGGAAATGACGAAGGAAGACCGGGCCGCCTTCGCCCGCTTCATGCACCACGCCTACCAGTTGATGGTCTCCGGCAGCGGCGTGCTGGTCCCGGGCAACCACCAGGTCGCCCTGAGCTGCCCTTCCGGTTGGACAGAAGAAGACAAGTCCCTGTACAAGGACATGGCCCGTGACGCCGGCATCCCGCTGCTCGGCATCTGGCCGGAATCCCGGGTCGGTTTCTTCAGCAACCTCCAGAACCAGCCGGAAGAAAACCGCCTGGCCATGCAGGAAGGATGCATCCGGTGCGACTACGGCTCCCATTCCGCCGATTACTGCTACCACAACGCGACCTTGCCGCAGCCGGTCCGGGATTCCGGGACCCAGCTCGGCGCCCAGAACCTGGACCTGGCGCTCTTCCATTATATCCTGGCCCAGGAGCGGAACGCACCCATCCGCGGACTCCTGCAGGATCCGGCGTTCGACGGGCTGAAAGACGTGCTGATCTTCGTGTGCCGGATGGCCAAGGAAGAGTTTTTCAGCAACGGCATGGAAAATCCGCTCCGCTGCAGCTATGCCCTCGAAGACATCTTCGCGGCGGACGACCCGCGGGCGGACCTCCGGTTCGTCTGCAACAGCCGGTGCGGCGGAGCGGCGGAAGACATCTTGAAACTCTGTCGCGGCGGCCTGGCCGCCTTCGGGCTCCATGCCGATCCGGATCCGCGCTTTCCGGATGCCGACTGGGACGCCGTCAACCAGGGCTACTTCCCAGCCCTGGCCCGTGATCTCCAGCATTTTACCGGCGACACCGTCCGGGACATGCCCGTCCGCCTCCTGATCCTGTCCGGCGGCGCCTCCGCCATGTTCCTCAGCGCCCGCGGCCAGGAACTGTTCGCGGACGAGATCCTCCCCGCCGCCTTCCCCGACCGGGACATCCGCGTTGCGTTCGACACCCGTCCCTCAACCTCCGTGTCCCGCGGCGTCTGCTCCCTGGCCAACGCCTGTGCGAAAGCAGCCGGCATTCCCGGCGTCCAGGACAGCCTGAAGGAAACCCTGCGGCAGGTCCGCGATTTCCACCTGGCCATGATCCATCCCGAACGCCGCAGCAGCCTGACTTTCACCGAGCCGGCCCGGATTTACCTGCGCATGGCCCTGCGCACAGACCCGGATTTCCGGGAGGTGTCCGACCGGTTGGGACTGTCCCAGCTGAAAGAAGCCGTATGGGCCGACCAGCCTCTCCACGCCGTCGCAACGCCGGCCGTCCAGGAAGAATTCCAGACACTCCTGACCCGGGGACTTCCGTCCCTTCCCGCTCCGGAGAGCAGGATCGCACAAGTCATCACCGACATCGTCCTTCCGCTGGAAGCGAAAACGGTCCTGGGCTTTTCGGGCCATAACCTGGCCCAGTTGCAAGACGCCATTTCGGAGCAGATCAACGCCCACAACGAAGAAATCCGGCAAACGGCTTTTGACAAAAGCCTGGAAATCGTCTCCCGGCACCTGCAAATCGGACAGGCTTGTTCCCTCGAGGTGATCCGCCTGTATTCCGCCGACCTTTGCTACGACTTCGGCCTGGATCCCGGACAACTCGAAAAGAAGATCGACGGTCCCGCTATCGACCAGATCCTGAAGCACTTCGGCGTATTCGAAAAAATGGAGAAAGTCCTGAACGCCATTGTCGTCTCCGTGCTCGGCCTCCTCCACCTGGCATGGACCGTCGTATCCAATATCTTCCTGGTCGGCATCCCGTTCCTGCTCTCATATTTCCGGTACCAGTTCACGAAAGGAGAAGCCTATCCGTCCCTGTCCTGGCTGGAATGGCGGATGCGGTTCCTCGACCATGTCGATGCCGCCAAGATTCCGCTGCCCGAACCCGTCCTGCAACTGATGAAAACGAAATTCACCGCATCGCTCGACGAAAACCGCAAGGAGATGGAACGGACGCTCCGGGAGAAAATCGAAAAGACCGGCTTCAAGGAAGGTCTGTACCAATGCATCACGGAAGCCTCGGAAGACTGCCAGACCCATTATTTCAACAAATACAACGCCCTCTTGTCATGAACCCGAATCCCTCTTTTGAACCGCAGACCCGCCTGATGCTGGCGACTGCCATGGCCGAATCCGTCAACTTCATGCTGCGACGGGATTATCTGGATCTGCTCTCGGCCGTTCCGGCCTGCGGCGAGGGCTTCTCCGTCCTGCCCGGACCGGCCTGCCCCGACGCCCCTGTCTGGATCGAAATCCGGCAGGTCGGGGTCCCCGCCCGGGACGCCCGGTCTTTCTGCGCGGATGCCATGCAGAAACTGCTGCGCTACTGCTCCCACCAGCAGCGGGTCTACTTCCTGGCTTATTTTGAAGAAAACCGGTTCCGGCTGTTCATGGGCATCCGGCTCCGTGCCGACGGGCCCGTCTCCGCCCGCCGGTTCCTCTGCGACCTGAAAGCATTTTCCGCTTCCGTCTGGGACGGCCTGGCCTGCACCGAAGCCAAGACCCGGGATCCGCTGCAAGGGTTCCTGGACCGCAACGGATTCGAGAAGGCCGTCGCCCTGACCGGCATACCGGCCGACGGCGAGACGGCATCCGTCGACAGTCTTTTCGCAGGCATGCGGGGAAAGGAGGTTGCCTATCTGGTCTGCGCCGAACCGCTGTCCCTGGCGGACATGGACCGGTCCCTGTTCGCCATCCGGGAGGCGGAGGGGCAGATGGAGTCGATCCGGACCATGAACCTGCAAACGGGACGGACCCTCTCCGCCACCCATGCCGACGGCGTCACCTGGTCCCGGTCGCGAAGCCGGAAAGACTTTGAAAAGGTCCGGCAAGGAGTCTTGGGCTTCCTAGAACGGGACCTGGGATTCAAGCCGGCCGCTTCCTACGGCAAGGCGCTGGCGGTCGGCGGGCTTGCGCTGGGAGCGACGGCGCTGG
>CADCRA010000106.1 GCA_902803715.1 uncultured Bacteroidia bacterium
AAATTTTTTAAATCTTTCGAAATGTATCGGCGGTAACAAAAGAATTCCCCGGGCGGCCGTTAAACGGTTGCCCGGAGAAACTGAACCCTTTTTGGTTTTGTCAGATAAATTCTAAAGCTTATGGATGTTGTATCTCCCATAATGCCATTATCATGCCAAACTATTAAACAAACCGGAGGTAATCTGAATATCCGGTCTTTACCAATCGTGTTCAACCAATCGTTGAATAGTCCTTTCAAGTGTCTTGTCCGACCTTTCGGCCGGACTTCATTACAAAGAAAGGAAATTCTTTTTGAATAATCAAGCATTTTTGAATAATTTTTCTTCTGTCATCCATCACAATCTGCCCCTCTCCGAAGCCGTTTCCACCCGGGGGTGTTCTTCGAATCGCTCTGTTGGCCTTTCAATAATTATTAATCCTATAGACCTGAATAATAGCGATTTTGGATATATTAACGTTCGAAAAGAGTAAAATTCCGTTCAAAAAGTCAAATAAAAAAGTTGTGATTAAGCAAAAAATGTCTTTTCTTTGTGGCCTTAAAACGTTTTTGGCCGAAAGGTCGAAAAAGTTGAACCAAACTTAATCAAAAACATAGCTTATGGGTAAAAAATTTCTAATCACGATGCTTAGCCTGCTCGTCAGCGTGGGCTTGGCGTTTGCTCAGACGCGTACCGTCACCGGTACCGTCACCAGCGCGGAAGACGGCCTCCCGGCCATCGGCGCTTCGGTTATGGTGAAAGGCACCACCATCGGTGCTGTTACGGACGTCGACGGCAAATTCGTCCTGACCGGCGTTCCCGCCAACGCAACGACCCTCGAAATCTCCTCCATCGGTATGATCACCCAGGAGGTGCCGATCCGGGCGACGGTCAACGTCATCCTCGAGACCGACCATGAGACCCTGGAAGAGGCTGTCGTCACCATCGCCTACGGTGCGGCCAAGCGTTCATCCCTGACGGGTGCGATCGCTTCGGTCAATTCTGAAAAGATCGCCAACCGCCCGACCTCCAACGTGGCTACGGCTCTGGAAGGAACGGTCTCCGGTGTCCAGATCAACAGTACCTACGGAAACCCGGGATCCGATCCGAGCATCTACATCCGCGGTATCGGTACCATCAATGGTACGACCTCTCCGCTTTATATCCTGGACGGCGTCGCCTACGGCGGTAACATTTCCGACTTGAACCCGGCCGATATCGAGAGCATCTCCGTCCTGAAGGATGCGGCTTCCGCCGCCCTGTACGGCAACCGCGCTTCCAACGGTGTCATCCTCATTACCACCAAGAAGGGTACGCAGGGACGTGTCAACATGACCCTCGACATCAAGCAGGGTATGTACACGCGCGGTATTCCGGAGTATGACCTCGCCAATGCCAACCAGTGGATGGAAATGTACTGGATGGAAATGAAGAACGAACGTGTCTCCGCAGGCCTGAGCGAAGAGGATGCGGCGGCTTATGCCAATGCGAACCTGATCAAGGACAAGGTCTTCCTGAACATCTACAACAAGAGCAATTCCGAACTGTTCGACGAGAACGGCAAGATTGTTTCCGATGCCAGGATCCTTGACATCTACAAAGAAGACCTCGACTGGTACAAGGTCGGTCTGCGCAAGGGTCACCGCCAGGAATACAACATCAGCGGCAGCGGCGCAACGGATCGCAGCGACTACTATTTCTCCCTCGGTTACCTGGATGAAAACGGTTACGTGACCAACAGCGGTTTCGAACGTTACTCCGCACGTGCCAGCGCCAACATCAAGCCGAACAGCTGGATCAAGGCCGGCCTCAATCTCGCCGCTACGCACCAGAACTATGAAAACACCAACGGCGGATCTTCCGACAGCTACACGAACGTCTTCATGTATGCCCGTCAGATCGCGCCGGTCTATCCTGTCCACCTGCACAATATCTACACGGGCGAATACATCCTGGATGCCGCCGGCAACAAACAGTACGACGGCGGTGAATACGTCGACGAGAGCGGCGCCGTCATCAAGACCCGTAACCAGTACGGAGACCGCCATGTCATCTGGGAGAATGAACTGAACAAGGACGTTTCCGTCCGCAATACCGCGAACGCGACGGCTTTCGCCGACATCTATTTCCTGAATGACTTCACCTTTACGGTGACCGGCAACATGAATGTCCGCAACGACATCAACAAGACCTACAACAATGCGGTCATCGGTGACGGCAAGGGCAATCACGGCCGCGGATCCCGTGAAGAGTACACTTACCTCAACTGGCAGGTGCAGGAGCAGCTGCGCTGGAGCCACCAGTTCGGTGACCATGGCCTCAACGCCCTCGTCGGCCATGAGAACTATTCCAACCAGTATCTGTACATGTACGGATACAAGAACACGGAAATCCTGCCGGGCAAGAACACCCTCCGCAACTTTACGGAAATCACCAGCCTGTACGATTACAACGCGTACTACAAGACCGAAAGCTGGCTGGGACGCGTCCGCTACAATTACCAGGACAAATACAATGTGGAAGCTTCCTACCGTCTGGACGGATCTTCCCGCTTCCATCCGGACACCCGCTGGGGTTCCTTCTGGTCCATCGGTGCCAACTGGATGGTTTCCAAGGAACCGTTCATGCAGCCGCTGACCTGGATCAACAGCCTGAAACTCCGTGCCGACTACGGTGAGGTGGGTAACGATGCTTCTGCCGGATACTATGCCTACCAGGCCCTCTACGGATCCAGCCAGAATGCGAACAAGGGTGCCTATTACATCACCCAGCTTGAGGCGCAGGACCTGCAGTGGGAGACCAGTGCTTCCTGGGGCATCGGTATTGAGGCCCGCCTGTTCAACCGCTGGAACCTGAATGTCGAGTACTTCGACAAACGCAACCGCGACCTGATCTTCGACGTTTACAACCCGCTTTCCGCCGGTGCGACCGACAACGGTTCCGCCGTTTCCACGATTGCAAAGAACATCGGTACGATCTCCAACCGCGGTATTGAAATCGAGACGGACTTCGACATCGTCCGCACCCGCGACTGGAGGGTCAATCTCACCGCGAACGCCACCTGGATGGCCAACAAGGTCATCAAGCTTCCGGATGAAAACAAGAAGGACGGTATCATTTCCGGTACGCACCGCATTTATGAGGGCAAGGACCGTTATGCATACTGGCTCTACACCTGGGAAGGTATCGACCAGCTGACCGGCCAGTCCCTGTACCGCTTCAACGACCGTGACTATTTCATCCCGACCTATGATGCCGACGGCAACATCGTCAAGGACGCTGACGGCGCGATTGTGCCGGCCTTCGGTACGCTTGTCGATGAAGACGGCGTTGCCAATACGCAGATGTCCCCGAGCAACTACACGATCATCAACGGCGTGCCGTACGTCTGGAAGACGGCTTATGCTAGAAAGGATTGGCATGGAACTTCCCTGGCCAAGGTTTTCGGCAGCTTCGGCCTGAACCTCAGCTGGAAGTCCTTCTCCCTGAGTTCCCTGTTTACGTACGGTCTCGGCGGCAAGGTCTATGACGGCGTTTATTCCGGTTTGATGAGCATCTCCGGCAACCCGAGCAGCCAGCACGTCGACCTGATGGGTGCCTGGACGGCCGCTCCCGCCGGCATGAAGGAAGATGATCCGCACCGTATCGATCCGAACGGCATTCCGCAGATCAACAGCGCGAAGTACAGCGACAACGATGCAGGCACGACCAGCCGCTGGCTGGTTTCCGGCAACTACCTTGTCGTCAAGAATGTCGCACTCTCCTATCAGTTCCCGAAGCAGTGGGCCAACGCCCTGGATCTCCAGGGAATCGGCCTGAGCGCCACCGTCGAGAACCTGCACACCTTCAGCGCCCGCAAGGGTATGAACCCGCAGCAGGGAATGGGCGGCGGCCAGAGCAACTACCTGGTGACCCCGCGCGTCTACTCTGTCGCCCTCAACGTACGGTTCTAATCTTAATCGACTATGCATATGAAAAAGAATATTTTTGTTAAAAGTCTCCTGCTGATCGGTGCAGCCTTGCTGACGGTTTCCTGCAGCAAAGAATATCTCGACACGGCTTCGGAGAGTTCCGAATCTCCGGCAACCATTTTCGAGACGACCGATAACGCAAAAGTGGCCATCAACGGTATCGCCCGCATGATGACGACCCAGTATCTGGGCTCCCAAGGCATGAACGGCGAGGGAACCATCAAGAACTGGTATGGCAACTACTCCGGAAACGATGCCCAGAAATGCGGTCTGACCGGTTGGGCGCTGCTGATCAACAGCAACCATCATGAGAATCCGGACAGCCAGTATCTGTACTATCCCTGGTTCTATTTCTATAAGATCATCGGAAACGCGAACAGCGTTCTCGCCAACATCGATGGCGCCGACGGCCCGCAAAGCGAACGCGACTTCATCAAGGCCCAGGCCCTCGTCTACCGCGCCTATTCTTACATGATGCTGGTCCAGTTCTATTGCCAGCGTTGGAGCGATAACGCCAATGACGGTATTCCGCTGCGTCTGGATACCTCCACCGGCGATCTCGCCAAGACGCCGACCAAGGGTGTCTACACCCAGATCTATAAGGATCTGGACGAAGCGATCCAGCTCTTCGGCGCTTCCGGTCTGAAACGTGCATCCTCCGAATTCTATCTGCCTGACATCGATGTCGCCTATGCCGTCTACGCCCGTGCCGCCCTCAACCGCGAGGACTGGGAGAATGCGGCGAAGTACGCGGCGCTTGCCCGCAAGGACCACGACCTGATGACGCAGAAGCAGTATATGCAGAGTGGTTTCAGCGTGCCGAACAGCGACTGGATCTGGGGCGTTTATGACGCCGGCGACCAAACCATCTACTACTACTCTTATTTCGCTTACTGCGGTTCCAATTCCAACGCCGGAGCCTGCCGTAACTATCCTTTTGCCATCAGCAAGGAACTGTACGACCAGATCCCGGAAACGGATGTCCGCCGCAACTTGTGGCTCGCTCCGACTGCGGAAGAAATGGAGGAGACCTATGTAGACAAGGGTGATGGAAAGACCTACCGCTGCATCAGCCGGACCAGCGGTCTTGCCTCCGCCGGCAGTCTCTTCCAGCGCGGTTTGGCCCTCCGTGGAAACGGACTGACCAGCAAGCTCTACTCCACCAGCCAGATCTACATGTACATGCAGTTGAAGTTCCAGGCCCAGGATCTGCCGGGCGTGGGTTCCTTCCATCTGTTCCGTGCCGGTGAGATGGCCTTCATCGAAGCCGAGGCCGACTGCCATCTGAACCGGGATGCGCAGGCGCAGAAGATCCTGGAAGAGGTCAACAAGACCTTCGATGCTTCCTACAGCTGCTCCAAGACAGGCGCCGACCTGCTGAAAGAGGTCAAGCTGTACCGCAGGATCCACCTCTGGGGCGAAGGTTACGACTGGTTCGACTACAAGCGCTGGGGCGAACCGATCGTGCGCAAATCCATCGCCAACGGCGGCAGCTGGCATTCCACCTTCGCCATTACGATGGAACCGGCTGAAAAGAACAACTGGACCTTCCTGATTCCGAACCGTGAGAACAACTACAACAAGTTGATCAACCAGTTCGTCGACTAAGGAATCATCGCTCATTGATCGGGGGCGGAACCGCAGGGTTCCGTCCCTTTTTTTTGCATGTTTTTCCGCTCATCGGACCGGAATTAGGGCGAGTTTCAGGCCCAAAAACCCTTGGGAAACGGTCGGGACAGAAATGGACATAAAATTTTAGAAAACAATTAAAATATTGATATTCAAATAGGCACAATCGCTATAAGAGAGAAGAAACGTACTTTAATCTTATAGCTTATGGGTAAAAAATCTCTAATTCTCCTGATCTCCTTCTTCGTGGGGATCGGAGCTGCATTTGCTCAGAACGTGACCGTGCGCGGCTCGGTGACCGACGCCTCCACCGGCGAAGGAATCCCTGCTGCCTCCATTCTGGTAAGGGGCACCCTGACGGGTACTTCCGCCGATGGCAACGGCCGCTATGAACTGAATGTCCCCGTCGGCAGCACGCTCGAATTCTCCGCCGTCGGTTATGTCACCGTCGCAGAGGCCGTGAACGGCCGCGGTGTCATCAACGTCGAACTCAAGCCGGATGCCGAATTCCTCGACGACGTCATCGTCGTTGCCTACGGTACCGCTTCCCGCGCAGCCTTCACCGGCTCCGCGACCCAGGTCAAGGGCGACGAGATCGCGCGCGTGTCCAATGAATCTCTGGACAAGGGCCTCATCGGCAAGATCTCCGGTGTCCGTATCACCTCCGATAACGGCGACCCAGGTTCCGCTGCCAACATCCAGATCCGTGGCGTAGGCTCCGTTTCCGCTACCACCCAGCCGCTCTATGTCGTTGACGGTATCATCATCGATCCTTCGACCTCCGGCGACGTCGGTTCCGGCTACAGAAGCCTCGGTGTCCTCAACACCATCAACCCGGAAGACATTGAATCCATGACCGTCCTGAAGGACGCGGCCGCCGCTTCCCTGTACGGTTCCCGCGCCGCGAACGGCGTCATCCTCATCACCACCAAAAAAGGCCGCAGCGGCAAGACCACCGTCACCTATACCGGTGAGGTCGGTATCACCCAGCTCGCCAACATGAAGGCCTTCGACATCATGGACGGTCCGACCTTCATGCAGTGGGTCGCCGACTCGTATGACAACTACTATCAGCTCCACGGCTATCCGGCAGGCACCATCAAGGTGGAAGACCTGCAGGCCGACGGATGGTTCTACGATGGCAGCGGCAAGACCAGCACCAAGTGGCAGAACGAGGTCTTCCGCAACGCGACGACCATGAACCACCAGATCGGCGTCAGCGGCGGTAACGACCGCACCCAGATCTACGCCGGTCTCGGCTATACCGACAACCAGGGCGTCGTCCTCGGTTCCCGCTACACCCGTCTGTCCGGCCGTCTGAACGTCGACCACAAGATCAACGACTGGCTCAAGGCTTCCTTCCGCCAGATGCTCTCCTTCAACAAGACCGACGGTTACTCCGACCAGAGCGACCAGGGCCAGGGCTGGGGCAATGCTTCCCCGACTTCCAGCATCTTCCAGCAGGATCCGACCGCACCGCCCTATGACGAGAACGGCGAAATCCTCAACGGCACCTCCTGGTCCGGCACGGTCGACAACCCGCACCTGGCCTTCGAGGAAGACTCCTACGAGTATTACAACACCGACGCCACCCGCAGCCTGTCGAACATCGACGTCACCGTCACCTTCGCTCCCTGGCTCTATCTGACCAACAACTTCGGTTACGACTGGATGGACAGCCGCCAGTACCTGTGGTGGGGCCCGACTTCCGTCGACGGCGGTTCCTACAACGGTCTGAAGAGCGAATATGACAACCAGTCCAAGACCCTGACCAACTCGACGATCCTCCATTTCGACAACACCTTCGGCAACCACAGCGTTTCCGCCCTGGCCGGTTACGAGTATTCCGACCACTACGGCGACTACATCTACGCTTCCACCAGCGACTTCCCGACCGACAAGCTGACGGCCCTTTCCGTCGGCCAGATGAACGGTGCCGCCGGCTCCCCGTCCCGCGCAGTCATGAACAGCTTCCTCGGCAGCGTCAACTACAACTATGCCGACCGCTACTACGCTTCCGCATCTTTCCGTCGTGACGGCAGCTCCCGTCTCGGTCCGAACAGCCGCTGGGCGAACTTCTGGTCCGTTTCCGGTGCCTGGCGCCTGAGCAAGGAAAGCTTCCTCGAAGGCAACCCGCTCTTCTCCGACTTCAAGATCAAGGCTTCCTACGGTACCAACGGTAACCTCCCGGGCGGCTATCTTTCCTACAAGCAGAACTACGCCCTCGGCAACGCCTATGCTGCCGCATCCGCCATCTACCCGTCCTCCGCTGGTAACGAGAACCTCGGCTGGGAAAAGTCCCAGAACTTCAACGTCGGTTTCGAGTGGAACATGTTCAACCGCGTCACCTTCAGCGTCGAGTACTATAACAAGTACACCAGCTCCCTGCTCTTCCCGTATCCGGCTTCCATCGTGACCGGTTTCAGCAGCTACACCGCCAACATCGGCAACCTGCGCAACTCCGGTGTCGAGGTCGAACTCAACACCACCAACGTCTCCACCGATGATTTCACCTGGACGACCAACTTCAACTTCACCTGGCAGAAGAACGAGATCGTCTCCCTGCCGGACGGCGAAGACATCTCCTCCGGTGACGGCGGCCTCTACCTGCTCCGCGAAGGCGAGTCCATGTATACCTTCTATCTCCCGGAATACCTGGGTGTCAACAGCGAAACCGGTCTCGGTGAGTTCTGGATCGATCCCGAGGATCATTCCAAGGGCAAGACGAACTATTATACGCAGGCTGGTTCCACCATCCTCGGCAAGGGTCTTCCGGATATCACCGGCGGTATGACCAACACCCTTACCTACAAGAACTTCGACCTCTCCTGCCTGATTTCCTACCAGTTCGGCGGCAGCCTCTTCGACTACATGGAGTACTTCACCGTCAGCGACGGTGTCCGTATGGGCTCCTTCAACCAGCTCGCCAAGGGCGCCGACTACTGGACCCCCGAGAACAAGGACGCCAAGTACCCGATGGTCATCTACGGCAACCCGTACCGCTCCGACCGCTGGTCCTCCCGCCACATCAAGAGCACGGACAACATCCGTCTGCGTGAGATCACCCTCGGCTATACCCAGCCGTTCAAGAAGTTCATCGAGAGCCTCCGCGTCTACGTCAAGGCTACCAACCCGCTCATGATCTGGTCCGCAACCCCGGATGTCGATCCGGATGTGCCGATCAACGGTTACCGTACGGTCGACGTCCCGGCCACCCGCTCCTTCGTCGCCGGTGTCAACATCAGGTTCTAATCATTTAATTCGATTCCGATATGAAAAAGATATTCTACGCTGTATTCGCTCTTGCGGCACTGAGTGCCTGCCAGACCCTCGATCAGGAGCCTTCGACCGCTATTTCCGCCGAGACTGCCATCGAATCCGTGACGGATCTTTCCTATGCGGTCAACGGTGCTTATTTCCAGGCGACCGGCCGCGGCCAGCTGAACCTGGTCTCCGAACTGGCCATCTATGCTGATGAACTCGGTCCGGACTCCGACGTCCAGAACGGTTCCGGCCAGTATGCCCAGAAGATCCACGAGCGCTCCATCACGGCGCTGGATTCCTGGGGCGCTTACGCTCCGCTTTACCAGGCCATCGCCAGCATCAACAAGGCGCTCCAGAAGGCAGAAGCCCTGGAGGACCAGGAAGGCGCCGCCCCGTATATCGCTGAAATGATCGGCATGCGCGGTCTCTTCCACTTCCACCTGGCCACCTTCTTCGCCCCGATCCCGACTTCCGGCAGCGCCAACAAACTCGGTGTCGTCCTTTCCACCGAAGTATATCCGCTGGATTACAAGGGTTCCCGCGCTTCCCTGGACGAGACCTACACCCAGATCATCAAGGACCTGACCACCTATATCAACTCCGGTTACAACAAGGAGAAGATGGACGGCCACCTCAACTACTGGGCTGCTCTCGCGATTCGCGCCCGCGCCTATCTGTACTGGGGCAAGTACGCCGAGGCCCTCGCCGATGCCCAGAAGGTCATCAACGAGTCCCCGTACAAGCTGTACACCCGTGAGAACTATGTTTCCGTCTGGTCCGGCGATGCCGGTGACGAAATCATCCTGCAGTATGCCCAGGACGACAACTACAACGCCCAGCGTTACGCTCCGGGTTACTACACCCACCCGGACGGCTATACCGAGTACCTGGTCACCAAGGAATTCTATGACCTCATGAAGTCCAATCCGGACGACATCCGCTCCGAACTGGTCGGCTATCGTCAGGGCAAGGGTCCCGAGGGTCCGTATCCGCTGAAGTACCCGGGCAAGACCGGTTCCTCCGTTCCGCTGTATTCCCACAGCGTCAAGGTGGTCCGTCTCGCCGAGATGTACCTGATCGCCGCCGAGGCCGCCCTCAAGACCTCCGGTGCCAGCGCTGCGGTTCCGTACCTCAATACGCTCCGTCAGACCCGTATCGCGAACTACCAGGACGCGACCACGACCGACATCGACGACATCCTGCTCGAGCGCCGCAAGGAACTCTTCTCCGAAGGCCAGATCGCTTTCGACTTCTGGCGTAACGGCAAGTCCGTCAAGAGCGGTATCGCGACCTACGGTCCGGACCACTACCAGAATGTCCTCCCGATTCCGAAGGATGAGATCGACATCTGCGGTGAGGACGTCCTCCAGCAGAACCCGGGTTATTAATCCGAGCCTATATAATTGGGAGAGGCTGGCCTTGCGGGCCAGCCTCTCTTTTCTGTTTTTCCTTACAAAAGGATCGCGGTTAGAATTATGCTTCGAGCGCTCCGCCTTCGAGATCCAGGATTTCAGCCGTGATCTTCGCCTGGCGGGACTTGTTGTATTCGAGGGAGAGTTGCTGCAGGAGGTCGTTGCCGTTGTCCGTAGCGGTCTGCATCGCCACGGTCCGGGCCGCATGCTCCGCGGCGACCGTGTCCAGCAGGACGGTATAGACTTTCAGCAGCAGGACCTTCGGCAGCAGCAGGTCGATCTGGGTCTTCCGGTCCGGCTCGATGATATAGTCGGGACCCAGGTCGTCATTTTGCGCAGAAGGGACGTCCAGGCCGGTGTCTTCCATCGGGAGATAGGTCTCCCGGACGGTCGGCTGGCTGGCCGTGGACTTGAAATGGTTGTAAATCAGTTCGACCTTGCCGAAACGGCCGTCGGCATACCCGTCCATCAGTTCCTGTCCGATGGCGGCGGCTTCGGCGTAATTCGGGTGGGAGGATAGCCGGGTATAGTCCGCCGGAGAGGGGTATCCCAGCTTGCGCATGGCATCCGCCATCTTCCGGCCGATGCTGTAGACGGTCAGCGGAACGCCCGCGGCTTCGTACTCCCGAACGACCTTGGTCGCTTCCCGGATGGCATTGGCGTTGAAAGCCCCGCACAGGGAAGAATTGGAAGAGAAACAGACCAGGGCGACGCCCCGGGGCTTCCGGTCTTCTTCCGCCATTTCCGGCTTCCGGAAGGAAAGGGTCTCCCCTTCCAGCAGGTCGCACAGGATGCGGCGCAGACCTTCCTGGTACGGCAGCATGTTCCCGATGGCTCCCTGTGCCTTGCGAAGCTTGGCGGAGGCAACCATCTTCATCGCTGAAGTGATCTTCAGCGTGCTGCTGACCGACGCGATCCGGCCCTTGATTTCCTTCAGCGATGCCATTTATTCCTTAAAGTGGGCGGCGATGGCCGCCGCTTCGGTTTCAATTGTCTGGGTAATGGTTTCGTCCAGTTTGCCGGCAGCCAGCGGATCCAGCACGTCTTCCTGGTGGAGGCCGCGCATGTTGGCCAGGAACATCTCCTGGAACTCGCGGACCTTATCGACAGGGATGTCCTGCATCAGCGCATGCGTGCCGCAATACAGGATGGCGATCTGCTCGCCGACCGGCATCGGGCTGTACTGGGGCTGGATGAGGAGCTGGTTGTTCTTGCGGCCCTTGTCGATGGCCATGGCCGTCACCCGGTCCATGTCCGAGGAGAACTTGGAGAAGGACTCGAGTTCATTGTACTGGGCCTGGTCGATCTTCAGGGTACCGGCGACTTTCTTCATGGACTTGACCTGGGCGCTGCCGCCGACACGGGAGACGGAGATACCGACATTGATGGCCGGGCGCATGCCCTGGTTGAAGAGGTTGCTCTCCAGATAGATCTGGCCGTCGGTGATGGAGATCACGTTGGTCGGGATATAGGCGGAGACATCGCCCGCCTGGGTCTCGATGATCGGCAGGGCGGTCAGCGAACCGCCTGCCTTGACTTTCCCTTTCAGGGACTCCGGCAGGTCGTTCATCTGCTCGGCGACTTCCTGCTGGTCGATAATCTTCGCGGCCCGCTCCAGCAGACGGGAGTGCAGGTAGAAGACATCGCCCGGATAGGCCTCGCGGCCGGAAGGGCGGCGGAGGATCAGGGAAACTTCACGGTAGGCCACGGCCTGCTTGCTCAGGTCGTCGTAGACCACGAGGGCCGGGCGGCCGGTATCGCGGAAGTATTCGCCGATGGCGGCGCCGGCGAACGGCGCATAATATTGCAGCGCGGCCGGGTCGGCGGCGGTGGCGGCAACGACGATGGTGTAGTCCATGGCCCCTTTGGCGCGAAGGGTTTCCACGATGTTCGCCACGGTGCTGCCTTTCTGGCCGACGGCCACATAGATGCAGTAGACCGGCTTCCCTTTCAGGAATTCGCCGCGCTGGTTGATGATCGTATCGATGGCGATGGCAGTCTTTCCGGTCTGGCGGTCGCCGATGATCAGTTCACGCTGGCCGCGGCCGATCGGAATCATGGCGTCAATGGCCTTTAAACCGGTCTGTAACGGCTCGTTGACCGGCTGGCGGAAGACGACCCCGGGAGCCTTGCGTTCGAGCGGCATCGGGGTCAGATCGCCGTGGATGCGGCCCATGCCGTCCAGCGGATTGCCGAGCGGGTCCACGACGCGGCCGACCATGGCCTCGCCCACCGGGATGGAAGCGATGCGGCCGGTACGCCGCACGTCCATGCCTTCCTTGACCTGGTCCGTCGGACCGAGGAGGACGGCACCGACATTGTCCTGTTCGAGGTTCATGACCACGCCCATGACTCCGCCCGTGAATTCGAGGAGTTCGCCCGCTTCCGCGCCGGCCAGGCCATAGATGCGGGCCACGCCGTCGCTGACTTGCAGGACCTTTCCTACCTCTTCATACTTTACCGAGATGTCGATGGCCTCGAGCTGCTCGAGCAACACGTCGGAAATCTCACTCGGCCTGATATTGTTCTGCGCCATTATACGATACGTTTGTTCTTGTTGGTAAATTGGTTCAGCAGTTTCTCCAACTGCGTGCGGACGCTGGTGTCCACCCGGAATCCGTCCACGGTGAGAACCGCTCCCCCGATCAGGGACGGATCGACTTTCTCGTCCAGCAGGACGGTCCCTCCGACCCGGCGGGAGGCTTCCTTGCGGATGCGGTCTTCCACTTCCGGCGTAACCGGTACCGCCGTCTCCAGCGTGGCGAAATACACGTTCCGCGACCGGTAATACTGGTCGATGAAGTCGTGCAGGATCAGCCGGAGGTCACCGATCCGGCCGTTTTCTTCGACGAGCACCAGGAACCGTTTCAAGCCGTCCGCCATGGTTTCCATGCCCAGGGCGGACTGCAGCAGCTGCATTTTCTCCGCGGCCGAGATGGCGGCGGGATCCTCCAGGACCGGCTGCAGGCCGGGCACTTCGCCCAGCGCCTTTTCGAGGATCATCGCCTGCAGGCACACCCGTTCCGCGTCGCCGTGGGCGGCGACGTACCGGCAGAGTGCGCGGGCGTAACGGGATGCGATGATACCTGTATTCATACGTGTCAGTCTTTCGGGGCGGCCACCTCATCCACGAGGCGGTCCAGATACTGCATCTGCGCCTCGTCGGTCGAGAGATCCTTGCGGATGACTTTCTCCGCGATTCCCACCGACAGGCGGGCGACTTCCAGCCGGATGTCGCGCAAGGCGGATTCCTTCTCGGCGGCGATCTCCGTCCGGGCCTTTTCCAGCAGCTTGTCGGCCCGCTGGGCGGCCTCTTTTTCCGCCTTGGCGATAATCGCCGCGCGGGACTGGGTCGCTTCCTTGAGGATGCGGTTCTGCTCGAGCCGTGTCTTTTCGATCAGTTCCGCCTGTTCCCGGGCGAGGTCCTGCATCCGTTTCTCGGCTTCCTGCGCCAGTTTCAGACTTTCGTCAATATGCGCGGAACGCTTCTCCACCATGTCCGTGATGATCGGGAAACCGAACTTCCACAGGATGAAGAAAACGATACCGAAGATGATGACCATCCAGAACAGGAGGCCGCTGTCCGGAGTAACGAGGTTCATGTCTTACTTGATGAAGATGGCCAGGAGGCAGACGATGATGGCAAACAGGGCGGCACCTTCGATCATACCGGCGGCGATGATCATGCTGGTACGCATGTTGCCGGCGGATTCCGGCTGACGGGCGATGGCTTCCATGGTGGATTTGCCGATCTGGCCGATACCGAAAGCGGCGGCGAATGCCGCGATGGCGGCGCCGAAAGCGGCGGCGACTTTGCCGAGGACTGCGTTGGCAGCGACTTGAAGAAGAATCATACTGATCATAACTCTATCATTTAAATTGTTTGTTTCCGTTTATTCTCCATGCTGCCGGGAAAGCCCGATGTAGATGGAGGAAAGCATCGTAAACACGTAGGCCTGGATGAAGGCGACCAGGCATTCCAGCATGTCCAGGAACACCCCGAACAGCACCGAGACGACGCTCATCGATCCGAACAGGAGCGGGCCGTACTTCGCCATGATGAAGATGACGCAGACGATCGACAGGATCATGATATGGCCCGCCAGCATGTTGGCGAAGAGTCGGACGGTCAGCGACAACGGTTTCATCAGCGCGCTGAACACCTCGATGACCGGCATGATCGGCTTCAGGAAGCCGGGCACGTCGGGGTTGAAAATATCCTTGTAGTAGTGTTTCGTTCCGAAGAGGTTGACGGTGAAGAAGGTGCAGAGGGCCAGCACCATCGTGACGGCGATGTTGCCGGTCAGGTTCGCCCCGCCCGGGAAGAACGGAACGATCCCGAGGAAATTGTTCAGCAGGATGAACAGGAAGACCATGCACAGGAACGGCGAATAGCGCCGGTAGTCTTCTTCCCCGATGTTTTCGCGGGCCATGTCGTGGACCATCATGACGAGGGGCTCCATGAAGGCGGCGATGCCGCGCGGGGCCTCCTTGAGGGCGTCGTGGCGGCGGTACCACCGGGCCGTCAGCAGGACAATCAGCAGCAGCAGGGCGCAGCTCATCATCAGCGAAAGGACGTTCTTGGTGATGCTGATATCGAAGGGACGGGTGCCGTCCGACTCCACGATCTTGCCGCTGTCGGCATCGATGTGGAAGCCCTGATAGGCACCATGTTCCAGGTGGTGCGACGAGAAGACGTGCCAGCCGGTCGTCTTGCTCCGGACGATGACCGGCAGCGGGATCGCGATGGATTTTCCGCCCCAGTCCGTGATATGCCACTCGTAGGAGTCGCCGATATGCCCGAAGATCACTCCGGGGACATCGATGTCCTCTTCCGCTTCCTGCGCCCGAAGGGCCGGGCCGGGAAGCATCAGAAGGCAGATCACTATGTACCAGAACTTTCTCATGGCTCTACATAGACAGATACGGTATTGTCCAGCACGCGGACGAAGCCGGACCGGATGGCCAGGCTCTGCTCCTTCCCGTCTTCCGGCATCCAGCGGACGAGACCCTGCTCCAGCGAGGTGATCAGCGGAGCATGGTCTTTCAGGACCTGGAACGGGCTGACCGTGCCGGGCAGCGTGACGCTGTCGACCTGCAGGTCCGCCACGGTCGCTTCCGGGGTGATGAGAAGAAGGTGGATCGGTGCCATGGCTATTTCACTTGCGCGAGGATGGCCTCGCCTTTCTTGATCGCGTCCTCGATCGTGCCGACATTGAGGAAAGCCTGTTCCGGTAGGTGGTCGACTTCGCCGTCAAGGATCATGTTGAAGCCACGGATCGTGTCTTCGATATCGACCATGACGCCCGGGACGCCGGTGAACTGCTCGGCGACGTTGAAGGGCTGGCTGAGGAAGCGCTGCACGCGGCGGGCGCGGTTGACGGTCAGTTTGTCTTCGTCGGAGAGTTCATCCATGCCGAGGATCGAGATGATATCCTGGAGTTCCTTGTTGCGCTGGAGGATCTGCTTGACCCGCTGCGCGGTATCGTAATGCGCCTGGCCCACGATGTTCGGGTCGAGGATGCGCGAGGTGGATTCGAGCGGATCGACGGCCGGATAGATGCCCAGTTCCGTGATCTTGCGGCTCAGGACGGTCGTCGCGTCGAGGTGGGAGAAGGTCGTGGCCGGAGCCGGGTCGGTCAGGTCGTCCGCCGGGACATAGACAGCCTGGACGGAGGTGATGGACCCGTTCTTGGTGGAGGTAATCCGCTCCTGCATCTGGCCCATTTCCGTGGCCAGCGTCGGCTGGTAACCCACGGCGGACGGCATACGGCCGAGCAGGGC
>CADCRA010000107.1 GCA_902803715.1 uncultured Bacteroidia bacterium
CGGCATGACGACGATCATCGGCTTGGCCTTGCCTTCGGCGATGAGGTTGTCCATGATCTGGGCGGTGCGGCCGAGGTCGGCCCATGCGTCTTCGTCGCCGCCGGAGCCGTGGAGGAGGTAGAAGACCGGATATTTGGCCTTCGGGTTGTCTTCGTAGCCGGCCGGGGTGTAGACGGTCAGGCGGCGCTTGGCGCCGAGGGTCGGGCTGTCATACCAGACGTGGGAGACGGAGCCGTGCGGCACGTCGTGGACTTCGTAGTACCAGCCCTTGTCGCCCTGTTTGGCGCTCATGGTGAAAATGCTGGTCCAGGTGGCGACGTCGCGGTTCATGTAGACGTTGGAGGGGTCCAGGATGCGGGCGCCGTCCACGATGAAGTTGTAGGAGTAGAGTTCGCCTTCAAGCGGCTGGGTGGTGTAGGTCCAGACGCCGTTCTGGCCTTCGGTCATTTCCACGGTACGGGTGGGGAGCATGTCGCCGGAGAGCAGCACGCGGACCGCCTTGCGGTTCTGGTAGCGGAAGGTGACGGTGTTGTCCGGGTTGATTTCCGGGGAGATGATACCGGTGCCCGGGCCGAGGGCCTGCTGGGCGAATGCTGCGGTGCCGGCGAGGCAGAGCGCGGCGAGAAGGGAGGTGATTCGTTTCATATGTTAATAAAAATGGTTTGTGTTCTGCACCCAAAGTTACGAAAAAATGCGGGCGGGTCTTATCCCCGATGTCCAATTTCTTGTCAGATTGTTCGGGGTTTTGCCAAACTGTCGTTTTTTTCATAACTTTAAGCCGTCAAAATAACACATTCTATTTGTCGATATGAAAAAAACGCTCCTTTCCCTGGGTGCCGTTCTGTGCACCCTCGCGGCTGTCGCCCAGCCGAAACTTTCCAAGGACAATGTCGATGAGGTCCTGAAAGCCATGACCCTCGAAGAGAAGGCGACCCTGCTCGTCGGCTCCGGCTGGGGCAGCATGATCGCCGGCTCCCTGACCGCCTCCGACGAGGTCCTTGTCTCCGGTGCCGCCGGTACGACCCGTGCCATCCCGCGCCTCGGCATTCCGCAGACCGTCCTCGCCGACGGCCCTGCCGGCATCCGCATCAATCCGACCCGTCCGGGTACCTCCCAGACGTTCTATGCCACCGGTTTTCCGGTGGGTACCGTCCTCGCTTCGACCTGGAACACCGCACTGGTGCAGGAACTGACCACCGCCATGGGCGAGGAGGTCAAGGAATACGGCGCCGACGTCCTGCTCGCTCCAGGCATGGACCTGCACCGCAACCCGCTCTGCGGACGTAACTTCGAGTATTTCTCCGAGGACCCGCTGCTGACCGGCAAGATGGCCGCTGCGTATGTCAACGGTATCCAGAGCAACGGAGTCGGCGTGAGCTCCAAGCACTTCGCCGCCAACGACCAGGAGACCAACCGCAACGAGAACGACGCCCGCGTCAACCCGCGCGCCCTCCGCGAACTGGTCCTCAAGGGTTTCGAGATCATGGTCAAGGAATCCGATCCGTGGACGATCATGTCCTCCTACAACAAGCTCAACGGCGAATACACCCAGCAGAAATATGACCTGCTGACCACGATCCTCCGCGACGAGTGGGGCTTCAAGGGCATCGTCATGACTGACTGGGGCAACAAGGCCGGTACCGTCAAGGCGGTCCACGCAGGCAACGACCTGATGGAACCGGGCATGGACAATGAGATCGAGCGCATCGTCGCCGCCGTCAAGGACGGCAGCCTCGCCATCGAAGATGTCGACCGCAATGTCCGCAACATGCTGAACTACATCGTCAAGACCCCTCGTTTCCAGGGTTACAAATATTCCAACAAGCCGGATCTCGAGGCCCATGGCAAACTCGTCCGCAAGGCGGCCGCCGAAGGTCTCGTCCTGCTCGAGAACAACGGTGTCCTTCCAGTGAAGGGCCCGAAGAAAGTCGCCCTCTACGGCGTCGGTTCCTATGATTTCATCGCCGGCGGTACCGGTTCCGGCAATGTCAACAAGGCCTATGTCCGCAACATCGCCGAAGGCCTCCGCGTCAACGGTTTCGAGGTCAATGAAGGTCTCGAGAACTGGTACAAGCAGTACATCGCCCTCCAGAAGACCGAACTGGCCAACAACAGCGGCGGCAACGGTGGCATCCTCCTGGGTGACCCGGTCATCTCCGAGATGGAGGTTCCCCGCGCTTACATCGAGCGTCTCCAGCCCCAGACCGACATCGCCGTCCTGACGATCTCCCGCAACGCGGGTGAAGGCGGCGACCGCAAGGCCCTCGACGGCGACTGGACCCTGACCGGTTCCGAGCGCCAGATGCTCCAGAACCTGGCCGACGTCTATCACGCTGCCGGCAAGCAGGTCATCGTCGTCCTGAACATCGGCGGCGTTATCGAGACCGCTTCCTGGAAACAGATTCCGGATGCCATCCTCCTCGCCTGGACCCCGGGCCAGGAAGGCGGCTACACCGTGGCGGACGTCATCAGCGGCGCTTCCTATCCGTCCGGCAAGCTCCCGATGACCTTCCCGGTCAACTACCTGGATGTCCCGTCCTCCTTCAATTTCCCGTACAACTACAGCGGCCAGCAGGCTGCGAATCCGATGGCTTCCATCTTCGGCGGCGGCCAGCGCCGTCTGGTCAAGGATGTCGACTATACCGAGTACAAGGAAGGCATCTGGGTCGGCTACCGCTATTTCCAGACGGTCGGCAAGAACGTGTCCTATCCGTTCGGCTACGGCCTCGGCTACACGACCTTCAGCTATTCCAAGCCGGTCGTCAAGGTGGCCAAGGACGGTACCGTGACCGCCAGCATCACCGTGACCAACACCGGTTCCGCCGCGGGCAAGGAGAGCGTCCAGCTCTATGTCGCCGCTCCGGCCGGCGGCCTGGTCAAGCCGGCGTATGAGCTGCGTTCCTTCGCGAAGACCGGCGAACTCAAGCCGGGTGCTTCCGAGACCCTGACGATGACCGTCGATCCGTACACCCTCGCTTCCTTCAACGAGGCGACTTCCGCTTGGGAGACCGCTGCCGGTGACTACAAGGTCTACTTCGGCGCTTCCGCCCTCGACCTGCGCGCCAACGCTTCCTTCAAGGTCGCCAAGGCTCAGTCCTGGCCGGTCAACCGCGTCGCCCTCCCGGAGAATCCGGTCGAGGAGATCGTCGTGAAATAACTTTTCAGGCTTTTTGAAGGGCCGGGGCGGTTTGCTCCGGCCTTTTTTGTTATCTTTGCGCCATGAAACCCTGGATCATACGGACCTGGCCGGCGGTGTTCCTGCTGCCCTTGCTGCTCGTGCCCTCGTGCGAGCGGGTGGATACGGAACCGGAGCCGGAGGCAGTCTATACCGGTGAACTCGAGGAAAAGTACGCCGCGGAGGGGCCGTATGCCGTCGAGATGTCCCGGCATCCGGTCGACGATGAGACCATCAAGCGTTACCAGGTCTGGTATCCGCTGGAGATGGAGAAGTCTTCGGAGCGGTGGCCGCTGGTGGTCATGGCGAACGGGACCGATATGCCGGCTTCCTCGTACAAGGATGTGTTCCGGCATCTGGCTTCCTGGGGGTTCATCGTGGTCGGAACGGAGGACAAGTATGCCTGGTCCGGGAAGACCTGTTCCCAGTCCCTGGATTTCGTGCTGGGGCTGAATGAAGATCCGGAGAGCATCTTTTACGGGAAAGTCGATCCGGACGCCGTCGGAATCGCCGGTCATTCACAGGGCGGCGTGGCGGTTTTCAACGCCCTGACGGGCTATGACAACGGTTCGCGCTACAAGGCGGCCGTCTCTGCCAGCTGCCCCGGCAAGGTGCAGGCCGGCCTGCTGTCCTGGACTTACGATGTGTCAAAGGTGCGGGTGCCGCTCCTGCTGACAGCCGGTACGGGACTGATCGACGCGACGGTCATCTGTCCGTTGGAGACGGTCCAGGCCAATTTTGATAGCGCCCGCTCCGTGCCGGTCGCGATGGGCCGCAAGACCGGCATCGACCACGGCGACATGCTGCGGGAAGGGGAGGCTTACCTGGCGGCCTGGTTCCTGTTCTGGCTCCGCGGCGATACCCTGGCCGCCAATTGCTTCCTGGGCGAAACCGCCGAGATCCTCCACAATGACCGCTGGCAGGACACGGCTTCCCGGAACCTCTGAACGGAATTCCTTGCCTTATGAGAAGATTGATTCGCTTATTGCTTTGTGCCACGTTGCTGGCCGTGGCGCCGGTCCTGCGGGCGCAGCAGCCGGTGCAGCGGACGTTTTCGGACGACCGTTCCGGTTTCGTGGTCTTGACGGACGTCGTGCCGGATGCGCTGCTGGAGATCCGTTACCATTCCACCTTCAATTTCGTGGGAGAGCGGATCGACGGGTATGAGGAACCGGTCGCGCTGCTGACCCGCGAGGCGGCGCAGGCCCTGAAAAAGGCCAGCGACATCCTCATGGAGCAAGGCTACCGGCTGAAGATTTTCGATGCCTACCGTCCGCAGCGGGCCGTGGACCATTTCAAGCGCTGGGCCCGGGACAAGGATGACCGCCGGATGCAGCCGTATTTCTATCCCCGGGTCGACAAGGCGCTGCTCTTCTCCCTGGGCTATGTTTCTTCCCATTCGGGCCACAGCCGGGGGAGTACCCTGGATTTGACAATCGTGGACATGGAGACCGGCTTGGAGGCGGACATGGGCGGACATTTCGACCTGCTGGATACCCGCTCCCATGTCGACAGTCCGGAAGTGACGCCTGAGCAGCACGCCCGCCGCATGATCCTGCGTAACGCCATGGGCGCCGCCGGTTTCCGCCCCTATGAAAAAGAGTGGTGGCATTTCACCCTCCGCGGCGAACCCTATCCCACGACCTATTTTACCTTCCCTGTCCGGGCGGAGTCCAACTGATTTTGAAGATTTTGACAAGTATTTGATAATCCTGGATAAATGATTCTGACGGAATATCTTTATTTTTGCAGGCGGTATAAGGCAGATAATCAATTGTTACATATATGAAAAAGTTTTTTGGAATCCTTGCGGCTGCCGCCCTCGTGCTGGCCGTCGCTTCCTGCGGCAACAAGAAGACCGCGGAGAATGAACCCGCCCAGACTGTCATGACCGAACAGACCACCACTCCGAACCCTGAGAACGCCGCTCTCGCGCAGCAGTTCCTCAAGCAGTGCGGCACCTATTACCTCGCCACCGTCGAGGGTGACCAGCCGCGCGTCCGCCCCTTCGGCACCGCCGAGATCTTTGAGGGCAAACTCTACATCCAGACCGGCAAGGTCAAGAATGTTTACAAGCAGCTTCTTGCCAATCCGAAGGCGGAGATCTGCGGTTTCTCCGGCGGCCAGTGGATCCGGATCGCCTGCGAATTGATCCCGGACGACCGCGTCGAGGCCAAGCGCGACATGCTCGACAAGAACCCGTCCCTGCGGGGCTCTTATGACGAGAATGATGACAATACCATCGTCCTCTTCTGCCGCAACGCCCACGCGACGATCAGTTCTTTCACGGCCGATCCCGTTACTTTCGAATTTTAAGCGGCCCGGTCGGCCGGGCCCCTTTCCATCACGGCCCGGCTGTCACCCGGACCCGGAAAATGCCTTCTCCGTTCTCGGAGAAGGTTTTTTCGTATGTGGCGGAACCTGCGGTGCCGGTATGACGTATGGAAAGAACCGCAGATTTGGCGGCCTGCTGAAATAAGATTGAAAGATTTTGGAGATCTTTTCAGATTGGCTGCTTACGATTTGAAACGTTTAATATGCCTTTCACGGCCTTGAGAGGGGTGCTATTCTCCGAATAAGAGGCTTACAGGTTTTCGGAATTCGGATTGATCATCAAGATTAGAAATTTTTTACCCATAAGCTGTAAATAAATTAAGTTTTGGTTCAAAATAAATCAATTTGCAACCGGCCGTCTCGGTCGGCGCAAACCCAAAAACAGATAATCCATTTTTCAAATAAAGGAAGTTTTTCCTTCATTTAAAACGAAGAACCATCTCTGTCCAAGTTATTTACACTTATAGATCGAATATTCACTCCTTTCGAACGTTTTCGGAGGGGAAACAGAATCCCAAATCTTGATGCTTAGCCTGCTTGCAAGCGTGGGCTTGGCATTTGCTCAGACGCGTACCGTCACCGGTACCGTTACGAGTGCTGAAGACGGCCTGCCGGCCATCGGCGCTTCCGTCATGGTCAAGGGTACGACCATCGGTGCTGTTACTGATGTCGACGGCCGTTTCGTCCTGACCGGCGTTCCCGCGAACGCGACCACCCTTGAAATTTCTTCGATCGGCATGGTGACCCAGGAGGTCCCGATCCGCGCGACGGTCAACGTCGCCCTCGAAACCGATCATGAAACCTTGGAAGAGGCCGTCGTCACCATTGCCTACGGTGCGGCCAAGCGCTCTTCCCTGACCGGTGCGATCGCCTCCGTCAATTCCGACAAGATCGCCAACCGTCCGGCATCCTCCGTCACCAGCGCCCTCGAAGGCACGGTTACCGGTGTCCAGGTCAACAGCACCTACGGCAGTCCGGGTTCCGATCCGTCCATCATGATCCGCGGTAACGGTACGATCAACGGTTCCTCCAGCCCGCTTTATGTCATCGACGGCGTTCCGTACGGCGGCAACATTTCCGACTTGAACCCGGCCGATATCGAGAGCATGTCCGTCCTGAAAGATGCGGCCTCCGCCGCCCTGTACGGCAACCGCGCATCCAACGGCGTCATCCTCATCACGACCAAGAAAGGCCAGACCGGCCGCCTCTCCGTCCAGGCCAGCGCTACCGCCGGTACCTATAGCAGAGGTATTCCGGAGTATGAGCTTGCCGACCAGCGGGAGTGGATGGACATCCAGTGGCGCGCCCTCAAGAATGACCGACAGTATTATTATGGTGATTCCGCTGCCGATGCAGCTGCCTATGCGAATGCGAACCTGATTTCCGACCGACTGAAACTCAATATTTTCAACAAGGCGAACGATGCCCTGTTCAAGGATGGAAAACTGGTTTCCGACGCGCAGATCCTCGATAACTACAAGGATGACCTGGACTGGTTTGACCAGGCGATCAACCCGGGTGTCCGCCAGGAGTACAACGTCTCCGTCAGCGGCGCTTCCGACAAGGCCGATTATTATTTCTCCGTGGGTTACCTCGATGAGGACGGTTACCTGAAGACCTCCACCTTCGACCGTCTTTCCGGCCGTGCTTCCGTCAATGCCAAGCCGACGACTTATCTGAAACTCGGCCTCAACATCAACGCGACCCACCAGAACTACAACAACACCTCTACGGGTTCCGATTCCTATGTCAACCCGTTCATGTATGCCCGCAACATCGCCCCGATCTATCCGGTCCACCTGCATAACGTCAACACCGGCGAGTATATTCTTGACGCTTCCGGCAACAAGCAGTATGATCCCGGTTATTATTACGACGAGAACGGCATCCAGATCAATACCCGAAACCAGTACCCGGACCGCCATGTCATCTGGGAAAACGAATTGAACCAGGATGTCAGCATCCGCAATACGATGAACGCCATCGGTACCGCCGAGTTCTACTTCCTGCGGGACTTCACGTTCACGCTGACCGGCAACATCAACCTTCGCAGCGACATCAACCAGACCTATGATTCCGCGGTCATCGGCGACGGTAAGGGCAACAACGGCCGTGGCAGCCGCAACGAGTACAACTATAAGAATTACACCTTCCAGCAGCAGCTCCGCTGGAGCCACCAGTTCGGCGATCACAATGTCAACGTCCTCGTCGGCCATGAGAATTACTCCAATCATTACGACTATCTCTATGGCTACAAGACTTCCGAAGTGTTCCCGAACATCAACAACCTGCGTAACTTCACGGAAATCACGAACCTCTACAACTACGGCAATAACTACCGCACCGAGAGTTATCTCTCCCGTGTCCGGTACAACTACCAGGACAAGTACAACCTGGAGGCTTCCTTCCGCCGGGACGGTTCTTCCCGTTTCCACAAGGATGCCCGCTGGGGTAACTTCTGGTCCGTCGGTGCCAACTGGATGATTTCCAAGGAGGAATTCATGCAGCCGATCACCTGGGTCAACAGCCTCAAGCTCCGTGCGGACTTCGGCCAGGTCGGTAATGACTCCGGTTCCGGTTACTATGGCTATCAGGCCCTCTATACTTCCGGCCAGAACGCCAACAAGGGCGCCTATTGGCTTTCCCAGCTTTCGAACTATGACCTGAAGTGGGAGACCGGTCAGTCCTGGGGCGTCGGCATCGAGTCCCGCCTCTTCAACCGCTGGAACATCAACATCGAGTATTTCGACCGCCGGAACAAGAATCTGCTCTTCGATGTATACCTTCCGATTACGGCAGGTGCGACTTCGACGGGAGATTACAACCCTTCCATCACCCAGAACATCGGTACGATGTCCAACCGGGGCGTTGAAATCGAAACCGACTTCGACATCGTCCGTACCCGCAACTGGAGGGTCAATGTCAATGCGAATGCGACCTTCCTGAAGAGCCGGATCCTTTCCCTGCCGGCGCAGTTCCGCGAGGATGGTATCGTCGACGGAACCAAGCGCTATGTCGAAGGTGGTGACCGTTATGCTTTCTGGCTCTACCAGTTCGCCGGCGTCGACCAGATGACGGGTCTTTCCCTGTATGAATTCGACGGTGACCGTTTCTTCATTACGGATGACAACACGGCGACCGGCAAGGTTCTGTATGGCAATGCGACGAATAAGAACGGTGCTGCCAATACGTTGATGGCTGCTGCCAACTACACCGTCATCAACGGCAAGCCGTATGTCTGGAATCCGGGTTCCTATGGCAAGAAGGACTGGTCCGGCACCGCGACCCCGACGGTCTACGGCAGTTTCGGTCTCAATGTGAGCTACAAGAACTTCTCCCTGTCCTCCGTCTTTACCTACGGCCTTGGTTCCAAGGTATATGACGGCATCTATGCCGCCAAGATGAGCGTCAGCGCCAACCCGGGCAGTGTCCATGAGGATGTCCTCAAGGGCTGGACCGGCGTTCCGGAAGGCATGAAGGAAGATTCCCCGAACCGGATCGATCCGAATGGCATTCCGATGGCTTATACTTTCTCCACTTACAATCAGGTGACCATTTCCAACAATGCCGGTACGTCGACCCGTTTCCTTACCTCCGGCAATTATCTGGTTGTGAAGAACCTCGCCCTCTCCTATGATCTGCCGAAGCGTCTGCTGACTCCGCTTCAGGTCCAGGGCGTGTCCTTTACCGTCGCCTGTGAGAACCTGCATACGTTCTCCGCTCGTACGGGTTTGAATCCGCAGTACAATTTCAGTGGAACGACCAGCACCAATACCTTTGTTACGGCTCGTGTCTTTACGGCCGGTCTTAATGTCAGATTTTAATTAAGCAAGATGAATACTATGAAACATATTCTTAGAATCTCCCTTGTCGCCGCGGCAGTCGCGTTGGCTGCAGCCTGTTCCAAGGACTATATGGAGACTTCTCCGGAGAGTTCGACTTCTCCGGCCACCATCTTTGCGACGACCGAGAACTGTGAACTGGCCATCAACGGCATGTGCAAGATGATGACGACCCAGTACCTGAGTACCCAGGGCCTGAACGGCGAAGGTACCATCAAGACCTGGTACGGCAACTTCGGCAACGACCTGCAGCGTGTCGACCACTCCGGCTGGGCCGCGTTGTGGAACCACACGATGCACGAGAGTGTCAGCTCGATTTATCTGACGTATCCCTGGTTTTATTATTACAAGATCATCGGCAATGCCAACCAGGTTATCGAGAATATCGACAATGCCAGCGGACCGGAATCCGAGAAAAAGTATTACAAGGCCCAGGCCCTGGTCTTCCGTGCCCATGCCTTTACCATGCTGATGCAGCTCTATGCCTATCGCTGGCAGGATAGCAACAATGGTGCGGGGCCCGGTATCGCCCTCCGTATCAATTCCGCTTCAGCCGAGGATTATGAAATCGCCCTTTCGACCCAGGCGGAATGCTATGCCCAGATTTATGCCGACTGTGATGAGGCGATCCGCCTTTTCAAGGAAAGCGGCATCGACCGCGACGCGGATGAGTTCTACAAGCCGAACCTGAATGTCGCCTATGCCGTCAAGACCCGTGCCGCCCTCATCCGTGAGGACTGGTCTACTGTCGTCGCCTGCGCCCCTGAGGCGCGGAAAGGCCATCCTCTGATGAGCCAGAAGCAGTATATGGACGGTGGTTTCAGCGATGAGAACAATGAGTGGATCTGGGGTGTCTATGAAGCCAGTGACCAGACCATTTACTACTATTCCTTCTTTGCTTATCAGGCCAGCAACGCTTCTTCTTCCATGCAGCGTGCGCGGCCGCTCGCCATCAGCAAGGAACTCTACGATCAGATTCCCCAGACGGATGTCCGTCGCAAGATGTGGTTGGAACCGACTGCCGAAGAATGGGCTGCCTGCTCGAGCGTCGATCTTGCCGATGCCGCCTTTACCGCACGTGCAAAGAAAGAATTCGCCAGCAAACTCTATTCTACGAGTCAGATTTATGCCTATATGTCCTTCAAGTTCCTGTGCACGTTTACGCCGGGCGGCGGCAGTTTCAACATCTACCGCAGTGCGGAAATGATGCTTTCCGAGGCGGAAGCCCAGTGCCATCTCGGCAACGATTCCGCTGCGCAGAGCCTGCTGAAGGAACTCAACAAGAACCTGGATCCTTCTTATACCTGCACCAAGACCGGCTCCGACCTGCTGAAGGAGGTCAAGCTGTACCGCCGCATCGATCTCTGGGGCGAAGGTTTCGATTACTATGACTACAAGCGTTGGAATGAGCCGATCGTCCGCAAGAGCAAGGCCCAGGGCGGCAGTTTCCAGGCCGCTTATGCCATTACGATCAATCCGGAAGACGGCAACCGTTGGACCTGGAAGGTTCCGAAGTATGAGACTGACTACAACAAGTTGATTCAGTTGAACTAACCAACCTATAGCTACATAATTTTAACAATGCGAGGGGCGTGGCCGTGAGGTTGCGCCCCTTTTTTGTTTAACGCTCTTCCGGAGTCGGCGGCATTGCCTGGCTGACTTCCGGTCTCGGCGTCTCCAAGATCAATTTATAACGGGTTTTGCGATCAGGATGGCATCCATCTTGCAGCCCTGATTCCGACTGACGGGATGGCGCAGATTCCTACCTCCTGCCAGAACAAGCGTTACGAGAACAATTACTTAGTTATGATGAAGTTCAACAAAGTTTTGATGCTTGCAACGGCCGGTCTGATTTCCATGACCGGCCTGCAGGCCCAGGACCCGAGCCAGCCCTCCTGGCTGAGCGATGCGGTTTTCTACCAGATCTATCCTTCCTCTTTCCAGGACAGCGACGGGAACGGCATCGGTGACCTTCCGGGCATCACCTCCCGCCTCGATTACATCAAGTCGATCGGAGTGACGGCTATCTGGCTGAATCCGATCTATGTGTCCGGTTGGACGGACGGCGGGTACGACGTGATCGACTTCTACAAGGTCGACCCCCGTTTCGGCACCAATACGGACCTGGTCAATCTTGTCCGGGAAGCCCATTCCCGCGGAATGAAGGTGGTCTTGGACCTGGTCGCCGGTCATTCCTCCGACCAGAATGAATGGTTCCTCCAGTCGAAGGAGGCGGCGAACCTGCGTTATTCCGATTACTATATCTGGCCTTCTTTCAAGCCGGAGGATGATACGCCGGCCTCGAAACCGGGTGAAGCGCCCGATTATGCAGCCCTGATGAATTCCAATGCCGCCCTGCTGCGGAAATTCGTCGCTACGGATGCCCCGCGCGGTCCGTATTACATCAAGAACTTCTTCGATACCCAGCCTGCCCTGAACTTTGGCTTTGCCCATCCGGATCCCGCCCACCCGTGGGAACAGGCCGTCGATGCCCCCGGTCCGATGGCCATGCGCCGCGAGATCAAGAACATCATGGCTTTCTGGATGGATAAGGGCGTGGACGGCTTCCGTGTCGACATGGCCGCCAGCCTGGTCAAGAACGATTTCGATAAGGCTGCCACCATCAAGCTCTGGAAAGACGATTTCGTCCCGTGGTTCGATAAGGAATATCCGGAAGGCATCCTGATTGCGGAATGGTTCAATCCTTCCCAGTCGCTGGAAGCCGGTTTCGACCTGGACTTCTTCTGCCATGACGGCGTCTACAATTATTCCACGCTCTTCTTCAACATCAACCGCAGGGATGGCAGCCATGATACCTGCTATTTCGACCTGGAAGGGAAAGGGGAGGTGAAGACCTGGTATGACCTCTACAAATTCCAGTATGATTCTTCCAAGGGGAAGGGATATGTCAGCATGCCGTCCGGCAACCATGACTTTACCCGTCTGTCCGCCGGAACCCGTACTTCCGAGGATCAGCTGAAGGTCGCCATGACTTTCTTCCTGACTATGCCGGGTGTCCCGTTCCTGTTCTACGGGGATGAGATCGGCCTGACGCAGGTCATGGGACTTCCGTCCGTCGAAGGTGCAGGCGCCCGGACGGGCACTCGTATCCCGATGCTGTGGGATGCTTCTGCCAATGCCGGATTCTCGACGGCGCCGACGGAGAAACTCTATATCCCGCAGGATCCGGATCCGGCTCGCCGTACGGTCGAGAGCCAGGAATCCGATCGCAACTCCCTGCTGAACTATGTCCGCGGCCTGATCCGGCTCCGCGGTGAGCATCCCGCTCTGGGCAACGACGGCGAGTGGGCGCTGGTCAGCGGTTTCGAGCAGCCGTATCCGATGGTGTATGAGCGTGTCCGCGGCAAGGAGACCTGCCGGATTGTCATCAATCCGACCGCCAAGACGGCAGAAGTCTCTCTCCCGGCGCGTGGCGGTGCCGAACCGCAGATTATCGGCGGCTTCTACAAGAAAGCGACCATCAAGTCCTCCAAGGGCCTTGACAAATACACGATCTCCCCGGTTTCCGCCGTCATCTATCAGTTCTGACCTTCTGTTCATGACTGTCTCCTTGATGGCCGACTTTGCACAGATGCGGGTTTTCAGCACCCGCCATGTTTTCGGATAATCAGTACAAAATGAGAAGCAGCGTTTTTATGAAATGGTTTGCAGCTGTAATGCTTCCGGTGGGACTGGCCGCGGCGGTGTCGTGCGGTCGGTCGGCCAGTACCCGGGAGGCCATTACGAAAGTGAAGGTGAAACAGGGACTTGTCCAAGGGACCCTGGACCGGGGCGTCGGTACTTTCTATGCCATCCCGTATGCAGAGGCGCCTGTGGGAGATCTGCGATGGAAGGTTCCGGTTCCGAGGAAGGCGTGGGAAGGCGTTTACGATGCGACTGTCGCGGGTGCGAGGCCTCCGCAGCCGATGCGGTCCGGCGATGGGGAGGATCGGCTCATGACGGAAGATTGTCTCTTTGTCAATGTCCAGACGCCGGCGACTTCCAGACGGGAAAAACTGCCGGTATTGGTGTGGATCCATGGCGGCGCCTTTGCGACGGGCAGTGCCGGCGTGGACGGCATCCATTTCGCTGAGCAGGGGATCGTCTTCGTCGCTTTGGGCTACCGGCTCGGCGCCTTGGGTTTCCTGGCGCTGCCGGAACTCTCTTCGGAGAATGAGCGGGGTGTCTCCGGCAACTACGGCCTGCTCGACATGATCGAAGGGCTGAAATGGGTCAAGGAAAACATTTCCGCTTTCGGTGGCGATCCTTCCAAGGTTACGATCATGGGTGAGTCCGCAGGGGCGATCGCTGTCAGCATGCTCTGTGCCTCCCCGCTGGCCAAGGGCTTGTTCAGGGGTGCGATTTCTGAGAGCGGCGGCTCTTTCTGCCCGGTGGACAGTGTCCGGACCAACCAGAACGGCTTGCGTGACCTGGCCCGTTCCGAGCAGTTCGGCAAGGCCTTCATGGAACGGATCGGGGCCTCTTCGCTGGAAGAACTCCGCGCGATGGACTGGCATCCGTTTGTCAACGATCCGGTGGCCAATACCGTCAGTGGTTTCTGGCCGACCGTGGACGGCTATGTCCTCCCGGACGACCAATACCGGATGTATGAAGCCGGTAACTATAACGATGTCAATGTTTTGATCGGTACGAATTCCGACGAGGGAGTCGGTTTCCTCCCGATGAC
>CADCRA010000108.1 GCA_902803715.1 uncultured Bacteroidia bacterium
AACCAGAACGATATCAACTTCACCTATGACGGCCTGAACGTCAACGGCGGCGGCAAGTCGATGAAGTACAATGTCGTGACCGGCACCACCACGTACTTTATCCAGACGGGTGGCGGCGGCAAGCCGACGGAGCGTTTCTTCTCGTTCGAACTGCCCGCCTCTTCCGGAACGCTGACCGTTTATGCCAGCAACACGGGTGCCAGTGAAGACCTGTCCCGCCTGGTTGCCGTCAAGGTCGGCGATGCAGACGCGGAAACGAAACCCGGCGGATACAGTGCTGACAATGGCGCTGTTGCTGTTGAATTTGAACTGAATGCCTCGGCGCCGACGCCTGTGGTGATCTATCCTTCCGGAAACGGTCTCCGTTTCTATGGCATGAAATACCAGGGCAAATAGCCTTGGGTATAGGGGAGTCGGGGATGAAACCCCGGCTCTTCTCCAAGTAAAACAACAAAATAACACGAGAACAATATGAGCTTTATCAACCCTGACTTCATGCTCCAGACGGAGACCGCGAAGATGCTCTACCATGAGCATGCGGAGAAAATGCCGATCATCGATTACCACTGCCACCTGGTGCCGCAGCAGATTGCCGAGAACATCCAGTTCCGCGACATCACCCAGCTCTGGCTGGTGGACGGACATTACGGCGACCATTACAAATGGCGCGCGATGCGGGCCAACGGCGTCTCCGAAGACTACCTGACCGGCGGCAAGCATACCGCCTGGGAAACCTTCCAGAAGTGGGCTGAAACAGTTCCGTATACCATGCGCAACCCGCTTTACCACTGGACGCACCTGGAACTGTCCCGCGTCTTCGGTATCGACAAACTGCTTTCCCCGGCTACGGCCCGTGAGATTTTCGAGGAATGCAATGCCAAACTGGCGACGCCGGAATTCCGCGGCCAGGCACTGATCCGCAAGTTCAATGTCGAAGTCGTCTGCACGACGGATGATCCGGCGGACGACCTGCGCTGGCACAAGATGATCGCCGCCCATCCGTTCGGTACGAAGGTGATCCCTGCCTGGCGTCCCGACCGGGCGATGGCCATCGAGAATCCGCAGACGTACAAGGCTTACCTGAAACAACTGGGAGAGGCTGCCGACATGGAGATCGATTCCTATGCCGACCTGCAGGAAGCCCTGAAAAAGCGCCATGACTACTTCGCTGCCAACGGCTGCAAGCTCTCCGACCATGGACTGGAAAACTTCTATGCCGCAGACTACAAGGAGATCGAGATCGAACTCATCTTCAAGAAAGTTCTCATGGGCATCGCTCCGAACCCGCGTGAACTTGAGAAATTCCGCAGCGCCTTCCTGTATGACCAGGCCGTCATGGATGCCGAGGCCGGCTGGGCCCAGCAGTACCACATCGGCGCCATCCGCAACAACAACACCAAGATGTTCGCCGAAGTCGGCGCCGACACCGGCTACGATGCCATCCACGACCTGGAAATCGCCATCCCCGGCCACCGTTTCTTCGACCGTCTCACCCGTGCTGACAAGCTTGCCAAGACGATTCTCTATTGTCTCAACCCGAAGGACAATGCGGTCATGATGACCATGGCCTATACCTTCAACGACGGTACGTATCCGGGTAAGATGCAGTTCGGCTCCGGCTGGTGGTTCCTCGACCAGGAAGTCGGCATGCGCCGCCAGATGGATTCCCTTTCCAACCTGGGCCTGATCAGCCGGTTCGTGGGCATGCTGACCGACAGCCGCAGTTTCGTCAGCTATCCGCGCCATGAGTACTTCCGCCGCATTCTCTGCGATGTCTTCGGCAAGGATGTCGAAAATGGCAAACTGCCGGCTTCCGAACTGCCGTTCATCGGCCAGATCATCGAGGACATCTGCTATAACAACGCGAAGAATTACTTCCAGTTCTAGTCCGGACCTGGTTTTGTCATTCTGAACGAAGTGAAGAATCTATGAATTACATCAAGATCAATCCCGCCGACAATGTGGCGGTGGCTCTTCAGGATCTTCCGAAAGGGGCGTGTGTCGAAGGCGTCGTCCTGCTGACGGACATCCCCCGGGGACACAAGATCGTCCTTCGCGATCTCAAGAGCGGGGAAAACGTCGTCAAATACGGCTTCCCGATCGGCCATGTCACCCAGGACGCCCCTGCGGGCTCCCTGGTGGACCATACCTGCATCAAGACCAACCTGGAAGGACTGCTGGACTATTCCTACAGCCCTGCGCTGGTGGAAATCCCGGAGGCGTCCGAAAAACGGACCTTCAAGGGCTTCCGCCGTTCCGACGGCCAGGTCGGCGTCCGCAACCAGATCTGGATCATCCCGACCGTGGGCTGCGTCAACGGCATCGCCCAGCAGATCGCGGACCGGTTCCGGGCCGAGATCGCCGGACGGGAGGGGAGCGTCGACGCCGTCGTCGCCTTCCCGCACAATTACGGCTGCTCCCAGCTGGGCGCCGATCATGAGAATACCCGGACGGTCCTGGCCGACATGGTCCACCATCCCAACGCCGGCGGCGTGCTGGTCGTCAGCCTGGGCTGCGAGAATAACCAGCTGGACGCCTTCCGGGACCTGGTCGGCCCCGTGGACGAGTCCCGGGTCAAGATGTTCGTGACCCAGAAGGTGGCGGATGAAGTGGAATACGGCCTGGAAAGACTCCGTGAAATCTTTGCCGTCTGTTCGAGGGACCGGCGCGAAGATGTTCCGGTCAGCGAACTCCGTGTCGGCCTGAAATGCGGCGGCTCCGACGGCTTGTCCGGCATTACGGCCAACCCGCTGCTGGGCGTCTTCTCCGATTGGATCGTCGCCCAGGGCGGTACGACCGTCCTGACGGAAGTCCCGGAAATGTTCGGCGCCGAGACAATCCTGATGAACCGTTGCCAGGATGCGGAGACATTCGACAAGACGGTCCATCTGATCAATGATTTCAAGGAGTACTTTATCAAGCAGGGAATGCCGGTCTATGAGAATCCGTCGCCGGGTAACAAGGCCGGCGGCATCTCGACGCTCGAAGAAAAATCCCTCGGCTGCACCCAGAAATGCGGCAAGAGCATCGTGCGCGGCGTGCTGAAATATGGCGAGCGCCTGCAGGTGAAAGGACTGAATCTGCTGAGCGCTCCGGGCAACGACCTGGTCGCTTCCACGGCTCTGGCCGCCTCCGGCTGCCAGATCGTCCTCTTCACGACGGGACGGGGAACGCCGTTCGGCTCTTTCGTTCCGACCATGAAGATTTCGACCAATACGCCGCTGGCCGAGAACAAGCCCGGCTGGATCGATTTCAATGCCGGCGTGCTGGCGCAGGATGCGCCGATGGACGCAGTGGCATCGCAGTTTACGCAGTATGTGTTGGATGTGGCAAGCGGTGTGTATGTAAACAATGAAAAGAAGAATTACCGCGAAATCGCCATTTTTAAGTCAGGAATTACTTTATAATATTTGTAATTTAACAGAATTGATATAAATTTGTAGAACCGTGTGTTCGTAAACAAAATTCGTATGGAAAGATTGAATCGCACGACAGCGCCGCAGGCTAAGCGCTACACAGAAAAGATCATTCAGTTCGGAGAAGGCAACTTCCTCCGTGCTTTCATCGAGTGGATCATCTGGAAGACCAACCAGAAGACCGACTTCAACGCTTCCGTCGTTGTTGTCCAGCCGATCGCCAAAGGTATGGTCAGTTGGCTTAACGAGCAGGATGGTCTGTATCATCTCAACCTCCAGGGACTCCAGAACGGAGAACCGGTCGACAGCGCTGAACTGATCGACGTCATCAGCCGGGGCATCAATCCTTATGAGGATTTCGCCGCTTACATGAAACTGGCTGAGCAGCCGGAGATCCGTTTCGTCATCTCGAACACCACCGAAGCCGGTATCGCTTTCGATCCTGCCTGCAAGCTGGACGATGCACCGGCCGCTTCTTATCCGGGCAAGCTGACCCAGCTCCTGTACCATCGTTTCGAGACCTTCAAGGGTGCCCGGGACAAGGGTCTGATCATCTTCCCGTGCGAACTGATCTTCGAAAATGGAAAGCATCTCAAGGAATGCATCCGCCAGTATATCGACCTGTGGAACCTGGGTCCGGATTTCGCTGCCTGGTTCGAGGAGGCCTGCGGGGTCTACAGCACCCTCGTCGACCGCATCGTCCCGGGGTATCCGCGCGACACCGCCGCCCAGCTCTGCGAGCGGGTGGGCTACCAGGACAACCTGCTGGACAAGGCCGAGATCTTCCATCTCTGGGTCATCGAGGCCCCGAAGGAGGTCGCAGCCGAGTTCCCGGCCGACCAGGCCGGCCTGAACGTGCTGTTCGTTCCGTCCGAGGCTCCTTATCATGAGCGCAAGGTGACCCTGCTGAACGGCCCGCATACCGTGCTGTCCCCGGTCGGTTACCTCAGCGGTCTGGATACGGTCAAGCAGTGCTGCGAAGATCCGCTGACCGGTCCGTTCGTCCGCCGCGTCATGTACGAGGAACTGCTTCCGACCCTGAACCTGCCGGAAGAGGAACTCCGCAAATTCGCCGACGATGTCATGGAACGCTTCCGCAACCCGTTCGTCAAGCATTTCATGACCAGCATCATGCTCAATTCGTTCCCGAAATACCGTACCCGTGACCTGCCCGGCCTGAAGACCTATCTGGAGCGCAAGGGCGCGCTGCCGGAGGGCCTTGTCCTGGGTCTGGCTGCCATTTGCACCTATTATAAGGGTGGCAAACGCGGAGAGGATGAAATCGTTCCGAACGATGATCCGAAGATCATGGATCTGCTCAAGGATCTCTGGGCCACCGGCGATGTCGAGGCTGTCGCCAAGGGCGTCCTCGGTGCGACTTTCATCTGGGACGAAGACCTGAATGCCATCCCGGGCCTGACTTCGAAACTCGCCGCCGATCTGGCGCTGATCCAGGAGAAGGGCATGCGGGGTGCTGTTGAAACTATTATGAAATAACGAGATATGGCTAAAGTAATCACCTTCGGCGAGATCATGCTCCGGCTTTCCACGCCGGGCTATCTCCGTTTCAGCCAGGCGCGTCAGTTCGACGCCACCTTCGGCGGGGGAGAAGCCAATGTGGCTGTTTCCCTGGCCAATTACGGGATGGATGCCCAGTTCGTCACCCGTTTCCCGGAAAATGACATTGCCCGCAGTTGCATCCGCGACCTGCATTCCTATGGCGTGAAGACCGACTACTGCATCTACGGCGGCGACCGCCTGGGCATTTATTTCCTCGAGACCGGCGCTGTCGCCCGTCCGAGCAAGGTTGTCTACGACCGTGCCCATTCCTCCATCTCCACGATTGAGGTCGGCATGATCGACTGGGACAAGGTCTTCGAGGGAGCCGACTGGTTCCATTGGACCGGCATCACCCCGGCGCTGAGCCAGGGTGCCGCCGATGTCTGCCTCGAAGCGATCAAGGCTGCCAACCGCCTGGGTGTCAAGGTCTCCTGCGACCTGAATTACCGCAAGAACCTCTGGAAATACGGCAAGAAGGCCGGAGAGGTCATGCCGGCTCTCGTGGAAGGCTGTGACATCATCCTCGGCAACGAGGAAGACGCCGACAAGGTGTTCGGCATCAAGCCCGAAGGCTTCGATGTGACCGCGACGGCGGGAGCGATCGACCAGAAGCGTTTCCAGAGCGTGGGCGAGCAGCTGATGGCTCGTTTCCCGCGGGCGAAGAAAGTTATCATCACGCTCCGGGGTTCGATCAACGCCAACCACAATACCTGGGGCGGCGTCCTCTGGGACGGGAAGCAGCTCTTCCAGTCTCCGCGCTACGACATCACCCACATCGTGGACCGTGTCGGCGGCGGCGACAGCTTCATGGGCGGCCTGATCTACGGCCTGCTGACCTGGCCGGAGGATGACCAGAAGGCGCTGAACTTCGCCGTGGCGGCTTCC
>CADCRA010000109.1 GCA_902803715.1 uncultured Bacteroidia bacterium
ATCATCGAGAGCATCACCTGGCTGACCAACGCCATGGAAACCCTCCGTACCAAGTGCATCGAAGGCATCACGGTCAACCGTGACCACTGCTACCAGATGGTGATCAACTCCATCGGTATCGTGACGGCGCTCAACCCGTACATCGGTTACAAGAATTCCACGAAGGTCGCGAAGGAAGCCCTCGAAACCGGCCGCAGCGTCTACGATATCGTTCTGGAGCGGAACCTCATGACGAAAGAGAAGCTCGACGCCGCCCTCGATCCGACCGCGATGTGCGCTTCGCACACATTCCTGAAATAAATGATCTGGGATCCCCTCAGAAAGAAATCCGTTGCCCTCACGCCCGAAGAAGGCGTGAGGCAATGGTTTATCAAGGTCCTTCACGAGGAGATGGGGATTCCGATGCACATGATGATGAGCGAGGTAGGCTTGAAATTCGGCGCCGATGTCGGAGGACTGGCAGGAGAAAAACGGAAAGAGTACCGGGCGGACATCGTTGTCTATGACCGGCAGGCACGGCCGCTGATGGTCGTCGAATGCAAGCGTCCCGAGGTGGACCTGTCCCGGGAGGTTCTGGAGCAGGCCCTCCGCTACAACCGGGTCCTGGATGTCCGCTACGTTGCGTTGACCAACGGTGCGCGGACCCTGCTTTTCCGGCGGGAAGGGGACTCGTTCGTCCCGCTGGACCATGCTCCATCCTGGCAAGAATTGATCGCCTGACTCCGGTCGGGCGATTTTTTTTGTTTTTATTGTTACATTTGGGCTGGTATTGCGTTTATCAGACAGAAAGCAGCCCGACATGCCCTCCGATTTCCTGACAGATACTTATATGATTCTCCGGAAACGTTTCCGGAGCAGGGCGCTGCGGATCCTTGGAAACCAGGATGAGGCGGAGGATGCGCTGCAGGAGGCTTTCTATAAACTCTGGTCGAAACAGTATGCGATCCGCTCCGCTTCCGATGCGGAGGCCCTGCTGACAACGGCTGTCCGGAACTCGAGCCTGGACGCCGTGCGGCGGCGGAAACGGAAGGTACCGGTCGAGGAGGCCGACCGGATCGCCTCGGACGACCAGCGGGAGCGCCGCGAACAGTACGCTGTTGTGGAAAGCCTGGTCCGGCAGCGGCTCAACCCGACCCAGCAGTTGATTCTGAAGCGGATGGAAGAGGAAGATGTGACGCTGGACCAGATTGCCCGGGAACTGGACATGCAGCCCGCTGCGGTACGGATGCAGCTCTCCCGGGCGAGAAAAACGATCAGGGAACTTTATCTTCGAATGGAAATATGACGCACGATTATTGGAATACGTTGGTAAATAAATACTTCGAGGCCGAAACGACTCCGGAGGAAGAGCGGCGTCTGCGCCGTTTCCTGGCGGAAACGGATGACCCGGCTTTCGACGATGTCCGCGCGGTCATGGGTTTCCTGTCCGTCCGGAAGGAGCGGCATGCCGCAGAAAAGGGCGTCCGCCGCTGGACGGCTTCCGTGGCTGTGGCTGCAAGCCTGATCCTTCTGTCCGTGCTCGGACTGAACCTGGCCGGACGGGCTGACTGCGTCATGTACGCCTATGGCGAGAAGACGACCGACAGAACCGTCGTCATGAACGACGTCTCCGATATTTTAACCGATTTGTTCAGCGACGACCAGGGCCCGGACGTTGCCGGACAACTCACAGAATTGTTTAACTGACATGAAAAAGATTTCCCTTCTCCTGCTCCTTCTGCTGCTGCCCCTGTGCATTCGGGCGCAGGACAGGCTGAAATCCGGACCGGTTTTCGACGGGTCTGTCATCCCGAAGGACCGGATGATCGAAACGTATGTCAAAGGCGGTTCGATCAAGGATTACGGCCTGACCCTGTTCCGGAGCGTGCGGTTTGAAGCCGACGACGCGGAATTCCAGAAGATCTCATCCCTGGTGCTCGCGGATGTCTCCGCTGCATTCAATAAAGAGACGGAGATCGAAAAGGGCCGTCTCCGCTGCGCCCTGATGAGTTTCTCTCCCGCCAAGAAGAACGGAGAATTCCTCTGTTTCCAGTCCCGGACGGAAGCGGACGGCTCCTGCTCTGTCATCCTGGTATACATGCAAGGCAATACGACCCTTGCCGAGTTGAAAAAAATCTTCAGCAAAACGAGTTCAAAATGAAAAAGATCATGATATTGGCCGCCCTGTCCGTCTGTGGCCTGGCCGCCGCCCAGAATCCCGATACCCTTCATGTCAAGAGCGTGAACGATGTGATGGTAATCACTTCGGAAAACGAACAGACGGTTATCCTGAAAGGCACTGTGCTGGACCAGGATTTCTCGTATCGCAGCAGCGTCCAGATCACGCCAGAGAGCAGTGTTTCCGTCAGCGAGAATCACTTCGATCTGTTCAACAACGAGATAATAAGAAAAATTGGAAAGCGAACTGAAGACCGGATTACAAAGAAATTCGATATCCGTCCCTTCGAGTTCCGGACCATGGATTACGCAGGTTTCGGAATGGCTTTTGCGCACAATGTCGCCGATGATGTCGATTTTTCATCGCACCTGTATTCCGACTTGTTTATGAATATGTTTACTATGGAGCTTTGCCCTGGCTGCGGTCCCGTTTCCCTAACCATGGGCATGGACCTCGGTGTGCGTTCCTTCCGTACCGGCGACGGCATGTTTTCGGTACAGGACCGGAATGTCGTCTTCGGACCGATTCCTGAAGGAACGGACCTCAAGAAATCTGTCTTGCGTGCCGGTCAGTTTTCCGCACCGGTCCTGCTCCACATTTATTTTGACCGGGATCACCGTATTTCCGTTTACGGAGGTGCGGAACTGAATTTCAATTTCGCCGGTCATGTGAAAAACAAGTTCCATACGGATGCAGGAAAGACCCGCAAAAACGTGTATGGATCTTTCGTGGAACCTTGGACTTGGAACTATATGGCAGGTATCAAGTTCCGTAGTTTGAGCATCTTTTGCCGTTACAGTCCCTGCAACTTTCTTAAGGAAGGCCGCGGCCCGTCTTTCCAGACCTGCTCCTTCGGCATTTTGTGGTAGGCGGTTTCCGCAAGTCGGCGTTTTTCCTTATCTTTGTACCGGCGGATTGTCCATCCGCCGGATTTTTTTGATATGGCAACGATTACGAGCGGTTTTCTGGATCATCCCGTTTTCCCCCTGGTCAGCGAAGTCGCCGGGCAGATGGGCGTTCGGGCATTCGTGATCGGCGGTTTCGTCCGGGACTGTTTCCTCGGACGGCCGACCGATGACATCGACATCGTCGTGGAAGGCAGCGGCATCGCGCTGGCCGAGGCGGTCGCCGCCCATGTCCAGGAAACCGAGCACCATGGCTGCCATGTCTCCGTGTTCCGCAATTTCGGCACGGCGATGCTCCGGTACCGGGGAACCGAAATCGAGTTCGTCGGTGCCCGCAGGGAATCCTACCAGCGGAATTCCCGCAAGCCGGTCGTGGAGGACGGGACGCTGGAAGATGACCAGAAACGCCGCGATTTCACGATCAATGCCATGGCCTTCAGTCTCCAGAAGGAGGATTTCGGGGCCCTGGTCGACCCGTTCGGCGGCATCCGCGATCTGGCGGCCGGCATCATCCGGACCCCGCTCGATCCAGATATCACTTACAGCGACGATCCGCTCCGGATGCTGCGTGCGATCCGTTTCGCCACCAAACTCAGCACGCCGGAGATGACCTTCACCATCGTCCCCGAGTCGCTCGACGCAATGCGCCGGATGAAGGACCGGATGGCCATCCTCTCGAAGGAACGCATCGTCGAGGAACTGAACAAGATCCTGGTCACGCCCCATCCGTCCATGGGCTTCCGGCTGATGGATGAAACCGGCCTGTTGGACTATGTCCTTCCGCAGCTGTCGAAACTCAAGGGCGTCGAAACGGTCGAGGGCCGGGGACACAAGGACAATTTCTCCCATACCATCCAGGTCGTGGACCATGTCGCTGAACTGGAGACGGTCGCGATTGCGGAGGGAAAACTTCATGACTATGCGCCCGCCGAGGCCGGCGACGGCTTTGTCGAAACCGTCCGGACCGCACCGAATGTCTGGCTCCGCTGGGCCGCCCTGCTGCACGATATCGGGAAACCGGTGGCCAAGCGCTGGGATCCCGAAGCCGGCTGGACGTTCCACGGCCATGAGGTGGTGGGTGCCAAGATGGTCCCGAAAATCTTCCAGGCGCTCAAGATGCCCCTGAACGAGAAGATGAAATATGTCCAGAAACTGGTCGGACTGCATCACCGGCCGGTCGCCCTGGTCGATGAGGGTGTGACGGATTCCGCCGTCCGCCGCCTGCTTTTCGACGCCGGCAACGAGATCGACGACCTGATGCTCCTCTGCAATGCGGACATCACGTCGAAGAATCCGGCGAAGGTCGCCCGTCTCAAGAAGAACTTCGGACTGGTCCGCGAGAAACTGGTCGAGGTGGAAGCGAAAGACGCCATCCGGAACTGGAAGAACCCGATTACCGGCGAATACATCATGCAGGTCTATGGCATCGGTCCGTGCAATACGATCGGACGCCTCAAGGATGCCATCAAGGAGGCCGTGCTGGACGGCAAGGTGGAGAATACCTTCGAGGCGACGGATGCGTACATGCGGTCCATCGCTGCGGATTTCGGATTGCAGGAATGCTGACCGACGATTTCATACGCTATATCGCTTCCGTCCGCCGCTATTCGCCGCGGACGCAGGCCATATACCGGGATGTGCTGACCCAGTTCGCCGGGTATTGCGCCGCAGACGGTACGGATGTGGCCCTGCTGGATGCAATGACGCCGACCGCCATCCGCAACTATGAAGTATGGCTGCTGGACGGCAGGAAGGAGAATCCGCGGACGGTGGCCCAGCACCTGTCGGTCCTCAGCAGTTTCAGCCGCTACCTGATGAAAGAGGGAAAACTCTCCTCCAATCCCGCCCGGGCCGTCAGCCGGCCGAAACAGGAGAAGCGCCTGCCGGTGTTCTACCGGGACGCCTCGATGCAGGAGTATTTCGACCGGACCGCCTTCTCTGTCTCCGAAGAGAACATGGACCAGATCGTCGGAAGCGACAAGGTTTCGTTGGAGTGGTGGCGCCGCCGGCAGGGGAGGCTGGTCGTCTCGCTGCTATACGGAACCGGCATCCGCCGCTCCGAACTGATCTCCCTGGATATCCGCAGCGTCGATTTCTCCCGGCGCGTCCTGCATGTCCGGGGAAAAGGCGACAAAATGCGAGAAATTCCCCTGATTCCTGCACTTTGTCACGAAATTTGCTTATATTTACAAGCAACTGAAACGATGCTGGGGTCCGGAAGACCGGATGACGCCCCGCTGCTGGTGACGGAAAAGGGTACGCGACTGTACCCGATGGCTGTCCAGCGGATTGTCGGGACTGAACTGGGGACTGTCAGCAGCATTTCCGGAAGAAAGTCGCCGCACGTCCTGCGCCATACGCTCGCTACCGGGCTGCTGGACAAGGGAGCGGACCTGAATTCCATCAAGGAACTGCTCGGACATTCCTCGCTGGCCGCCACCCAGGTCTATACGCACAACAGCATTGCCAAGTTGAAAAAAGTGTATAACAACGCCCATCCCCGGGCTAAAAGAGGAGGTAACAATGGAGATTAGAATTCAATCCCTGAAGTTCGATGCCGACCAGAAACTGATCGACTATGTAGAGAAGAAGGTCGCGAAGATCGAAAGATTCGATGACAACATTACCAGTGTGGAAGTTGTCCTGTCTCTGATGGAGAAGCCGGAGAACAAGGCTGTGAAGCTCCAGGTCGCCGTTCCGAGTGAGACCCTCGTGGTCGAGCGGACTGCAAAATCCTTCGAGGAGGCCGTCACCGAGGCGGTCGACATCATGAAGGAGAGACTTGTCAGAAACAAGGAGAAGAGGTACGAATAATCCCCCCGTTCGGAACCGTCCCGTGGTTCCAGACATACCTTTGAACTTTCCCGGAGCCCGCAAGGCTCCGGTTTTTCGTCCGCCCCGACGGGATGCCTTTGCCGGATTGCAGATAATTTCTTATATTTGACAAATTATAGGAAAAGGGAAAACGATGGCGAAGAACCCGGGGTTCATGGAGACCGACGCCTTGTGCCGGAAGATCGTTGCGGATGTCCGCAACGGCGTATTCGCGCCTGTCTATCTGCTGATGGGCGATGAACCCTATTACCCGGACCGGGCCTGCGAAGCGATCATTGAAAATGCCTTGCAGGATTTTGAAAGGGATTTCAACCAGACGGTCTTCTACGGCCTCGATACGGACGCCGTCAACGTCGCGTCCGAAGCCCGCAGTTATCCGATGATGGCGGACCGCCGGCTGGTGGTCCTCAAGGAAGCCCAGAGCATGAAGTCGCTGGAGGACCTGGCGACGTACTGTGAGGAGCCGATGGAGACGACCGTCCTGGTCATCCTGCTCCACGGCGCCAAGGTCGACAAGCGCAAGGCCTTGTACAAGAATGTGCAGAAGAACGGAATCGTGATGGATTCCGCCGCCCTCCGGGACTATGAAGTGGACCGCTGGATCGCGCAGTATTACCGGGAGCGGGGGATGAGCATCGCGCCAGACGCCGCCCTCCTGCTCGGAGAATCGGCCGGTACGGACCTGAACAAGATTGCCGTGGAGACGGACAAGATGCTGAAGAACCTGCCGGAAGGGACGACGGCTGTCACGGTCGCGGACGTGGAGAAGAATGTCGGCATCAGCCGCCAGTACAGCATCTTTGAACTGACGAAAGAACTCTCGCTGCACAATGCGCCGAAGGCCCTGCGGATCGCCGCTTCCCTGGGAGCGACGCCGCGTTTCGCCCTGCCGATGGCGACGGCGGCCCTGTTCAACCATTTCTACCGGATCTTGAAATATGAATCCGTCCTGATGAACGACCCGCATCCCGCCAATGACGTCAAGGCCCGGGTGCTCGGCGTCAATCCGTATTTCTTCCGGGAGTACGATACCGCCGTCCAGTTCTATCCGCTCCGCAAGTGCATGCAGGTCCTGGCCCTGATCGAAGAGTATGACTTCAAGGGAAAAGGCGGCGGCAACGGAGAGGCCACGCCGGACCAGTTGCTCGTGGAATTGGTTGTAAAGATATTGAATTAATTAATATTTTTATTGTTTATCAATAATTAATTATTATATTTGCCGAAACGAAACAAACAATTATATGGGAATCATCGAATGTAAGGAAATCTGCAAGCATTTCGGGGAGAAGGTGGCGCTCGACCATGTCAGCATCGACATCCCGAAGGGGCAGATTTTCGGTCTGCTCGGTCCGAACGGCGCCGGCAAGACCACCCTCATCCGCATCATCAACCGCATTACGATACCCAATGGGGGAGAGGTCCTCTTCGAGGGCCGTCCGATCACCCAGCGGGACGTCGAGCGGATCGGCTACCTGCCGGAAGAACGCGGCCTGTACCGCAAGATGGAAGTCGGTGACCAGGCCATGTACCTGGCCCAGCTCAAAGGCATGAGCGCCTCCGATGCACGGGTCGCCTTGAAGGAATGGTTCGTCCGGTTCGGCATCCAGGACTGGTGGAAAAAGAAGGTGGAGGAACTCTCCAAGGGCATGGCCCAGAAGGTCCAGTTCATCACGACGGTCGTCCACCGGCCTTCCCTGATGATCCTGGATGAGCCTTTCTCCGGTTTCGATCCGGTCAACGCCGAACTGATCCGCAAGGAAATCCTGCGGCTCAAGGATGAAGGCGCAACCATCATCTTGTCCACCCACAACATGGAATCCGTCGAGGAGCTCTGCGACAGCATCGCGCTGATCAACAAGTCGAAGCTCGTGATTACGGGCGGCGTCGACGAGATCCGCCGCCGGCATGGCAACAACAACATCGAACTCGTGTATACCGCCGACGTCCCCGTGGCATCTGCCGAGGGTTGTTTCCAGGTCCTGTCCGATGTCGATAACGCCGGCCGCCACACGGCCGTGCTCAACCTGGCTCCCGGCGTCACGACCAATGCGGCCCTGAGCGCCCTGCTCGGCGAGGGCCTTTCCATCAATTCCTTCAAGGAACTGATTCCGCGCATGAACGACATTTTCATCAAACTGGTAACGGAGGAGGCGTAGCATATGAATTTCAGAACCGTACAAACCGTCATCGCACGGGAATACATGACCCGTGTCAAGAAGAAATCCTTCCTCCTGACGACCTTCCTGGTCCCGGTCATCATGGCCGCCGCCATGGTCGCCATGGTCCTGATTATGTCTTCCGGCGGCGAGCGCAGCCAGAAGGTCGCCGTCATCGACCAGTCCGGCATCGTCATGCCGTACATGACCGACAACAAGGCCAATACGTTCCTGGATTTCTCTTCGGAGAATCCGGAGGAGTTCAAGCTGCGGCTGGATGAATTCGCCATGGATGTGCTGGTCGTCGTGTCCCCGCTGGATACCGTGGCCAAGACCGTTTCCGTCCAGGCCTATTCCAAGAAGCCGCTCGGCGTGGACTTTTCCTCCGAAGTGGCCAGCCGGGTGGACGACGCCGTCGAGGCCTACCGCATCGACTCCTATGGCATCGAGAACCTGGGCCAGATCATGAAGGATGTCAGCTCGCATGTGAGCGTGTCTGAATTTACCCTGGACGAATCCGGCAACGAGAGCGTCTCCGAATCCGGCGTCTACATGACCATCTCGATGGTCCTCGGCATCTTCATCTTCATGTTCATCACGATGTTCGGCAGCATGGTCATGTCGAGCGTCATCGAAGAGAAGGCCAGCCGGGTCGTCGAAGTGCTGATTTCATCGGCCAAGGCGACGGAACTGATGTTTGGCAAGATCATCGGCGTCGCGCTGGTCGCCCTGACCCAGTTCCTGCTCTGGATTGTCCTGACCCTGGTCATCGTCACTGTCGTGGGCGGTGTGATCGGCATGGACAAGTTGCAGGGCATGGATACGCAGCAGGTGGTCCAGATGTCCCAGGGAATGGGCATGGATCCGGCCCAGATGGAAGCGCTCGGCATTCCCGCCGCAGATACGGCGGCCGTCGCGGCTCCCGCCGGGGAGATGGGCGTGGTGGTCAGCACCCTGGCCCATGTGCCGTGGGGGACCATGATCGTCTGCTTCTTCATTTATTTCATCCTGGGTTACCTGCTGTATGCTTCGCTCTTTGCCGCCATCGGCTCCGCCGTGGAGAACGAGGCGGATACCGGCCAGCTGCAGATCCCGCTGACCATTCCGCTGATGATCGGTTACATGATCGTATTCATGGCCTTCCGCAATCCGGATGCCGGCGCCGCGCTGTGGGGCTCGATGATCCCGTTCACTTCTCCGATCGTCATGCTGGCCCGCATCCCGTACGGCGTCCCGGTCTGGCAGCTCGTCGTTTCGATCGCCCTGCTTTTCCTGACGTTCGTGGCCTGCGCCTGGCTGTCGGCGAAAATCTATAAGGTGGGTATCCTGATGTTCGGCAAGAAGTCGACCTTCAAGGA
>CADCRA010000110.1 GCA_902803715.1 uncultured Bacteroidia bacterium
CTCGATGGAGACCATCTTCTGCTTGAGAAGCATATCGGTGTTCGCTTCGGTATAATTGCGGTTCTCCAGCCAGATGCCGGCCGCCATATAGCCGCCATTAGTTGTACCAGAGGAACTATACTTCAATAAAGCTTTAAAATATCCATCCGGAACAATAACTTGAACCTTATTTGCCTTGTCCGTTACGGACTTGCCGCCGCTAGCTGGTAAGATACATCCGGTTACGACATAAAGCGTATCAATATAATAAACCATACTATTCTCCCTCTTCGTACTACTACTGCTCCATTTTCGGACTTTTTCTTCTAATTTCGCCCATAGACCTCCATTGAACTCATGATTCTGCGGAGTTATATTGGAATAATAAAAAGTCTGTGAATTAAAAGCAAGACTACGAGCACGATCAGCAGACGGAATTTGATGGCCACGGTCGTACCCACTTGCAGAATACCCTGAAGATAAATCCGGTTGGAAAGCGGAGTCAATAAAAGGATCATAAGCCCAAGAGTCACTACGAGGGCCAGATGTATACCAATCATTTAAAGGATAAGCGACCCATTCTGCCTCGTGGGCATCCTTGTTGTAAGAAAGCGAGAAGTTGCGATAGTACTTTCCATTCTCTAAAACCGTATGGATGACGAACTGGTTGTCGCCGGTGACGGCCGGGAGTTCCATCCATTTCGGTACGCTCTTGTAGGTGTCGCCGTTGTCCAGGGCCTTCGCAGCAATCCTCGTCACCTTGACATTCTTGATCTCCCAGGTGCCGGCCTTCTGGGCCGTACTGATGTAAACGAAGGCGATCTTGATCTTCTTGCCGGCATAGGCCGCCAGGTCGATGTCCCCGGAATTGATGAAGTTCCAGTCGGTATTCGGAGGGTAATTCGGGACCTTCACGTCGTTCCAGGTCTTACCGTCGTCGGCCGTGACCTTGACGAGGGCCTGGTGCTGCAGGTCGCTGAAGAACTGGGCGGCGTGGTCGAAGTTGAGATAGATCGTCTTGCGCCAGGTCAGGTCGATCTCCGGGGAAATCAGCCAGCTCTCGGATGCATGGTCCGTTCCGTTGACATAGGCCGTCGCCTTCATGCCGTAGCGGCTGTCGAACTGCCAGATAGGCGTCCCGGCGGTATTGCTCTTTTCATCGATGGTAAACTTGCCCTGGCTGGAGGAGAAGGACTCCTGGAAGGCGTTGTCGGGCAACTGGTCTTCCGGGATGATGCCTTTCTGGCTGATGTTGACGGTTGCCGACCGGCCCTCGATCGCAAAGGTGACGGTGCCGGTACGGTCCTCTCCGGTATTCCGGGCGACCGTGATGGTGACGCTCATCGTCATCGTTGATTTCGAACCGCTTGACGGAACCGTGATCCAGGATTCCGAAGCAGTGGCCGTCCAGTCATAGTTGCAGGCAAGGCCGACCGTCTGTGCGCCGCCTTCGACGTCAAAAGAAAGGGAAAGCGTATCGACGTTGAGTTTCGGCGTTTCCGGCTCCTTTTTGCAAGACGCCAGGACCACTGCAGCGGCCAGCGCCAGGAAAATATATTTCAGTTTCATCGCGTTTGTGTTTTTGGGATGGGCATAAGCCTTAAAATACAAAGATAACAAAGATTCGCAATTGAACCCGTATTGTCCTGAAAAAGTTTGCCCGGAGGGCACGATGCACCGACGCAAAAAGGGCGGCTCCCTTTCGGTAAGCCGCCCTTCACAGATCAAAAACTTGTACTATTTCACAGCCTGGACGCCGAAGAGGATGGCACGGTAGCCGGTCTCAACGGTCTCGACCTTGATTTCGGTCTCGGCGGCAAGGGCGCTGCCGAAATCGAGGGTGTACTTGTCGGAGTCAGCCACGGTAAGGGTGTACGGCGCATTGCCGGTCGCACCGTCGTTGGCGGCGACTTCCTGGGTCTTGGTGTTCTCGCCCCAGGTGAACTGCAGCTTGGACGCATTGCCCTTCCATGCCACGGCATAGTAGGTCAGTTTCGTCGTGCCGGCCGGAACCTTCAGGGTCAGGTCACCATACTTCTTGCTGGTACCGAACTTGAGGGTCTTGACATTCTCCGTTCCATTGACGATGGCAAGGCCGTCATCATAGGTGGAGGTACCGAGGGTATAGGAGACATTGGAGTCATACTCCCCTGCCACCGGCTGGTCCGGATCCGGATCAGGGGTGGGTTCATCGACGATGGAGATGAGGAAGGACTCGATGGCCTGGGGATTACCCTTGTATTCGCCGCGGAAACCTTCGATCGTGATGGTCGCACCTTCCTTGATGCCCATCTCGGTGAAGACCTTGTTGTTGGCGAACTTGCCATAGGCGTTGTCGTTGATCGCATAGATCGGGCCGCGGGTCAGACCGTAGACATAGACCGTGCCGGTCTCGTCGGTGAGGTCGAAGTTGCCGTACGGGCTGACGGTGCCGTCCTTGTTCAGGACAATGTTGGAAACCTTGCCGGTCAGCCGGAAGTACTGCTCCGTAGACGCAGGGGCGGCGAGGAAGTCGGCGACCGTCGCGTCGGCGACCGGAATATGGCTCTCATAGAACGCGCCACCGATCTGCGGCGTGCCATTGTAAGAGGTGTGGTTGCCGATGAGGGTCACGACATCGCCGACCTTGAGGCCGAGGTTGCTGAAACTCTTGTCGTTCTTCTCCTGCTTGGTCGCGGTCAGGCCGTAGACATAAACCTCGCCCGTACCATCGGCGATATAGATGTTGCCATAGGTACCGTTGGCGATGCTGGTGATGACACCCTTGATGCGGTACAGCATGGCATCTTCCGGAGAGGCGAGGACATCGGCGATGGTCTTGGTCAGGATATCACGGGCCGGATCGATCTCGCGCGGATCCTGGGTCACAGGAATGCTCTTCAGGGCGCCTTCACCCTTGATGATGATGTTGCCGGTACGCTTGATGATCGCGTCGTTTTCGGTGTAGCTGAAGATGACGTTGGCACCGGAGATCTCCTTGAGGACGATCCAGTCGACATCCGGATAGATGGCGAGCGGGTTGAGGGAGGATTCGACCTTGATGGTGAATTCGCCGGCTTCCTTCGGGAGAGCGACCTCGGAGACGTTGGTCTTGATCAGGGACTTCTCCACCTTGATGACAGCAGCGTCAACCAGTTCGAGGGTGCCGTTGTACAGGGTACGCGGACCTTCGAGGGTCACGACGTCACCGACCTCAATGCCGAAGGAACCCCAGCCGCCTTCCGCATCCTTCGGATACTGGCCGCTGTTGTTCTTGACGCCGTAGATATAGATCTCGCCCGTATCGTCAGCGACATAGAAGTTGCCGTAACTGGTGTTGGCGACGCTGGTGACGGTACCGCGGATACGGTAGACCTTGCCGTCGTCACCGGCAGAAACCTCGGCGATCGTGGAGATCGGAGCCTCGCCGGCACCGGTCTGGACAATGGTGAAAATCTGATAGTCGTTGCCGACCTTGACCTTGAGTTCAGCCTTGCGGGCAGAAGGGCTCTCGTTGGGACCGGCGGAGAACTGGATGGTCGCCGAACCGGCGCCACCGCTGGTCGGATTGACGGTCAGCCAATCCGGAACGGACTCGAAGGACCAGGAAGCATCCGCCTCGACCTTGGAAGAAACGGTACCGCCGTTGACGGCGATGCCCAGGTAGGACGGTTCGGCCTTGAAGTCGGCCAGGGAGGAGATTTCAAACTCCTTCTCGCAGCCCATGAGAGCGGCGCCGGCCAGGATCGAAAGGATCAAATATTTCAGTTTCATATGCTACGCGTGCGAATTAGTTGAACATGTACTTGACGCCGATCTGCATGTACCAGCAGTTGCCGTAGGAAAGGGACGGCTGCCAGGTCTTGGTAGCGGCGGAGACGTTCGTAGCGAACACCGGGGTACCGGTCTCGTCGACATGGTCGAGGCGGAGCGGCTGGGCGTAGGACGTGTTGGTGTAGAGACGCTTGGAGACGCCCCAGCTGGAGTTGAAGAGGTTGCCGACGTTCTGGACGTCGAGGCTGAGCTGGAGAACGTTCATCGAGTTGCCGACCTTGAGCTTGAAGTCATGGGTGTAACGGAAATCGAAGACGTGGCGCATCGGAGCGGTAGCGGCGTAGGCCTCGGCATACTGGCCCTTGTGGGTGCTCAGGAACGGATCCTGCTCGGCGAAAGCCCAGTAGGCGTCGTGGTCCTTGGTGCTGGCGAACTTGATCTCGGTGTCATCCTTCGGGATGTACATCGCATCGTAAGCCTTGCCGTCGCCGTTGAGGTCGTTGCTGTAGATATAGCTGTAACCGCCGTAGACAGTTCCTTCGTAGAAGAGGCTGTAGTGGTTGTTACCCTTGTCGGAGTAGGAAATGGAAGCGATGACACGGTCCGGATTGACATACTGGGAAGTATGGAGGTTCAGGAAGTTAGGACCTTCGATGGCCGGAATGTAGTTCATCGTGGACGCCGCGTTGGAACCCGGCATGCCGGTGAGTTCCTTGGAGACGGTGTGGGTGTAGGATGCGGAGAGGTAGAGACCGTCGACCGGTTCCGCATTGATGCTGAAGACACCCAGCCAGCCGTAACCCTTGTTGGTGTTGCTCAGGACATAGGCGTTCGGGACATTGACGACCTTACCCTTGCTGTTGGTATAGGTGTACATGTAGTCTTCCGGATAGATGTGGCGGTTGTCAGCACCGTTGTAGGTAGACCAGCCTTCGTTGTCCTTGATGGCCCAGTTCTGCATCGTGACCGCGTTGAGGGTCTTGGTGTAGGTGAACTCGCCGGTGATGGAGAGCGGGAAGGACGTCGGGAAGTTGTAGTCGAAGGCGATGGAGGACTTCCAGACCTGCGGCATCTTGAAGTTCGGATCGACGGCGTTGATGTCGGAAGGATTGACACCGTTGGCCGGACGGGAGATTGGATACTTCTCAGCATCGATGCTGTTGAGTTTCTGGATGAACTTGTCAGTATCGGTGATCATCGGACCGGCGAATTCCTTCAGGATATTCTTGTCGGTGATGGAAACCAGGTTCTGGATCATACCGGAGTTGGTCGGCATGTTGGTGAAGAACACGAGCGGGAGACGGCCGGAGAAGAGACCGGTACCGCCGCGGACCTTGAGGCTGCGGTTGCCGAAGACATCCCAGTTGAAGCCCACGCGCGGGGAGATGATCAGGTTGCTCTTCGGCCACTTGCCGGTGTTGATGCTCTTGCCGCCGTAGTCGAGGGCAGAGATCTGGGCGTTCTCGAAGACATCCTCGTCATTGAAGAGGAGAGAGTCGAAACGGATACCGTAGTTGAGCTTGAAGCGGTCGGTGATGTTCCAGTCATCCTGGGCATAGATACCGAGCTGGTTGAAACGGACGCGGGCGGCCGGTTCGGCCTCACCGTCGTAACCGTAGGTGATGGCGACGGCTTCCGGAGCACGCTCGTTGAGGAAGTCGTCGAGGCTGGCATACCGGTAGGCGCCGGTACCGTTGCGCATGTAGTGGTTGTCCGCCATCTGGTGCTCGAAGCTGACACCGGCCGTGATCTTGTGGGCGCCGGCGTAGTAGGTCACGTCGTCCTTCACCGTGAAGGTGTTGTTGTTGACGGCGTTGGTCCAGGTGAAGAGCTCGTAACCGAAGGACATGTACGGAAGACGCTGGATGAGGGCGCCGTCCTCGTCATACTCGTTCTCGAGGATGTCGACGAACGGGAACTTCTCGGAATTGGAACCGCGGACGTCGGCGATCATGGAATAGGTCGCGAGGAACTGGTTGGAGAGGTTCTGGCTCAGACGGCTGTTGAGGTCGAAGGACCAGGTGTTGACCTTGTTGTTCATGGAATACATCGTATTCGCAAAGGTCATACCGTACTGGGAAACACGGGCGAAGGCCGGCTGGGCGCCGAAGTTGCCGGAGGAGGCGTTCGGACCGATCCAGTTAAGGTTGTTCGTGTAGTTGTAGCGGAGAGCCAGGTGGTGGTCCTGGTTGATGTTCCAGTCGATGCGGGCGAGGACCTTGGTGTTGGACAGTTCAGCCGGGAAGCTGGTCCAGGAACCGGTGTCGTAGCCGTACTTGGTCTTCAGGATGTTGGAAACCGTCGCGAGGTCGGACTCCTTGGTGCGGGAGATGTACTGGTCGATGTTCATCCGGCCGTCCGTGGAAGCACGCCAGCGGAACGGGACGGACGGGGAATCCGCCTTTTCCATGTTCACGAAGAAGAAGAGCTTGTTCTTGATGATCGGGCCGCCCAGGGTGAAACCGTAGGTGGTGTTGCGGTCCTTCTCACGGGCACCGGAGATCTGCTCACCGTCGATGGTGTCGCCGCGCATGTTCTCGTTGCGGTGATACACATAGGCGGTACCGCGGAAAGTATTGGTACCGGACTTGGTGATCGCGTTGACACCGCCGCCGATGAAGTTGGTCTGGCGGACATCATACGGGGAGATCACGACCTGCATCTCCTCGATGGCGTCGATGGAGATCGGGC
>CADCRA010000111.1 GCA_902803715.1 uncultured Bacteroidia bacterium
ATTTTTAGCATTTTACCAACTAATAGAATCCATAATAAAGCGTCTTGCTATACTGGTAATTACTGTTTCCCGCGCTCCAAACTCCCCCAGGGGAAATACTGTAGTAACCATCATCATAAGCGCCATCATACCCCCAATTCATCAATAGATAATCAGTTGCATATCCACCGTATGCAAAAAATTGATCCAAAGGATCATTTACATGATATCTTGCCCGAATCTCATCGAAAGAATCATAGACTTCCAATTCCTGCTGCCAATTTTCAGTATATTCGCAATGCTTGGTATATACAACCGTTTCATAATTCATAAATGCACTAAAGTTCTTTTACAAAGAAACGCATAATGCCAAATGAACCCAAAAAACAGACATTGCAATTGTTTTTATATCATCCTTATTGTCAATAAGATACAAAACAGCCAATATTACATTAACGTTTATTGAACATTTTAAGGTATATATCACGTTCTGCAGCACCACTTCTCGCTATCATTTGCTTGCAACGACTCCTTCGAGTTCGAACATTGGTTGGAGTCATTTTCATGAAAAAAGCAATGACATGGTCGGGGACATGGGAAAACGAGAGAACAAGCAAATGATAATCCTTCTCAGAAAACGACGAGCCATACGTTTCCCGGAAACGGGACATGATCCCCTGATGCTGATAATTCAAACCATCTTCCAATCCTTGAAGCAGTGTTAAATCACCACGGAATTGACGAAGAGAGTCCCTAAACATACGGATAATCCTTTCTTTTTCTTGCAACTCCTCCTGATATGTCATCCTGACTCCTTTCTTTTCATCAGGTACGCCATAGTCTGCTTCCATCACCAGATAACTTTCCGCCAACTTCTCCAGCATCCGAAGCCTGCCTGAATACAAACTTGCAGTAGCCGATCCCGATTCAGACAATCTGCTTTCCAAGAGTGATAGCTCCCCTTCCAACTCAGAGAACCTTTGTATATCTTCCCGAATCTGCTTATTCCTTTGTCTGAACAGATAAAACAACACTCCTAAACCAATTGCCAGGGCAAGCAAGCAAGAAAGCAGGATGGCAATAGAAGAACGGCGCTGTAAGGATTCCTTCTCCGATACTGCCCGATAGTAATCTGACAACTGCGAAGAAAAAGAAGATTCCCATTGCGAACGAATAATCTTATCCTGCCCTTCAACGGCTCGTTCGTAATACGAGAATGCTTTATCGAAATGCCCATAAAGGTTTTCGATCCGGTAAGAATCAAATAAAACGTCAACAGAATCAACACGGTTTCTTGCATGATTCCATGCGTGATTCAAATAATACTCGGCCGAATCACGCTGTCCGGTCAATGCATGGGCATACGCAATGCATCCTGCATAAAACGGAGACAACCCATCATGAGAAATCAAAGAAGAATGATAAAGTGCCTTTTCGGGAGATACAGGAGCATTGAGAGAATAATAACGAATATACGTTTTATGTATTTCAGAGATCAAAAGTGGATCTGATCCCGCAGATCTAAGCAAACTGTCCAGTGCGTTTTTCCCTTTCCCATATTGCCCCTGATTCATATAACTCCTGGCCAAGGCCAAAACAGAATAGTCCGCATATCGCTTTTCATCTCCAAATGCTTCCACCGAACGCCGGAAGTATTCCGAAGCTCGTCCGTTATCATAAGAATTCGCATATAAACCTCCGAGATTACGATAGATTAATCCGAGATAATGCCCATCGCCGACCTTCAAGGCGAACTTCTCTGCTGCATGAAATGCAACAATGGCAGACGCAGTTTTACCTGCATTGGAACAAATTCTTCCCAAATAGTATTGAACCTCCATTTTCTGAAAGGAAGATCCCAGTAATCGATAGTATTCCCACGAAGGCAAAAGAAATGATTCATCCGTTAAGTCATGATAACTTTTATCAGCCGCTTTCGCAAAGACAAGACGATACCACGCTATCATACGCAAGGATTTAAGACGATGTTCGTCCACGGATGATACTACTTCCCATGCATAATCCGGATCTACAGAACAAGACTTATCCGCATCGGAAATCTTTGTTTTAAGGACTCGCGGAGTACATGAGACAATCAGGAGGAGAAGCAATACCAGACGCCTCATAGATCATTCATTTTCCGAAAGATAGGTATTATTGTCGACTTTTCAAACCACAGAACAAAAAAAGGGACGCTTCGGCGTCCCTTTTTCATATTGCGGTGAGGCGGATTATTTCGCAGCCTCGACGATGGCGTTGTACTTCTCGTAGCCTTCCATGTACTTCGGATCGGCGTCACGGAAACGGTAGTAAGCCTGCTTGAGGTACTCCGCGATGGATTCCTTGATGCTCTCATCCTTGGTCATGTTGAAAGCCTTCTCGAACGGATCGATGCAGCTCTTGAGGTCCTTCTCGAACTCCTCGACGAGGGCCATGTACTTGTTGTCGTCAAGTTCGTCCTGGGCCTTGGTCTGGACATCGATGGCCATGTTGTAGAACATGATGCCTTCTCCGATGTAACCATATTCGTAACCCGGCTGGATCTCGGCGCACTTCTCGTAAGCCTTGACAGCCTCGTCATAGTTCTTGAGCTGGCTGTGGATGTTGCCTTCGACATAGTAGAGGGAAGCGTTGGTCGGCTCGTTCTTCTTGGCCTGGTCGAGCAGGGTGAAGAGCTTCTGCGGATCCTCGTTGTTGGAGAGATAGTAGTTGATCAGGCCGATCAGGATACCCTGGCTCTGCGGGAACTTGGTGAAGCCTTCCTCAAGGGCGGCCTTGGCACCGAGGGAGTCGCCGAGGTTCATCTTGACGTCGGAGATCTTGGCGAAGATGTCGCCGCCTTCACCATAGTAACCCTTGTCGAGGCAGTCCTGGAAGAACTTGCCGGCACGGGCATAATCCTTGGCGAGCTGTGCGGTGAAACCCGCGTTGTAGATGGAGCTGGTGTCAAGCTTGTTGAGCGGAGCGACGGCAGCCGCAGCGGCAGCCTTCTCGAAGCCCTGGCTAGCCTCGGCATACTTGCCGAAGGTATAGTCGTTGTAGGCCTCGTTGACATAGTTGTTGGCGATCTTGTCAAGGGCGGTGGAGACGTCCTTGGCGGTCTTGCTGTCAAGCTCGTAGGCCTTCTTGTACGCCTCGATGGCCTTGTCAAGCGCACCTTCCACGATCGGATGGGTCACCTCGACGAGGGTCACGTTGCCGGCGCCGTTGACATAGATGTTCTTGTCGGCATAGACCAGCTTGGTCACCGCTTCGCCATTGATCTCGGCAGGCTGCTCAAGAGACGGCTTCTCGGTAACGAGGTTGCGCGGCCAGCCCGGCTGTACGCCGCCGGTAGGAGCGTCATACGCGTTGAGCAGCGCCTCGCCGTATTTCGTCCATACGGCGGCCTTGGTGTTCTTCTTAGCGTTCTGGGCGGCAGCCTCAGCAGCTGCGAGCGCCTTTCTGGCGGCATCAGGCTTCACCTGAGCAGTTGCGACCTGGACGGATGCAATCAGCGCCAAAGCGAAAAGGATTCTTTTCATAATGTTGTGTTATTTCGGTTATTGAATTATTCTTCTGCCGGAGTTTCGGCTGCAGCCTGCCCGTCGGTCTGAGGTCCTTCTTCCTCCTCCTGTTTATCGACGAGGGAGACGGCTGCGATCGCGTCCCCTTCCTTGATGTTGATCAGCCGCACACCCTGGGTCGCCCTTCCGGCCACCTTGATGGTGCTGACTGCCATGCGGATCGTGAGGCCCGAACGGTTGATGATCATGAGGTCATTCTCATCCGTCACGTTCTTGATGGCCACCACCTTGCCAGTCTTGTCAGTGATGTTCAGGGTCTTGACACCCTTGCTGCCGCGGTTTGTCTTGCGATACTCGTCGAAGTCGGTACGCTTGCCATAGCCATGTTCACTGACAACAAGTACGGTATGTGCTTCGGCATCCACGGCCTGCGGATCGTAGGCGATGGCGCCGATTACTTCATCGTCTTCTTCAATATTGATGCCACGGACGCCGGAGGCGGTCCGGCCCATCGGACGGACGTCCCCTTCGTCGAAACGGACACAGCGTCCGTTGCGGGCTGCGATCAGGATTTCGTTGGCACCGTTCGTCAGCACGGCGTCAAGCAGTTCGTCCCCGTCACGGACGGTCACGGCGTTGATGCCGTTGGCACGCGGACGGGAGTACGCCTCGAGCGTGGTCTTCTTGATAATGCCCCGTTTCGTAAAGAGGGTCACATAGTTATTCTCCGTGAATTCCGGGTCGGCCAGGTTGCGGACATTCAGGATCGCCTTGATCTTGTCGTCCGGAATGTTCAGGAGATTCTGGATCGCACGGCCCTTGGAGGCACGGGCGCCTTCCGGGATTTCATAGACCTTGAGCCAGAAGCAGCGGCCGCTCTCGGTAAAGAAGAGGAGGGTCGAATGCATGTTGGCGACGTAGATATGGTCGATGAAGTCGGCATCGCGGGTAGCACTGCCCTTCATGCCGACGCCGCCGCGGCTCTGGGTGCGGTATTCGGTCAGCGAGGTACGCTTGATGTAGCCGAGGTGGGACAGGGTGATGACGACGTCCTCGTCGGCATAGAAGTCTTCCGGATTGAACTCGTCGGCGCTCAGGGTGATTTCGGTGCGACGCTTGTCGCCGTATTTCGCCTTGAGTTCCATGGTCTCGTTCTTAACGATCTCCATCTGCTTTTCGTAGCTGGCGAGCACCTCGTTGCAGTAGGCGATGAATTTCTCGAGGTCGTCGTATTCGGCCTGGAGTTTCTCACGCTCGAGTCCGGTCAGTTGACGCAGGCGCATTTCGACGATGGCGGTCGCCTGGACCTCCGTGAACCCGAAGGTCTCCATGAGTTCGGCCTTGGCCTCGTCCACGCTCTTGGACGCCCGGATGATGCGGATGATCTCATCGATGACGTCGATGGCCTTCAGGAGGCCTTCGAGGATATGCGCCCGCTTCTGGGCCTTCTCCAGGTCGAACTTCGTACGGCGGACGACAACGTCGTGGCGGAAGTCGACGAAGACCTTCAGCATGTCCTTGAGGCTCATCGTCATCGGACGGCCCTTGACCAGGGCGACGTTGTTGATCGCGAAACTGGACTGCAGTTCCGTGTACTTGAACAGGGTGTTGAGCACCACATTGGAGTTGGCGCCCTGCTTGACGCGGATGACGATGCGCAGGCCCTCGCGGGAGCTCTCGTCGTTGATGTACGTAATGCCGTCCAGGCGCTTGTCCTCAACCATCTGGCCGATCTTCTCGATCATGGCGCGCTTGTTGACCATGTACGGGATCTCGGTCACGACAATCGTCTCGCGGCCGTTGTCGGCCACTTCGATTTCGGTCTTGGCGCGGACGACGATGCGGCCGCGGCCGGTTTCATAGGCGTCCCGGATGCCGGAAATGCCCTGGATGATGCCGCCGGTCGGGAAATCCGGACCCTTGATGTGCTGCATCAGTTCCTCGGTCGTGATCTCGGGATTGTCGATATAGGCGCAGATCGCGTCGCAGCATTCGCTCAGGTTGTGCGGGGCCATATTCGTGGCCATACCGACGGCGATGCCGGACGAGCCGTTGAGCAGCAGGAGCGGGGCCTTGGTCGGAAGGACCGTCGGCTCCTCGATCGTATCGTCGAAATTCAGGGTGAAGTCAACTGTGTTCTTGTCCAGGTCGGCAAGTACCTCCTCGGTCAGTTTGTCCAGTTTGGCTTCCGTATATCGCATGGCGGCGACCGGGTCTCCGTCCATGGAACCGAAGTTGCCCTGTCCCCAGACCAGCGGATAACGCTGGTTCCAGTTCTGGGCGAGACGGGCCATGGCGTCGTAGACGCTGGAGTCACCGTGCGGATGGAACTTACCCAACACCTCACCGACGATTCTGGCGGATTTCTTCGTCTGGCCGGAATAGCTCAGGCCGAGGCCGTCCATTCCGAACAACACTCTCCGCTGGACGGGTTTCAGACCGTCCCGTGCATCGGGCAGGGCACGGGAGACGATGACGGACATCGAGTAATCGATGTACGCCGAACGCATCTCCTGGTCGATGTTGACCTGCTCGATGATTCCACCGCCGCCGATGATCTCTTCGTTCTTCTCTTCAATATCCATAAAATTCTTTCTATTCAATCGGGTGCATTTTACACCATACACTTAAACATGCAAATGTACAAAAAAAATACGACCGCAGCAAATTCCACTCCCATATTATATGTATTTTCATGAATCCGATTTTATTTCTTACATTTGTCTGATTGAACGCATACCATGGACATCAAAGTATCAGACGAATTGAACGGCATCATCACGTATGCCCGTGAAGAAGCCCTGCGGACCGGCAGCTACGGCATCGGTCCCGACCACCTGTTCCTCGGGATTCTCCGCCACGCGGAGAACAACGCATGCAACGCCCTGAAAGGGCTGGAGGTGGATACGGAGCAACTGAAGAAATTCATCGACAGCCGGATCTTCACCAACGAGCAGATCCCCTACTCCGAACTGGAGCACATCCAGTTCTCGCGCGGCGCGCAGAACGTGCTGAGTCTCACGATCATGGAGGCGACGCGCGTGCGGAGTTCCGAGGCGTCCTCGCAGCACCTGCTGCTTGCCCTCTGCCGGACGACCGGCAGTTACGGACAGGCTTTCCTGCGCAGCATCGGCGTCGACTACGGACGCGTCCTCTCCTGGATGGACAAGGACGGCATGCTCGGCGCCCCGCGGCTCTCGGACGAAGAAGGACAAGGCGGAGATGACGAGGAGGACGAAGAAGAGAATCCGCAGCCGCAGCAGAGGTCCAGCAAGGAAAAGAAGGACGAACTGGACGAATTCGCCTATGACCTGACGAAAGCCGCCCGGGAGGGCAAACTGGACCCGGTCGTCGGCCGCGATACCGAAATCAGCCGCGTCATCGAGATCCTGGGACGCCGCAAGAAGAACAACCCGATGCTCATCGGAGAGCCCGGCGTCGGCAAGTCCGCCATCGTCGAAGGCATCGCCCTGCGCATCGCCTCGGGCGATATCTCCCCCGTTCTCGCCAAGAAACGCATCCTGTCGCTGGACATCGCTTCGGTCGTCGCCGGCACCAAGTTCCGCGGCGACTTCGAGAAACGCGTCAAGACGATCATCAAGACGGCCAGCGAGAATCCGGACATCATCCTGTTCATCGACGAGTTCCATACCATCGTCGGCGCCGGCGGCGCCCAGGGCAGCCTGGACGCGGCCAACATGCTCAAGCCCGCCCTCGCCCGTGGCGAAATCCAGTGCATCGGCGCCACGACGATGAACGAGTTCACGAAGATCGTCGAGAAGGACGGCGCCCTTGACCGGCGCTTCCAGCGGATCGTCGTCGAGGCGACCGACGTCGCCCAGAGCCTGGATATCCTCAAGAAACTGCGGACCAACTACGAAGAATTCCACAAGGTAAAGTATACGGACGAGGCCCTCGAAGCCTGTGTCCGCCTGACCGACCGCTACATCCTCGACAAGTCGCTGCCCGACAAGGCCATCGACGCGATGGACGAAGCCGGTTCCATGGTCCGGATCAAGGGAACGGTCAAAACCGTCACGGCCGACGACATCGCCACGGTCGTCTCGAAGATCACGGGCATCCCCGCCGGCAAGGTCGCCGAATCCGAAGCCGGACGCCTGCTCAAGATGGCGGACCGCCTGAAAGGCCGGATCATCGGCCAGGACTCGGCCATCAGCACCGTCGTATCGGCCATCCGGCGCAACCGGGCCGGACTCAAGGACCCCGGCCGTCCGATCGGTTCCTTCCTCTTCTTCGGCCCGACCGGCGTGGGCAAGACCCAGCTGGCCAAGTGCCTGGCGGAATACCTGTTCGATTCGGAAGAGAACATCGTCCGGATCGACATGAGCGAATACATGGAGAAATTCTCCGTCTCGCGCCTGATCGGTGCGCCTCCGGGCTACGTCGGCTATGAAGAAGGCGGACAGCTCAGCGAGCGGGTGCGCCGCAAGCCGTATTGCGTCGTCCTGCTGGATGAGATCGAGAAGGCCCATCCGGATATCTTCAACCTGCTCCTGCAGGTGCTGGACGACGGACGCCTGACCGACAGCGAAGGGCGGACGGTCAGTTTCAAGAACACCATCGTCATCATGACCTCCAACGTAGGAAGCCGTGACATGGAGCAATATGGAAAGGGGCTGGGATTCGCGACGGCCGGACGCAATGTCGAACGCGACCGTCAAAGCGTGCTGGAGAAGGCTGTCAAGAAGGTATTCCCGCCGGAGTTCATCAATCGCGTGGACGAGCAGGTGTTCTTCAATACCTTGACGAAGGAAGACATCGAGCAGATCATCGACATCGAACTGAAGGACCTGAAAGCAAGGGCGGAAGAGGCCGGTTACAAACTGACCGTCACCCCGACCGCGAAGCGCTTCGTTGCGGAGGCGGGCTATGATCCGGCCTTCGGCGCCCGACCGCTCAAGCGGGCGGTCATGCGTTACATCGAAGATCCGGTATCCGAGTTCATCCTGTCCGACCGGATGCTCCGCCGTCCGAAATCGGCGTCCGGAGCCCTCCGGACCCTGCGCGTCGGACTGACGCCGGACAAGGAGAATACGGTGGTCAGCATGAAGGAAGAAGCCTGAGGGGCTACCGGTCGACGCCGGTGATTTCGAGATCGAGTTCGCCGACCAGGTCCGCCAGGGCCTGGAAAGATTCGGAGGAGATCAGGGATCCGAGGATGTCGAGGTTGTATTCTGTGTTTTTCATGGCAAAAACAGTTTGATTTCTTTTTCTGTTGCAAAGATAACCTTAGCTTGTGCCATACTGAGGCACAATGCAAAAAAAACTTCAACTTTTTTCAAAAAATGACAAAACTGGTCATTTTCGATTTGGACGGAACCTTGCTGGATACGGTGGAAGACCTCGGAAACGCCACCAACCACGCCCTGCGGACGCTCGGATTCCCGGAGCATCCGATGGAGGCGTACAAGATTTTCTGCGGCCGGGGTATCTGGAACCTGTTCCGGGCCGCGCTGCCACCGCAGGAGAACAACGAGGAGAACGTCGCCCGGATGGCGGCGCTGTTCCTCCCGTACTATGACGCGCACATCTGCGACCGTACCCGGCCCTATCCCGGCATCATGGACATGATGGACCGGCTCCGCGAAGCCGGCATCCGCTTCGCCCTCGCCTCCAACAAATACCAGGACGGCGCCGAGAAACTGATCCGCATCTTCTTCGGAGAATACGGTTTCATCAAGGTGCTCGGCCAGCGGGACGGTCTGCCGATCAAGCCGGATCCGGCGATCGTGCACCAGGCCATGGCCGCCGCTCCCGACGTCCGGCTCGACGAGGTCGTCTATGTCGGAGATACCAATACGGACATGCAGACCGGCGGCAACGCCGGCGTCCGCACTATCGGCGTACTCTGGGGTTTCCGCACCCGCGAGGAGCTCGCCGCATACCATCCGTGGAAGATCGTCTCCACGGCCGAAGAACTGACAAAAGCACTGATCCATGGAACGTAGTGTCGACAAACTTGCCCGGTACATCATGTACCTGGCCGGCGCCGCCGCTGTCTGCGCGGTCTGCTGGTATTTCAGGAGCGTCCTGGTCTACATCATCCTGGCCGCCGTCGTCTCGCTGATCGGACGTCCGGTCAAACATGCGCTGGCCAAGATCCGCATCAAGGGAAAGAGCCTGCCTGACGGCCTGCTGGCCGTCCTGACCCTGCTCCTGATCGTCCTGTTTTTCCTGGGAATCATCACCCAGCTCATTCCGGTCATCTACGGAATCGTCCAGAACATCTCGGCGAACATGCAGGCCGCCTCGTACAACGCCGCCGGACTGAGTTCGATGCTGGATAACCTCAACCTCTGGCTGATCTCCACCTTCCCGGACCTGGAACAGGGCTTCACAATCCAGGACCAGATCACGAAATTCATCAAGAACGCCTTTGACCTGAGTTCCGTCACTTCGGTGGTCGGTTCGGTCGCCTCGGCCATCGGCAGCCTGGGCATCGGCATCTTCTGCGTGGTCTTCATCAGTTTCTTCTTCATCAAGGACGATCACCTGTTCAGCAAGATCATCGCCGCCCTGGTTCCGGACCGGATCGAAGACAAGGCCATCGAAGCCATCGGGGACATCGAGCACCTGCTTTCCCGGTATTTCGTCGGCTTGCTGACGGAAATCCTCGGCGTCGCCACCCTCAATTTCCTGGGGCTGCTGCTGATCGCCCGGCTGGGATTCTCCGTGTCCCTCGGCATCGCTTTCATGACCGGTCTGCTCAATGTCATTCCCTATGTCGGTCCTTGGATCGGCGCCGGCATCGGCACCGTGCTCGGTCTCGTCCTGAAATTCAGCAGCACCGCCGCCCTGGGCGGGAACATGAACTGGATGGTCTTCCTGGTCATCCTGATCGCCATCTTCGCCGTGACCCAGCTGTTCGACAACTTCCTGTTCCAGCCGGTCATCTATTCGAAGAGCATCAAGTCCCATCCGCTGGAGATTTTCATCGTGCTGATCATGGCCGGCCATATCGGCGGCATCTTCGGGATGATCGTCGCGATTCCTGCCTATACGGTCATCCGCGTAGTCGCCATTGAATTCTTCGGCCAGATCAAGGCCATCCGCCGGCTGACGGCCGGCACCGAACTGAAAAACTGACATGTCCCTGCCCGCCCGCATCCTGCGCTTCGTCCTGAAACTGGCGGCAGCCCTCGTGCTGCTGTCCGTTCTCTGGGTCGTCCTGCTGAAATGGGTCCCGGTCTGGGTCACGCCGCTGATGGTCCAGCGTTCCTTCCAATTCCGCGGTGACGGAGATTTTCACACGCAGAGCCGCTGGCGGAGCCTGGACGAGATTTCCCCGGAGATGGCGAAAGCCGTCGTCGCCAGCGAGGACCAGCGGTTTTTCGACCACAAGGGCTTCGACCAGACGGAGATCCGGAAAGCGTTGGAAGAGCGCCGGAGCGGGACGCGCATGCGGGGAGCCAGCACGATCAGCCAGCAGACGGCCAAGAACGTCTTCTGCTGGCCTTCCCAGACATGGCTGCGGAAAGGCGTCGAAGCGTATTTCACCGTCCTGATCGAGAAAATCTGGGGCAAGGAAAGGATTCTGGAAGTCTATCTCAACGTCGCGGAGATGGGCACCGGCATCTACGGGGCCGAAGCAGCCGCCCAGGCGCATTTCGGCCATGCCGCAGCGAAACTGACGCGCCGGGAGGCCTGCCTTATCGCCGCCTGCCTGCCCAGCCCGCTGAAACGCAATGCCGGCAAGCCGTCTTCGTATGTCAGCCGGAGGGCGACGGAGATTTCCCGCCAGATCGGGAACCTCGCCTACCCCGAATGGGTCACGCTTCGCCCTTGACGATCCGGTCCACCAGGTCCCGGAGGGCATTGTATTCGTACCCCCGGCCCAATCCGAATTTCAGCAGTTTCAGTTTTCCCTCCGGATCTTCCGCCAGGCTGCGCCACTTGGCCCGGAGCACCGTCTCCATCTTCCGGTCCGCCGCGGACAAGTCGATGTCCGCCAGGGCCTGTGCGACGGTCTCCCGCCCGATTCCCTTCGCCGCCAGGGCATACCCGATCTTGACCGGTCCCCACCCCGTCAGGGAGGCCTTCTCCCGGGCGAACGCCGAAGCATAGCGCAGGTCGTCCACGAAACGGTCCGCCACCAGGGATTCCACCACCTCATCCGCCGCAGCGGCATCGAGATCCAGGGCTTTCAACGCCTTGGTCCGGATGTCGGAACGGCAATACTCTCGGCGGGCGCACTGCGCCTGCAATTTGCCCAGAACTTGCAACTGTCTCTCGTCCATACTTTTAGAAGTCAAAGCCGAGGCCGAAATAAGCCGTCAGGCGGTGGATGCGGTCCGACCAGCTCACATTGAACCGGATCGGTCCCAGGATAGAGTCGTACGCATATTCGAGGCCGAATCCCAGGAAGGTCGAGACCGGCTCGTTGTAGAAGATGTCCTCCAGTTTCAGGGCATCCACGCCGAAATTGCCGGTGGCGGTCAGATAACTGTTCTTCGCCAGCCGGAACCGCAGGTCGGCCCGGGCGATTCCGATGACATTGGAGGTTGCCATGGCATTGGTGACGCCCAGGAACGGGATCTGCTGCTCCATGTACCGGCCCGGCATGACGCCGCCGATCAGGTTGAGATAAGGCATCGGGACATCATCCCCGACCAGGACGCGGGTATTCAGCGAAGGCAGGACAGCCAGGAAATCCGCGATGGGAACGACGGTCTTCGCGTCGATCTGGACGGCATGGAAACCTTCCAGCCCATTATTCACGCCGGTCGCCGTCCAGGAATAGTCCATGCCGGCATTGAAGCCTTCGGAAGGGAAATAACCGTCATCGAAAGAATCGGCACGCGCCCGGAGGAAGGGACCCATGTAATGGTTGTGGAGGGCAGAAAAATCGTAATCCCCCGACATGCGGTCCGCCATGATCGAATTGACCTTGAAATAATCGTCCCGGATGCCGATGTTCACATCGAAATTGTGCCAGCTGAGGTTCGAGAAATACAGTTCTTCCCGGAAACTGTGGTAGACGATCTTGAAGTTGTCCAGGCCGATTGCGAACTGGTTGCGGTCGACATAGCGGTACCGGGCCGAAAGGTTGAGCGTCGGACCTTTTTCTCCCCGGTAGCGGTAATGGAGGGTGGCGGAAGGGTTGGAGCCCACCCGGCCGGTGATATCCAGGGACGAACCCTGGAGGCTGTGGACATTGATACCGACGTTCATGATGACGGATACCAGTTCCTCCGTGTCGAAACGGGCGCCGAGTCCCAGGTGGTGGATCGGTCCGCGCTTGCAGTTGATGACCAGCCGGAACGGTTCTTCCGTGCCGAGCAGTTCGTAGGTCACGTAGTCGAAGGCCTTGGTGCCGAAGAGCGTCGCCACGGCATTCTCGATTTCCGCCTTGCCGACACGGTGGTCGGTCTGGAAAGACTCGCCGAAAGACTTCCGGATCTTGTCCATCATGTACCGGCTGTCCCGCTCGTTGACGCCGGCGATCTCGATCCCGTCGATCCGGACCTTCGTCTCATGCAGGTTGACCGCGCGGGGGCGCCGGTTTTCCACCGGGGCGGGATTGCCGATCAGTTCGCGGAGGGCCAGCAGGTTCCGCCGCTGTCCCTGTGCCGCCGCATAACCACGAGCGATCAGGGAATCGACCGATTCCCGGTCGAAACTGAGCATGCCATATCCCGTAATGTCCGGACGGATCGTCACCTCCGTGTTCTTCACGTTCTTTTCATAGGATTCGCGGCCCAGCATGTCGACGCCCGACATGATGATGTCCATCAGGTTATTGATGCCGGAGTAGTCGCTGGAAGCCTCCGATATATCCACGCCGATGATGAAATCCGCACCCAGATCCCGGGCCAGATCGGTCGGGTAGTTGTCTCGCATGGCACCGTCCACGAGGATCATGCCGTCGGTCCGGACCGGTGCGAAGAGGCCGGGGATCGACATGGTCGACCGAAGCGCCGTGTTCAGTTTGCCGGAATCCCAGATTTTCGCCGTGCCCGTCACCATGTCCGTCGACACGCAGGCGAACGGGACCGGCAGGTTGCCGAAGTCCAGCGTATCCTGGTATCCTACGGACAGGGAACTGAAGACATTGCCGACGTTTTGTCCGAAGACCATGCCGGAGGGCAGGCTGCCCAGCAGGTTGTCCCGGACCAGGCTGGTGGCGCTGGCGCCGGCATCGGCGCCGAGATGGAGATCCTCGTACCGGTCCTTGACGCCGGAGAAAAGAAGGGCCTGTTCCCGCTGCCGGAGAAAATCTTCATGGGCATAATAGAAGGGGAAGGATAGGGCGTATTTTTCCTTGTATTTGGTCTCCGCGTAGGAGACATATTCCCGGGGCACCTTGTCGCTCAATGCCATGTCCCAGTCCATGTTCCGCATGATCGAGTCGAGTTCCGCGACCGGATAGCCCAGGGCATACAGGCCGCCCACCAGGCCGCCGATGCTGGTTCCCGTGACCAGGTCGACGGGAATCTGCAGGGAATCCAGGTATTGCAGCACGCCGATATGGGCGGCGCCTTTCGCTCCGCCGCCGCTGAGGACAAGTGCGACCGTCGGCCGGTCTTTCCGGATCTCGTCCAGCCGGGCCCTGATCGTCCGGGTCGAGACGGAATCCAGTTGCAGGACCATCCGCGCCTGGCCTCCGGCACGGAGGACGGGCAGCAGGAGCAGCAGCGACAGGAGGAGGATCGTTCGTTTCATGGCTCAGGAATTGTCATGTTCGCCTGCCAGCATGCCGCAGGCGGCGTAAATGTCTTCTCCGCGCGAAGCCCGGATCGTCGCCGTGATCCCGGCGCGGCTGAGACGGTCCCGGAACAGTTCCATGGAGCCGTCATGGGAGGTTTCGTACGGGAAATCCGGAATCTTATGGAAACGGATGAGATTGACGCGGCACTCCAGGCCGCGCAGGAGGCGGATGATGGCGTCGGCGTGACGCTTGTCGTCGTTCAGGCCGGAGAACATGGTATATTCGAAACTGACCCGGCGCTGTCCGGTAAAGTCATATTCCCGGATCAGGGCCAGTACGTCTTCCAGCGGATAGGCCTGCTGGACCGGCATCAGGGTGCCGCGTTCGTCTCCGAAAGGATCGTGCATGCTGATGGCCAGGTGGCAGCGGGTCTCGTCCAGGAAGCGGCGCAGGTTCGGCAGGACGCCGATGGAGGATAGGGTGATGCGTTTCGGACTCCAGCCGAACCCCCAGTCCGCCGTCAGGATGTCGATCGCCCGCTTGACATTCTCGTAATTGTCCAGCGGCTCTCCCATTCCCATGAACACGGTATTGGTCAAGGTATCGGACTCTTCGACGGAGAGGAACTGGTTGAGGATGTCGCCGGCGGAGAGATTGCCGTGGAAGCCCTGGCGGCCGGTCATGCAGAACTTGCAGCCCATCTTGCAGCCGGCCTGGGAGGAGACGCAGAGCGTCCTGCGGTCTTCGTCCGGAATCATCACGGCTTCGATGGAACTGGCCTCCAGGTGCGGATCGGTATCGCTCCGGTTCAGTCCGTGGAGGTGCGAACAGGAGACCGGGAAAAGGTATTTCTTCGTACCGTCCCGGGAGCATTGCAGGTCCGACCAGGCGACCCGGCCGACTTCGTAGCGGTCGGCAAGGCGTTCACGGCCCGCCTTCGAGAGGTTGGTCATTTCGTCGATCGTGCGGACCTTTTTCTGGTAGATCCACTGGGCGATCTGCTTCCCGGCGAAGGCGGGAAGACCGTTTTCCAGGGCGATCTGCTTCAGTTCTTCCGGGTTTTTCCCGAGCAAGGCAATCTTCATGAAAAATGCATTTTTCTCCAGATGCAAAAATACTCAAAAATTATTTCAGATTGCAGCGTTTTTTGATAACTTTGCCAAGGTGTGTCCGCGGAGGACATGCAGTAAACTCAAAACGTTAACAAACAATGGCGAAAGAAGCAGTACAGGACAACGCCGCAGCCAATGCCGGAAAACTCAAGGCACTGCAGGCGACGATCGACAAGATTGAGAAAGATTTCGGGAAAGGGACGATCATGAAGTTGGGAGATCAGCCACAGTTCGATGTCCAGGTCATCCCGAGCGGTTCCGTGGCCCTCGACCACGCACTCGGCATCGGCGGTTATCCGCGGGGCAGGATCATCGAGATTTACGGCCCGGAATCCAGCGGTAAGACCACCCTCGCCATCCACGCCATCGCCGAGGCGCAGAAACAAGGCGGCATCGCCGCCATGATCGACGCCGAGCACGCCTTCGACCGGACCTATGCCAAAGCCCTTGGCGTCGATCTGGACACCCTCCTCATTTCCCAGCCGGACAACGGCGAACAGGCCCTCGAGATCGCGGACAACCTCATCCGCTCCGGCGCCATCGACATCATCGTCATCGACTCCGTCGCAGCCCTGACGCCGAAAGCCGAGATCGAAGGTGAGATGGGAGACAACAAGGTCGGCCTCCAGGCCCGGCTCATGAGCCAGGCCCTCCGCAAACTGACGGCCAACATCAGCAAGACGAACACCTGCTGCATCTTCATCAACCAGCTGCGTGAGAAGATCGGCATCATGTTCGGCAACCCAGAGACGACGACCGGCGGCAACGCCTTGAAGTTCTATGCCTCCGTCCGCATCGACGTCCGCCGCACGACCCAGATCAAGGACGGCGACGAAGCCCTCGGCAATCGTACCCGCGTCAAGGTCGTCAAGAACAAGATGGCCCCGCCGTTCAAGAAAGCGGAATTCGACATCGTCTACGGAGAAGGCATCTCCCACAGCGGCGAGATCCTCGACCTGGCCGTCGAACTGGACATCGTCAAGAAGAGCGGTTCCTGGTTCAGCTACAATGACCAGAAACTCGCCCAGGGCCGCGAAGCGACCAAGCAGCTGCTCACCGACAACGTGGAACTTTGCGACGAGATCGAAGCCAAGATCCGCGCCGCGATGCAGACCATGCAGGACTAGTTCCCTGCCCCATGGAATAATGACAGCCGGCCTCTGCGAGACCGGCTGTTTCTATCTGTTACCTGCACCAGATTTCATCGATGAAGATGAAAGCCGGGGAGCCGGCGCCGGGGTGCCAGTCGGGGATGGTTCCGAAATTCTTGGCGAAAACCTTCACATACCGGGCCTGGCAGGAGACCGGAATCTCCGCATCCCAGACCTGCACGGTATAGTCCTTGGGATCGACGTGGCAGTCCAGGCGGCCGGCCGGCGTATAGTTGACACCGTCTTCGGAGACGGAGAATTCCACGGATACGGGCATCCAGATCCAGGAACGGGCGTCCTGGCAGAATCCGGCGCCGAGCGTATGCAACGGCTTGACTTCACGCAGGTCGATGACCGCCTCGAAATCCGTCGCCTGGTAGCCTTGCCAGCCGCCGGTCCGCCAGTTCAGACCGCCGCGTGTCCCGTCGATCAGGCCCTCGTCGCCCCCGGCCGTGTATTGCCGGCTGTACCGGTACGTCAGCCGGATGTCCCGGTCCTGCAGGATCTGCCGCACCCGGCTCCGGGTGACAAAACTCTTCCGGCCGTCTTTTTCGGACCAGGCCGACAGCGTGCAGGCCTTGCGGACGGTGAACGGCCCCCCGTACTTTTGGGCAGGTCCGTCGTCGACGGCATACCAGAGCGTTCCCTCGCCACTGATGCCGACGGTCAGGGAATCCAGGAACATGTCTGATTCCATCTCGAAGGCCGGGTTCGTGACAATGGGCGGAACCGATGGGAGGCCGGCCGTGGTCGCCATGGTTGCCGCGGTTGCCGCCGTCGTCGCCGCGGGACAGACCGGGTACTTGCCGATGGAAGAGAGGACATACCAGGCGGACATCTGCCCGCAGTCGTCGTTGCCGCAGAGGCCGTCCGGCGCCGAGGAATAGAGGGTCTCCAGAATCTGCCTGACACGACTTTCCCGCTTGTCGGACCGGCCGACGGCATCGTACAGGTAAGCCACATGGTGACTGGGTTCATTGCCGTGGGCATACTGTCCGATCGTTCCGGTGATGTCCGCCTGCGTCCGGCCGGTCGTTCCTTCCGGTGCTTCAAAAAGGCCGTCCAGCCGCTGTTCAAAGGCCTCGGGCCCGCCCAGGGCGGCGATGAGCCCGGAGATGTCATGCGGAACGAAGAAACTGTACTGCCAGGAGTTGGCTTCCGTATAATTGTTGTTGACTTCGCGGGGGTCGAAGGGTGAGAACCAGCGGCCGTTCAGGCGGGCCCGCATGAAACCGGTCTCCGGATCCAGCACGTTCTTCCAGTATTGCGACGAGGTCATGTACCGCTCGTATTCTTCCATATGCCCGAGCCGGAGCGCCACCTGGGCGACGCACCAATCGTCATACGCGTATTCCAGCGTCTTGGACACGCTTTCGTGCTCGTCGTCCGCCAGGACCAGTCCGTTGCGCCGGAAACTGCCCAGTCCGAAATCATCCCGCTGCGAAGAAGCCAGCAGGGCCTGGAAGGCCTCTTCATAATCGATGCCTTTCAGGCCGCGGGCCATCGCGTCGGCGATGACCGGCGCGCTGTTGTAGCCGATCATGCAGTCGGTTTCATAGCCGGAGAGTTCCCAGACCGGCAGTTTCCCGCCTTCCCGCCAGATGGAGAGCATGGACTGGATAAAGTCCACGGTCCGCTGCGGCTCGATTTCCGTCAGCAGCGGGTGCAGGCCGCGGAAGGTGTCCCAGAGGGAAAACACGGTATAGCGCTGCCAGCCTTCCGCCTTGTGGACCTTGCCGTCCATGCCACGGTACTCGCCGTTGGCATCGGAATAAAGGGTCGGATGGATGGCCGTGTGATACAGCGCCGTATAGAAACGGGCCCGGTGCTCCTTGTCCTTGTAGGGGCAGGGCACCTTGGCGAGATATTGCTCCCAAGCCTTGCCGGTGCGTTTCCGGAGTCGTTTCAAGGACGCCGGGCGGTCGCTCTCCAGGTTGTCGCGGGCGTTCTGCCAGCTGACCGATGAGATGCCCACTTTGACATCAACTTCATTCCCTTTGAATCGGAGCGTCGCGGCGGCATCTTCGCGTTCCACCGAGACGACGGGGGCGGAGAATTCCATATAGAAATGGACCTGCTGTCCCCTCGCCCAACTCGATGAGGTGCGATGTCCCCAGCAACGGTTGCCCTCCACTTCCAACTGCCAGTCATCCAGCGGATCCCGGTGCTTCAGGTCGATCCGCAAGGTAGCCGGCGTCCCCTTCCGGAACGTATAACTGTGCCAGGCGTTGCGCTGTCCGGCCGCCAGCCGGGCCATTACCTGCGTATCTTCCAGCCACACTTCGTAGTAGCCGGGAGATGCCGCTTCCCGCTCGTGCGAGAAATGCGAAGGCTTCCCGCCCGGGGTCACGAGGATGTCGCACCAGTCGTCGCAACCGGTCCCGCTCAGATGTGTATGCGAAAACCCGTAGATAACCTCGTCGGAGTAATGATACCCGCTGCAGCCGTCCCAGTCGCCGGGCAGCGGACGGGTGTCGGGGCTGAGCTGGATCATGCCGAACGGATAGACGGCTCCCGGGAAGGTATGCCCGTGTGCGTCCGTACCGACGAAAGGATTGACAAACGGAAGAAGGGAGATAAGCAAAACTGCCAGCATGGTGTCGTGTTTTAAGCGTCCGGATACAAAAATAATGATTTTGTTCCGGGAAATCCAAGTGCTTGGCGTCGAAGTAAAGGTAAAGGGCCCCGGGGGCGGGGATTGACGGGGACGGCAGGAGACTAATCCGGCGGAGCGAGGCGGCAGCGGGAAAGGCGGTCGGCATATTCGCGGGTGAGGACGCCGGCGGACGCGAGGCCTTCGACGGTCCACTGGGAGCGGGGATGGTGGTCCCGGTAGAGGATGATGCCGTGCGCCGCATCCCGGTCGATGTAAGGATGCAGTTTGAGGGAGTCTTCCGGCAGGGCCCAGATCCGGTACGGGTCCGTGGGACCGACCGAGACCAGGTCCTGCAGGCCGTTATACCGCTCCCGGTCGAAGCCGCGGATGTCCATGAGTTGTTCCTTGAAGGAATAGCCCCGGAGTTCGTTCCGGTATGAAACGATCTTCGAAGCATAATAGGGGCCGATGCCGGGCAGGGCGTCGAAAGCCGCCGAGTCCGCCTGGTTCAGGTCCAGCCGCGGGATCTCGATGAAGGCTTCCAGCCGCCGGTACACGCTGTCATCGACGACGTAGGAACGGGCGAAGTCCTCCTTCCGCCGGAACCGGCCCCCGCTCTGCCGATAACGGTCGATAGCCTCCGCCTGGCGGCGACTGAAGCCCAGGCGCTGGAGATCCGCGACCGACACCGTATTGGGATCAAACGGGAAAGACGCATAGGTCCGCTCCATGATCCGGTCCCGGACCTGCTCAGCCGCCGGTGCATGGACCGCATTGCGCCGCTCCGTACGGACAGAGGCCCGGCCGGAGCCGGAAGAGGCCTGTCCGACATCCGCGACAACTCCCTCTTCCCCCGCCGGGACCCGCTCGATGATATAGACGGTATCCGGCCGGTCAGCGTGCGCGGCGATGCCCGCCACCGCGGCACGGTGGACGAACAGGGCTGTCTGATAGCCTGTAACCAGAAATGCAAGGGCGATCGCCCCGATGACAAAAGATGCGGAAAGGGATTTACCTTCCTTCGGTTCCATCCTCCCGGGTGTCTTTCTCCCCTTTGGTTGGACGTTGTTTCGAAGCCCCGGCGACGACGATGACAATCTCGCCCTTGGGCTCATGTTCCCCGTACCAGGCCGCCACTTCGGCGAGCGGACCCCGGCGGTGTTCCTCATGCACCTTCGAGATCTCCCGGGCGACGGAACATTCCCGCTCCGGGCCGAAGTATTCGGCGAATTGTTGCAGCGTCTTCACGAGGCGGTACGGAGACTCGTAGAAGACCATGGTCCGCGTCTCGGACGCGAGTTCTTTCAGCAAGGTCTGGCGGCCTTTCTTGACCGGCAGGAATCCCTCGAAACAGAAACGGTCGCAAGGCAGGCCCGACGAAACGATCGCCGGGATGCAAGCCGTAGGCCCCGGAAGCGTCTCCACCTCGATCCCTTCCACGGCGCAGGTGCGGGCAAGCAGGAAACCGGGATCGGAGATGCCCGGCGTACCGGCATCGCTGATGAGGGCGACGTTCAGGCCGGCCAGGATCCGTTCCTTGATCATGTCAGCCGTCTGGTGTTCATTGAACTTGTGGTGCGACTGCAGCCTGCCGTGGATGTCGTAATGGTGGAGCAGGACGCTGCTCGTCCGCGTATCCTCGGCCAGGATCAGGTCCGCTTCCTTCAAGACGCGTACGGCCCGGAAGGTCATGTCCTCCAGATTGCCGACCGGCGTCGGAACGATATACAGTTTGCCGGCCATTACCTGCGGATCTTGCGGCGCACCGCCATCATGAATTTATAGACATCATCCGATGCGAGGTCCCATTCCGGGAACGTTTCGCTCAGATATCCGAGGGCTTCGGCCAGGGTCGATGTCGAATTCAGCCGGTCGACCGTATCCTGGTACAAGGCAGAATCCTTGCGGAACAGGCGGTTGATGAACAGGACCTGGTCGCCCAGGGCAATCGCACTGCGCAGGGACTTGACCTCCGGACCGGGAATGTCGGTCCGCCAGGCGGCCTGGACGGCCATGGCGTCGACGACAGCCTTGCCGCTCTCCCCTTCCGCGGATTCCACGATGCTTTCCCTGCGGCGGCGTCCGCGACGGTTTTCTTTTGGTTCCGGACGGATTTCTTCCCCGAACAGGCCGAAGAGACCGTCTTCCGACGCCTCCGGAGCGACCGGCTCAGCAACCGGCTCAGCGACTGGTGTAGCCGGTTCCGGCTCGACAGCAACAGGTTCCTCTACCGGAACTTCCGGAATATCTTCGATATCAACGGCTTCTTCTTCAGGTTCAGGAACTTCCTCGACGGAATTCTCCGGGATATCCTCAACGGCGACGGGGTCCGCCGCCGGTTCGTCCGGAACGATCTGCGCCACCGACGCAGACAGGATTTCGACGGGGACATCCTCCAGGACGTCCCCGGAAGCAGGAACAGGTTCCGTCTCGTCCAGGGTCAGGTCGATCGGCTCGGACAGGTCCACCGCCTCTTCCGGCTCCGCGGCGGGAGCCGCCGTCAGCTGGGCAACCATCTTCTCCAGTTCGGCGACTTCCTTCTTCAGGGTGTCCAGCCTGTTGATAACTTCTTCTATTTTTTTCTCCATAGGGCTGAAAATTGACTAACTTTGCTCCGAAACCCAGGCAGGGTTTTCCGGCAAGCGTCAAATACAAAAATAAATATGTTTTCAGAAAATACCAAAAAAACGGGTTGCATTGAGGTTATCTGCGGTTCCATGTTCTCCGGCAAGACCGAAGAACTGATCCGCCGCCTCAAACGGGCCCAGTTCGCCAAGCAGAAAATCGAAATCTTCAAGCCGACCATCGACAAGCGCTATTCCGATCTCGACGTCGTCTCGCACGATTCCCACACCATCCCCTGCACGCCGATCAAGACACCGTCCCGGATGCTGAACGTCGCCCCGGACGTCGAAGTCATCGGCATCGACGAAGCCCAGTTCTTTGATGAAAGCATCATCGAGGTCGCCCAGACCCTTGCCAACCGCGGCGTCCGCGTCATCGTCGCCGGCCTCGACACCGATTATCTCGGTAAGCCCTTCGGCCCCATGCCCGGGCTCATGGCCATCGCCGAAGACGTGCAGAAGGTCCATGCCATCTGCGTCCGCTGCGGCAATCTCGCCAACCACAGCCACCGTCTGTCCGCCAGCAAGAAACTCGTCGTCCTGGGAGAAAAAGACGTCTACGA